>JBIMKC010000108.1:0-7962 GCA_043673925.1 Chromatiales bacterium | reverse complement strand
ACTAGGGCCTGGATATTGGTGTTGAAGAACTGGGGCGGCTCCGGCTGCGCGCCGATGCTAGGCAGGTACAGCTTGCCGCCGCAGGTGAGCGCGGAATTCAATTGATTGGGAAAGACCGCTTGGGGGTCCTTGGTAATGACCTCATCGCCTGGATTGGCATTCACATCCGGGCAATAGACCTGGTTCACCGGATCAGGATCGGCGGTGTTGTTGCAGAATCTGCTGCGGTCGGCCGTAAAACCCGAATCTGGGAGCGGCGACAGCGGGATCTCGGTGATGCTGCCAGGATTATTGATACGGAAGGCCTGCACCACGCCCTCCTTCTGGTCGTCGAAGCCTTCCCCCTGGTCATCGCCATCGTCGATGAGTCTTGCATAAAACTGGGTGACAAATACGGTATTGCCGACAATCGCGAGGGCCATAGGGTTGCCGCCCACGGGGATAGTATCGCTCACCCGCAGTGACTGGGTATTAATCACCGACAGCGTACCGGCAGTGTGATTGGCGACATAGAGCGATTTTCTATCGGGGGTGAGGACACAACCGCGCGGCTCGGCGCCCACCGGGATCTCCTTGATGACCTTGAATTTTCCAGTCAAACTGATAACCGATACGGTGCCGCTATGCGCATTGGTCACAAATGCCCTTCCCTGGCGGACCGCCACACAATTTGGGTCCCGCCCCACCGGAATCTCCTGCAGATTTTGTAGGGCAGCCCCACCACCTTTAACCTGAAATACCGTGACGCTGTGCGCTTCACGGTTGACATTGAATAGCAGCGAACCACCGGGGTTGAGAGCGATATTGGTCGAGCGGGTAGGATTGTTGAAATCGGCAGATACCGATGCTGGAATAGCGGCCAACCCCAAGGCGGTTAGCCAAACCAGCGTAGCAAAGAGCGGAACACCTAATGTAACGCTTTGGGAGTGAGTCAGGCGTTTCATGCGTATTCTCCTGTCGTTCCAGTTGGATTAATGGGTACTCCTATTTCATACGAACCCGATGCTTTTCATGGTTAGGAACGCCGGGGCGCCTCCATTCCTTCTCTCAAATGCGCTTTAAATCCGGCCGGAGCTGCTCCCAGTCAATCACACGATTGAGCCGCTCCGAGCGGTCACCTGTCGCCGCTAGCTTCAAAGGCGCATAAGGTATATGAAGTGCGTGACATTTGCATGACATTAAGGGTAGTACAGCTTAGTGCAATGCACAAGGGACGGTCTCTCGGGTTGATCAACGACTTCAACCGCGACTATCTCAAACCTCACTTTCCTCGGCCCTGTTTCTGTCCCGAGGTCATCGTCGATGCCAAGGGTGCTCTGTGACCGCTATATTGCTCAACTTTGGAAGAACGGCTCGCGAGAAAAATTCCCATGTATTATGGGCATTAGTTATTGTTAGAATTCACTCCGTCGGTTTTTAGCTATGAATCTTCACGAATATCAAGCCAAGAAACTGTTTGAGGAATACGGGATCGCGGTGGCCCCCGGCAAGCCCGCGCACTCGGTCAAGGAAGCCTTGCGTCATGCGGCGGAATCGCACGGACCCTGGGTCATCAAAGCTCAAGTTCATGCCGGCGGACGCGGCAAGGCCGGGGGGGTAAAGTTCGCGGACAGCATCGAAAAGGTCGAAAGCATCGTGCGCAACATGCTCGGTATGCAGTTGATTACCAAGCAATCGGCGCCGGCCGGACAACCCGTCAATTGCGTCCTGGTGCAGCGCGCATCGAATTTCGTGGCCGAGATTTATCTCGCGATGGTGGTCGATCGCAGGACCAAACGCCTCGCCATCATCGCCTCGCGGGCCGGCGGGATGGACATCGAAGAGGTGGCCGCCACGGACCCGGAGAAGATCCTGAGCCTCACCATCGATCCAATCCTTGGGTTGCAATCATTCCAAAGCCGCCGCATCGCTCAGGCCTTGGGGCTCGATGCGACTCAGGACAAGCAACTGTCCGCGATTCTAGCGGCCATGTTCCGGCTATTCCTCGATAAGGACCTGAGCCTCATCGAGATCAACCCCTTGATCATTACCGATACGGGCGAGCTCCAAGCCCTGGATGCCAAGATATCGATCGACGATAACGCCTTATACCGCCAAGCGGCGCTTGCCGAATGGCGCGATCCGACCCAAGAGGACCCGAAGGAGAAGGTCGCCCGGCGCTACGACCTGAACTATGTGAGCCTCGACGGCAACATCGGTTGCATGGTGAACGGAGCGGGATTGGCGATGGCGACCATGGATGTCATCAAGCTGCACGGCGGCCAGCCGGCCAATTTCCTCGATGTCGGGGGCAACACGACCGCGGACAAGGTAGCGGAAGCTTTCAAGCTCTTGGTGTCCGACACCAAGGTCAAAGCCATCCTGGTCAATATCTTCGGCGGCATTGTGCGCTGCGATCTCATCGCCGAGGGGATCATCCAAGCCGTTAGAGAAGTCGGTGTGAAAGTGCCCGTGATCGTGCGGCTCGAAGGAACCAATGTGGATCGAGGCCGGAAGATTCTGGCCGAGACATCGTTTTCAATCACCGCCGCCGAGGACCTGAGCGATGCCGCTCGCAAGGCGGTGGCTGCCGTAGGGGGCGCGTGATGGCCATACTCGTCGACAAAAATACCCGCGTGATCTGCCAGGGTTTCACCGGCCGGCAGGGCACGTACCATTCACAACAGGCGCTCGAGTACGGCACCCGGATCGTGGGGGGGGTCACGCCCGGGCGCGGCGGGGAGACTCATCTCGGCTTGCCGGTGTTTGATACCGTCTACGAAGCCGTGCATGGGACCGGGGCCGCGGCGAGCGTGATCTTCGTGCCGGGACCTTATGCCGCGGAGGCGATCGCGGAAGCGGCCGATGCCGGGATCCGGCTCATTGTCTGTATCACGGAAGGGATCCCCATCCGTGACATGCTCAATCTCCGGGCGAGCCTGCGCCAGTATCCCGAAACGCGCCTCATCGGCCCCAACTCTCCCGGCATCATCACCCCCGGGCAGTGCAAGATCGGTATCATGCCGGCCAGCATCCACCGGCCGGGATGCGCGGGCATCATGTCCCGCTCCGGGACGCTGAACTACGAGGCCGTGCATCAGACCACGCAACTCGGCCTCGGGCAGAGCACTTGCCTGGGGAATGGCGGTGATCCCATACACGGCATCGATTTCGTCGAGTGTTTGCAGTTATTCGAACAAGATCCAGACACCCGGGGCATCATTTTGGTCGGCGAGATCGGAGGCACGGAAGAAGAAGAGGCGGCGGAATATATCCAGGCGCATGTTACCAAACCGGTCGTCGCTTACATCGCTGGAGTCACCGCGCCGCCCGGCAAACGCATGGGGCACGCGGGCGCTATCATCTCGCGCGGGGGAGGCACGGCGGAAGTGAAATACCGAGCGCTGAAAGCGGCCGGGGTGGTGACCGTACGCTCCCCGGCCGAAATCGGGTCAGCGCTGGCCGCGTGCTTGAAGAGGTAGCTTCGTAGCGCCCGCGCATCGTCGCAGGTGGGAGCGCATAAAGCGATGGGATCGCTGCGCATCGCCCTCGCCCAGTTGAACCTCACGGTCGGCGATATCCGGGGGAACGCCCAGCGGATCCTGGCCGCCGCCGAAGAAGCCCGTGACCGGCTGACGGCCGATCTGGTCGTATTCCCGGAGTTGTCGCTTACCGGCTATCCGCCCGAAGACCTGGTCCTGCGCCCGGGCCTCTGGCGGCAAGTACAGAGCGCGCTTGCGGAGATCTCCCAGCGCGTCCGAGGCGTGGAACTGGTGGTGGGCTACCCGAGGCTGCATGAGGGGCGGCTTTATAACGCCTGTTCTCTGATCGCAACGGGCCGCATCAAGGCCACCTATCATAAACAACACCTGCCCAATTACAGCGTCTTCGACGAGAAGCGTTACTTCGTGCCCGGCCGGGCCGCACAGGTCGTCGAGATCAAGGGCATCGCGCTTGCCCTCAGCATTTGCGAGGACATCTGGATCGGCGGCACCGCCTTGCAGGCGCGCGACGCCGGCGCTCAGGCGATCGTCAATATTAACGCATCGCCCTTCCATCTCGGCAAGGCGGCGGAACGCGAGGAGGTATTGAAGCGCGCCTGCCATGAGAGTGGTCTGCCGATCATCTACGTCAATCTGGTCGGAGGCCAGGACGAATTGGTGTTCGACGGGGGCTCCACGGTTCTCGACGCGAACGGCGCCGTCTGCTTCCGGGCGCCCGATTTCACCGAAGGCATTTACCCGGTGGACCTGGATCCCGGCCGGCCGGTGAGCCTACGTGCGGGCGAGGTCGTTCCCGCGAGCCAGGCCGAGCCAGGGATCTATCAAGCGCTGGTGCTCGGGGTCCGCGATTATGCCCGCAAGAACGGGTTTCGCGGCGCGGTACTGGGGCTTTCGGGCGGGATCGATTCGGCCTTGACCCTGGCGATTGCGGTGGATGCCTTGGGCAAGGACGCCGTGGAAGCGGTCTTGATGCCCTCGCGTTTTACCGCCGAGATGAGCCTCAGCGACGCCGCCGAGGAGGCGCGGCGGCTCGGCGTCGCTTACCATACGATTCCCATCGAGCCGGCGGTGAGTGCCTTCGAGGAGAGCCTCGGCGCCATGTTCGCCGGGCGCCCGCGCGACACCACCGAGGAGAATGTTCAAGCACGCTGCCGGGGGGTGATTTTGATGGCTCTCTCGAATAAGACCGGCAAGCTGGTGCTGACGACCGGTAATAAGAGCGAGATGGCGGTCGGCTACGCGACGCTCTACGGGGACATGGCCGGGGGCTTCGCCCCCCTTAAGGACGTGCCGAAGACGCTCGTCTATCGCCTCAGTGCGTGGCGCAACCGGATTGCGCCTGTCATACCCCAGCGAGTTCTTGATCGGCCCCCCTCGGCGGAGCTTGCGCCCGGCCAAAAGGACGAAGACAGTCTGCCGCCCTACGCGGTCCTCGACCCGATCCTCGAACGCTATATCGAGGACGATCAGACACCGGAAGAGATCGTCCGGGCCGGCTTCGATGCCGCGACGGTCGCCAAAGTGGTACGCATGGTGGATCGCAACGAATACAAGCGGCGTCAAGCGGCGCCCGGGGTGCGCATCAGCCAGCGGGCGTTCGGGCGCGATCGGCGCTATCCCATTACTTCCGGTTACACCGAGATCGACGCTAGTCGCTGATCCGTAGAGATTTGAGCTCGTTGATGCCCGGGTGGTTCGGGTAATTGATCTCGAGGACGCGGATCGCATCCTTAGCCAGATCATCGAGCTTTAGAACGCGGTAAGCCTTCGCCATCATGAACAGAGCCTCGGGCATGGCCGGGGCGCGCTGGTAGTTCTCCACCACGTAACGCGCGCGATTGGCCGCCGCGACATAGGCTCCGCGGCGCATATAGTAATGGGCGGTATTGATCTCGTGCTGCGCCAACAGGTTGCGTAGATAGGTCATGCGCAACTGCGCATCCTTGACATAGCGGCTCTTCGGAAAGCGTTTAACAAGCTCCGAAAAATCTTCAAACGATTTCGATGCCGTGGCTTGATCGCGCTGCGAAGGATCGACCGGCAAATAGCGTTCCGTCAGTCCCTTGCCTTGACTAAAATTGGCCAATCCCTTCAGATAGTACGCGTAATCCACATGGGAGTGGTCCGGGTAGAGCTTGATGAATCGGTCGCAGGCGGCGACGGCCGAGGCGGATTCGTCGTTTTTATAATAGGCGTAGGCAAGGTCGAGTTGGGCTTGCTGGGCATGCACACCGAAAGGGTGCCGGGCGAGCAACTTTTCGTAGTACTCGACGGCCTTGGTGTAGTACTCGGACTCCAACGACTCTTTTCCCTCGGCGTATAATTTCTCGGCGGACCAATCGGCCGTCTCGTCTTCTTTATCGTCGCCGAAGATGGCGCAACCGGCGAGCGCCGCGAGGATGATCAGAAGATACAAGATGCGCATAGCGGTCAATGCAAGCTTTTGGGCATATTATTCATTCTATTGTTATTCAAATCCCAGGGCGAGTTTCAGTGATCCAGTGGGCGGATGCGAAACGATGATCTCATGAACGGGACGCACCTCACCTCGGTGATCCCGGGCGAATTCACCGGCATGCGCGTCGATCAAGCCGCGAGCCGCCTGTTCGCCGATTATTCGAGAACCACGCTCAAGGGCTGGATCCTCGATGGCAAGCTGCTGGTGAACCACCGGCGCGTGAAACCGCGGGAAATCCTCCGCGGAGGGGAAGCCGTGGAGCTTTGGGCGAGTGTCGATGTGTGCGTCGCGTCGCAACCGCAGCCGATCGCGCTCACGATCGTACATGCGGACGAAGACCTCATCGTTATCGACAAACCCCCGGGACTGGTCGTGCATCCCGGGGCTGGGAATCGTGCAGGCACCTTGCTCAATGCGCTGCTGCATTTCGATCCGGGGCTGGCGGTTCTACCGCGTGCCGGGATCGTGCATCGGCTCGACAAAGAGACCTCAGGTTTACTCCTGATTGCGCGTTCGCCGCGCGCGCACACTTACTTGGTAAAAGAGCTTAAAGCACGGCGGATCATGCGGGAATACGATGCGGTAGTTCGGGGCGCGTCGGTCGCCGGTGGCACGGTGTCCGCCCCCGTGGGCCGGCATCCGGTTCAGCGCACGCGCATGGCGGTCGTGGCGGGGGGGCGGGAAGCCGTGACCCACTATCGCGTTGTGCGGCCCTTTCGCGCGCATACCCACCTGCGGCTCCGGCTTGAAACCGGAAGGACCCATCAGATCCGCGTGCACATGGCGCACCTGCGCATGCCCATCGTGGGGGATCCGGTCTACGGCGGCCGGCTGCTGCTGCCGCCGGGCGCGACGCCGGCGCTAAACCGGGCCCTGCAAGGATTCAAGCGCCAGGCGCTGCACGCCTCGAGGCTGCGGCTTCTGCACCTCTCGACCGGACGCGAGCTGGAATGGCAATCCCCTCTCCCCCCGGATATGGCCCTGCTCTTGGAGGCCTTAAGCGAGGATGCGCGGGTATTCCGATCCGGAACGCGTCCCCCCTGATGCCAAAGACCGCGGCGCTCAGCCCGAGCCTTATTACGCCCGATTGGCCCGCTCCGCGTGGCATACGCGCCTGCGCGACGACACGCATGGGCGGCCTGAGCCTGCCGCCCTACGATTCGTTCAACCTCGCCGAGCACACGGGGGATGATCCCGTGGCGGTACGCGCCAACCGCAACGCGCTTTTTGCGGCTTTGGGTATCGGGGTTCCGCCGCGTTGGCTGGAACAGCAGCATGGCGCCCACGTGATAGACCCCGCCGATGCGGATGCCGGCCCGCAAGCCGACGGCGCCTGTACCTCGGCAACGGGCATCGTGTGTGCCGTGCTCACCGCCGATTGCCTGCCGGTGTTGCTTTGCGACCGTGACGGTACGCGCGTGGCCGCGCTGCATTGCGGGTGGCGCGGGATCGCGCGCGGGATTATCGAAGCTGGCATCGCAGCCATGCAACGACCGTCGTCGCGCCTCCTTGCGTGGCTCGGCCCCGCGATCGGTCCTGCGGTCTACGAAGTCGGTGAGGACGTGCGGCAGGCACTTACCACGATGCGCGGAGCATTAGCGGCGGCTTTCCAACCGACACGTGCCGGGCATTGGACCCTGGACCTGACAGGCGCCGCGCGCATGCTCCTCGAACAACACGGGGTAGGGGACCTCTATGGTGGTGAGCATTGCACCTATACCGAGGCGGATCGCTTCTTCTCGCACCGCCGCGACGGCCTCACCGGCCGCATGGCCACCTGTATCTGGCTGGAACAAGCCACGCGCTCAGAAGGCGGAGTTGTCTGAGCACGATGGAACGCGGCAGGTTATTTCATCAACTATCGGCGTGCAGCGGATCGTTCTTGGGCCACCCCACCTCTTGCTAAAGGGCCCCTTTCCCCTTCCTCGCTTTATTCCGCACCTTGGCGCGGTTCGGTCCAGACCGTATCGCCGAAATGTGAATACATCACAGAACCATGCTGGTGAAACGGGTAGGCTGATT
>JBIMKC010000107.1:0-7972 GCA_043673925.1 Chromatiales bacterium | reverse complement strand
GCATCGCGGAACGCTTCGCCCACGCGACGGTGGGGCCAAGCGCGGCAGTGCCCGGTATTGACCCCGAACCGCCCGCTTAGAGTTTGTGAAAAAACCTACTGCGCTCGGGATCTCGCGTTCCGGCGGTGCTCGGAATCCTCATGTATTTCCATATACACTGCGGTTCCTGCGCTCCGGCGGAACACGACCTCCCTTCGCTCGTGACGGTTTTTTCACAAACTCTTAGATGCTTTGGATACTTTCACCCATGGCCTGAGCGGCGCCCTGCTGGGCCAGGCCTTCGGCGCGGCACGATTTGTCAGACTGCCGGTGCGCCAACGGGTGTCGGCGGGTTTTATCGCGGCGGCGTTTCCCGACATCGATTATCTGGTTTTTTGGGCCGCTCCGCTGGCCTATCTCAATCTACACCAAGGGCTGACGCACTCTCTGGTGCTGATGCCGCTGTGGGCGGGTCTGGTGGCCGCGGCGTGTCCGTATCTGCTAAGCGGCGCGGGATGGCAAGCTTTTTACCCGCTATGCGTGCTCGGGATCAGCGCGCATATCGGGGGCGATTTGATCACGGCCTACGGCACGCAGATCTGGGCGCCGTTTTCGCAAGTCCGGGTGAGCTTGCCGATCACCTATGTCATCGATCCCGTTTTTTCCGGGACGCTCCTGATCGGGCTTTTGGTCTCTTTCAAATGGAACGCCCGGCGCGCCGCGATCCTGGCTTTGGGCGTGCTCGGGAGTTATCTCGGCTTGCAGCATTTCCTCTACACACAAGCGCTCGCCATCGGACACGCCTATGTCCGCGGCCGGGCGCTCGGCGAGGCCGGCGTTCACGCCATGGCGCAGCCGTTCTCGCCGTTCAATTGGAAAATCATCGTCTCACAAGAGCTCGATGTTTACGAAACCCATCTTCGGCTCACCGGGCCGGACGGGCTCGCGTCCCCCGGCGCGTGGCTATTTCCATCCACGGCGGCCTCCTATGTGGCGCCTGATGCCGCGCGCTGGACGCGTTACCCGCGCTTCGGCGCCGATCCCGGCGCGGCGCCGCTCGCGCGCGAGGTCTGGTCTCTGGACGGCTTCGCCGGTTTTCGCGAATTCGCGCGTTTTCCCGCGTTATACCGGGTCGACCGCGGCGGGGCGGCGCGTTGCGTATGGTTCACCGATCTGCGTTACACGCTGCCAGGGATGCTCCCTCCCTTCCGTTTCGGGATGTGCCGCCGGGCGGATGCCGGCCCCTGGCGCCTGTACCGCCTGCGCCTGTTTACCGAGGATGAGCGCCAAGCGCTGTGATTGTTAATAGACCGCCGCAGCGTGCGGGCCATTCCCGGGCGGCGCCTTGCGTTGCGGGAGATGCGTTAGGGTCCGCCACCATAGGTGGCCACCACGTCCGGTCTCAGCTTGCCGAGGAGCCCCAAGAGCTCATCCTTATCGGATTGCGCGACCTGTTTATTATCGAGGCTCTTTGTCAGGTCTTCCATGAAGGCGTCAAAATCCGCATTGCCGAGCTGTAGCGGCTCATGCCTGGTCTTGATCTCCCCGCCGGTATACTGGCAGGGGCCCCCGGTCTGCTCGCACAGGTATTCCACCATCTTGGTCTTGAAGCGGCCAATATCGATGTTCGTGAAGTGAAGCCTGGTTCGCGGGTCCGCGCCGATATTGGAGATGAGTCCTTCGACGATGGCCGTGACCCCCTCTTGTCCGCCCAAGCGCTCGAACAGCGACCGCGGTGCGGCTGGCGCGGGGGGTGCGGCGGCAGGCTTCGGCGCTTCCGTCACGGCGGGTTTCTCGGACTCGCAGGCTGAAACTGCGAGTGTCAACGCGAAGGCAAAGACGGCAATTCTTACCGGAGTTGTGTTCTTATACATGCTTTATCCTCCTCGACTGAGTCGTCGTATCGCAGCGTAATTCGCGAGGCCACCAAAAAGCGCCCGCGAAAACCGCGAAGTTATCGTTCTCTTAGACGCGGCTTAGCCACCCTTGGTTACAACGGCCGGTGCTGACATAGCCTGCGCGCAGCGTGCAGTTTATGATAGACACCGCAACTAAAATACCCCCGAACCACATTCTCGTACCGATGTCTCGCGCCGTCACCACGTTTTTAAGGGTCTTTGTGTCCCGCGGCTCATCCCGGACCGGCCGGCGATACTTTCCGGCGTCGGCAGCGTGAAGATCCATATTCTCGGCGTGTGCGGCACCTTCATGGGCGGGATCGCCCGCATTGCGCGCGAGCTCGGGCACGAGGTCGCCGGCTCGGATCAGGGCGTTTACCCGCCGATGAGCTCCCAGCTTGAGCAAAGCGGCGTCAGGCTCACGGACGGATATCATGCGTCGAGCCTCGATCCCGCGCCCGATCTGGTGGTCGTCGGCAACGCACTCTCCCGCGGTAATGCTTGCATCGAATACCTCCTTAATGAGGGATTGGCCTATCGATCGGGGCCGCAATGGCTAGCCGAGCAGGTGCTGCAGGATCGCTGGGTGCTCGCCGTGTCCGGCACCCACGGCAAAACCACGACCGCCAGCATGCTGGCCTGGATCTTGGAGTACGCGGGTCATGCGCCGGGGTTTCTCATAGGTGGGGTTCCCTTGAATTTCAATGTGACCGCCCGGCTCGGCAGCGGCCGCTGCTTCGTGGTTGAGGCGGATGAATACGATACGGCGTTTTTCGATAAGCGGTCCAAGTTCATCCACTACCGTCCGCGCACCTTGGTGATCACCAATATTGAATTTGACCATGCCGATATCTTCCCTGATCTGGATGCAATCAAGCGCCAGTTTCACCACCTGATCCGCATCATACCCGGTCAAGGGTTGCTCATCCGGCCGTCCCCGGACAGGGTGATCGACGAGGTGCTGACGATGGGGCGCTGGACGCCCGCAGAGACCTTCGGAGCGGATCGGGGACAGCAATGGGGTTTTCGCGACGCGGCCGCGGATTTCAGCGCGTTTGATGTCATGCTCGAAGGCAACACGATCGGGCGGGTCATCTGGGGGCTGCTCGGACAGCATAATGCGCTCAACGCGCTCGCGGCTTTGGCCGCCGCGCGGCATGCGGGCGTGGCGCCCGATGTGGCTATCCGCGCCTTGTCGAGCTTTGCCGGTGTCAAACGCCGGCTGGAACAGCTCGCGGTCCTCCGCGGTGTGTCGGTGTATGACGATTTCGCGCATCATCCCACGGAGATCCGCGCCACCGTTGCGGCCTTGCGCCAGCGCGTCGGATCGTCGCGGATCATTGCGGTGTTTGAACCGCGTTCCAATTCCATGCGCCTGGGCGCCCATGCCGAGTCCCTCGCCGATGCGTTCAGCGAGGCCGATTTCGCGCTTTTTTATTGTCCGCCCAAGCTCGGCTGGGATCTGGACGGGCACACGCGTAGCCTCGGGAGTAAACGCATGCTCCTCCAGGATCTCGACGCCATCGTGGCCAGCATCCTAGCGCTCGCGCAACCGGCCGATCAGGTGCTTATTATGAGCAACGGCGGCTTCGGTGGGCTCCACCAAAAGCTTTTGCAGGCCTTGGCAAGCGGCAGCCACCGATAGTCACATAGTTTCGTCCGCGGGGCATGGAACCCGTGGACACTGTTCTTAAGATGAAGTCTCGGGCTCTTCGATCACGCGGTTCTCGATAGCGATGTCCGCGAGCGCAATGCATTCGCAATGACGCTCGATCCGGTTGGCGAGATCGCCCAATAACGCTTGCCCGGCCGCGAGCAGTTCCGTCATCTCGCGCGGATAAACGGGGATCGACCCGATCGCATAGACGTAGTTGCCGGAGGCGACGCCGATGCGCGTCTCGCCCATGTGGGTAAAGGTCACCAACTTCATAGGCGCAGCGCATCCAGCGCGCGATGGATCACTTGCCATAACACCTCCTCGCTCTTTACCATGAACCCCCGATGTCTACCACCCGCGACGCCTGCGTGGCCTGCCGCGCCCATTGCGCCGAATTTTCGCGGGCTGGCGCCGCGATCCGCCCCGGTTTTGTAGTTATCCTACCATCAGGCCGCCGCCGGTAGTCCTAGGATGATGTCGCTCGCGCGAATCCCCGCGCCCAAGTGGTCTGTGCTACCGGCTGTCTTGACCTTGGCGTGCTCTGCTGCATCGCCGGCGGCGGCTGGTGCGCCGGAGCTTAAAGATCCACGCTATGCGCTTTGCAAGGCCGATCCGAAGATGCCGGACCGTCCTCCCCATGATCCGGCGGCGCATAAATTGGGGTCGATAGAGGTGAAGGCCAACCGGGTGGAGGTACTGGAGGAGAATGTGTCGACATTCGTGGGTGGTGTCTCCTTGGTCCGCAAGCAACAAGCGGTGGTTGCGGATCTCCTCACTTACGAGCGCGGTCAGGCCGTCATTGAGGCCGAAGGTCATCTTCTTCTGTGGGATCCGGCCTTGTTTTGGTCGGGGAAATACGGTCGCCTCGATCTCGACAACGACCGCGCCCATCTTGAATATGGCGAGTATCGATTGCTGCAACGGCGCGGGCGCGGAGGGGCGCGCGTCATCAAGCTCGACACGCGGGAGAATGTCACACACCTTAAAGACGTCGATTACACCACCTGTAGCGGCAGGGTACCGGACTGGCAGCTCGCGGCTAAGCGCATGAAACTGGATCATGACGAGGAATGGGGCGAGGCTGAGCAGGTGGTGCTGCGGGTGCGGGAGACGCCGGTATTCTATCTGCCGTATATCACCTTCCCGATCAGCGACAAGCGCAAGACGGGTTTCTTACCGCCGACGGTGGGAAGCTCGTCGGACGGCGGTTTCGACCTGACCACCCCCTACTATTGGAACATCGCGCCACAACACGATGCGACCTTCCAACCTCGGATCCTTTCCAACCGCGGCGTCCTGCTTGGGGGCCAATATCGTTACCTCCTGAAAAGGGGCGGGGGAGAGCTGGATTTTGAGTATCTGCCCGCGGACGCCGAGTCCGAGGACGAGAGCCGGTCGCTGGTTGCATTTACCCATGAGCAAGATTTTGCGCGCCATCGCGGTCACGCCTTTCTGACCTTCAACCGGGTGTCCGATTCGGAATACTTCGAGGACTTAGGAAGCAATCTTGCGCTCACGAGCACGCGCTATCTTGAAAGGCGCGCCGACATCAGTTACAGCGGCGATTACTTCCATCTACTGGGCCGTTTGCACGGATTTCAAACCATCGATCCCACCATTCCCGTCTTGAGCCGGCCTTACGACCGGCTGCCGCAGATTTTCTTTTCCACCCGCCTGCCCGCGCAGGACCGGGAAATCAACCTCGACTTTTTCGGGGAAGCCACCTATTTTGACCGCGACGAAGGGGTCATCGGCGGCCGTATCGACCTAAAACCTGTCATCAGCTACCCGGTTCACGGCGCGGGGGGATTCCTCGTGCCTCGGGTGAGCCTCGAACATACACAGTATCACCTCGAAAACACCAAACAAGGGGATAATAATCGCCCGAGCCGGACCCTGCCGATCGTGAGCCTGGATAGCGGGCTCGTATTCGAACGCGACCTCGATTTCGCGGCGCTGCCGGCCGTGCAAACCTTTGAACCGCGGATCTTCTATCTCTACATCCCCGAGCAGGATCAAGACGATCTGCCTATTTTCGATACCGCCCAATACGACATTTCCTTCGGGCAACTGTTTCGCGAGAACCGGTTCATCGGCCACGACCGTCTCGGCGACGCGAATCAGACAGCCGTCGCGGTCACTTCCAGGATCATAAATCGCGATACCGGCTGGGAACATCTGCGTGCGAGCGTGGGTCAGACCTTTCATTTCGAGGATCGCCGCGTCACCTTGCCCGGCGAGACGGCGGATACCGATCCGGTGTCGCAGATCGTCGCGGAGCTCACGACCCGGCTGCCCAATGGTCTCAGTGCGCGCGGGGATCTGTTCTGGGACCCCAACGATGCGACTGTCCAATATGGTCTCATCGGGTTGCGCTATAGCCCCGATCCGGACACCATCGTGAACGCCGATTATCGCAACCGCCGCGATATCCGCGGTCTCGGCCGGACCGCCATCGAGCAGACCGATCTGGCGTTTCGTTGGCCGTTGGATCCGAATTGGAGCGTCATCGGGAAGTGGACCTATTCCTTGGATGTCAAGGACACCCTCGAGGCCGCCGGAGGGTTTGAATACAACAGTTGTTGCTGGGGCGTCCGCGCGGTGGCGCGGCGGTTTTTGAGCAGCGCCACGGGGGAGTTCGACAACGCGTTTTTCGTTCAGATCGAGCTCAAGGGACTGGCCGGCTTTGGGCGCAGCACCACCAGTTATCTAAAACGGAGCATTCCCGGTTACGAGGACGAATTTTAACGCCGCGCGTGTTGAATAAAAATTGATGGACTCATGTACAAGACCACAAGTGAAAACTTAAACCCGCTCCTGCAATGCTTAATACAGGGCGGCTTCGCCGCCTTTCTCCTGGCTTATAGCGCTTGGGCGACAGCCGCCGCCGAACCGCTCGATGCGATCATCGCCGTGGTCAATGACGACGTTGTCATGGCGAGCGATATCAATCGTATGTTCGAGCGCGTGAAAGCGGAATTGCAACACGGCGATCCTCCGCCCGACGCCGCCCTGCGCCGTCAGGTACTGGAGCGCCTCATCGTCATGAGGATTCAGTTGCAGCTTGCCGCGCAGACAGGCCTTAAGGTAGACGACGATACCCTGAACCGTGCCGTGAGCAATATCGCTTCGGAAAACGGCATGCCGCTCGCGCGCTTTCGCGAAGCGGTGGAACGCGACGGTTATGACTTTGCGCAATTTCGGGAGGATGTCCGAAATGAGATCATCATCAGCCGCTTGCGCCAGCGCGAGGTGTCGAACCTGGTGCATGTCTCGGACCGCGAAATAGACAACTATCTCGCCACGCAAGTGCAACAAGATACGATCGAGATGGAATATCGTCTCGCGCATATTTTGGTTGCGACACCGCAGGCGGCGTCCGAGGAGGACGCGGAGAAGGCGCGCAAAAAGGCGGAGAAGCTCCTGCGGCGCGTGCGCGCGGGCGAAGATTTCCTGCGCATTGCAGCGGAGAATTCCGACGACTCGCAGACCCTCGATAGCGGCGATCTCGGTTGGCGCAAAGCCGGGGAAGTGCCCACGGTGTTTTCGGAGGCCGTCACTTCGCTCCGCGAGGGCGAGGTCAGCGACGTGATCGGCAGCCCCAGCGGCTACCATATCATTAAGGTGCTGGGGGTCCGGAGCGCCGGGGAAGAGGTGACCGTCAAACAAACGCGCGCCCGGCACATACTGATCAAACCTAGCGAACTGATGTCGAGCGACGATGTGCGGGAACGCCTCCATAAGCTCAAGGAACGTATCGAAGCCGGGGACGATTTCGAAGATCTGGCCCGATCGCATTCGGAAGACAAAGCCACCGCGGCCAAGGGCGGCGACTTGGGTTGGGTCAGTCCGGGCGATCTAGCGCCTAAGTTCGACGAAGTCATGGGCCTGTTAAGCCCCAACGGGATCAGCGATCCCTTCGAGACCGAGCTCGGGTGGCACATCGTGCAGGTCTTGCAACGCCGCGATCACGACAATACGCGCGAGGCGCTGCGAGGTAAGGCCCGCGATGCGATCCGGCGGCGGAAGATCGAAGAAACCGGCCAAGCCTGGTTACGCCGCCTGCGTGACGAGGCGTATGTCGAGTATCGTTTCCGCGAGTGAGAGCTTGTGAATAAATCTACTGCGCAGCGTCCCCGTATTGTCATCACCGCCGGCGAGCCCGCTGGGATCGGACCGGATTTAATTGTCCGCATCGCGCAACGCGAGCATCCGGGGGCGATCACCGTCATCGCCGATCCAGAATTGCTGACTGCACGCGCCGCGCAGCTCAAACTCCAGTTGCATATCGAGCCGTTCTCGCCGGAAGATCGCACGGTCGCACGGCGCGGCGCGATCAAACTCATCCCGGTACGGCTCGCCCGCCCGGCGGTCAGCGGCCGATTGGATAAGCGCAACGCCCCCTCTGTGGTCGAGACCCTCGCGCAGGCTTGCCGCG
>JBIMKC010000106.1:0-8009 GCA_043673925.1 Chromatiales bacterium | reverse complement strand
AGGGATTCGGTCGAAATCAAGCCATGAAAGCTCAGGAGCAGGATGCTCTCGAAGACGCCGAGCCCGCCCGGCACATGGCTTACCATGCCCGCGAGCGTCGCGATCGAATAGACGGCGAGGAAGGCGATGAAGGGCACATCCGGCGCGTTCAAAAGCACGTACAAGCACCCCCCGGCGAACACGATGTCCGCGAGGGTGAAGAACAACTGCGCCATCGCGATCCGCGCGCTCGGTAATCGAAACCGCCAACGGCCGATCCGCATCGGCGCGCGCCGGAAAAAGAACAGAACAGCCAGCGTCACGAACAGGGCCAATCCGGAGACTCCGAGGCCGTGCAATAGCCCAGGCGGAACGGGTAGAAAGCGGCCGATGAGATCCGGGTGCAGGGTCAATGCGGCCGCCCCAAGGACGAAGTTTCCGATCCCGTAGGCGACCATGCCAAAGAGGGTGACCTGGGCCACATCCAAGGCGCTGAGGCCGGCCGGGACATAAATACGGTAGCGCACCGAACCGCCCGAGACGATGTTGACGCCCACAGTATTGGCAATCGCGCAACCGCAGAAGGCCGCGAAGGCCACGGTGCGAAAGGCCACCGCCTGCCCGATGTAACGGAGCGCCGACCAGTCATAGCCGATGAGCACGGTGTAGCTCGCGGCCGTCAGTAACAATGCGAGCCCCAATTGCCCGGGGGAAAGCTGCCGCAACTCGGCGAACATGCGGTTGACATCCAGCTGATGCAGAAGATGGTAAATGGCCGAGCTCGCGGCCAAAAACAGGGCGAGCGACAGCAGCGGCATGAGCACGCGCTGCCCGCGGCTCGGCGGCGCCATCGCCCGCGCGATCTCATCGGCATCCGTCATTGGGTGTCCGTACTTACTCTTTTGACTTTGATCTGAGACAATCGGGCTGATGCGGGCATTATACATTTGTGGATCGATAAACCAGACGCGGATGGTGCATCAGGTCGCGCGGCAGTTGCCGCAATTCGAGGCCTACTTCACGCCCTACTACTGTGATGGTTTCGTAAAGCTGGTTTGCCGCGCCGGGCTGCTCGACTTTACGGTCATGGGCGGTCAGTTCTTGCAGCAAACGCTAAAATATCTGGAGACCCATCGGCTCGCCCTGGATCTCGAAGGACGGAACGGCCGCTACGATCTGGTCGTCACCTGCAGCGATCTCATCGTCCCGCGCAACCTCTTGGGGACCAAGCTGGTGTTGGTGCAAGAAGGCATGACCGATCCCGAGACGCTGGCGTTTCACCTCGTCAAAGTGTTCAAGCTACCCCGCTGGATCGCGCAGACCGCGGCCACGGGACTTTCCGATTTGTACGATATTTTCTGCGTTGCTTCCGACGGGTACCGGGACCTCTTCATCCGCAAGGGCGTCCGACCGGACAAGATCCGCGTGACCGGGATCCCGAATTTCGATGATTGCGCGAGCTTTCTTGGCAATGATTTTCCTTACCGGGACTATGTCCTGGTGGCGACCTCCGATCGCCGCGAGACTTATAACTACGAGAACCGCAAGCACTTCATCCATAAGGCCAACGGGATCGCCGATGGGCGCCGGATCATTTTCAAGTTTCACCCCAACGAGAACCCCGAGCGTGCCCGCCGGGAAGTGGAGCGTTATTCACCCGGTGCGCTCAGCTTCAGCCATGGCAATACCGATCATATGATCGCCAACTGCAAAGCCCTGATCACGCGCTTTTCCTCGGTGGTTTATGTCGCGGCCGCGCTCGGCAAGGAAGTGCATTGCGATCTCCCGGCCGATGAGGTCAAACGCTTGCTGCCGCTCCAAAACGGCGGCCGCTCGGCCGTCAACATAGCGAACGAATGTTTGGCGCTTTTTGGTTAGCATGAACGTGATCGTGATTCAGGCCCGGATGGGCTCGACGCGTTTGCCCGGCAAGGTGATGCTGGACCTCTGCGGGGCGCCGCTCATCGTACGCATGCTCGAACGGGTTCAACGGATTAGAACACCGGCGAGAGTCGTGGTTGCCGTCACTATCGAGGCAGCCGATGATTGCCTGTCCGATGTCTGCCGCGCGCACGGATTCGAGGTCTTCCGGGGCCATCCGACTGATCTTCTCGACCGCCATTACCAAGCGGCCCGTGCCTACGGAGCCGAGGTGGTGGCCAAGGTGCCCTCGGACTGCCCGCTCATCGATCCGGGGATCATCGACGCCGTATTCGAGCGCTTCGCCCGCGGCGATTGCGACTATGCGAGCAACCTGCATCCCCCCTCGTACCCCGATGGCAACGATGCCGAGGTGATGTCGATGAGCGCGCTCGCCAGCGCCTGGCGGGAAGCCGCCCAGGGCTTCGAGCGCGAGCACACGACACCTTTTCTCTGGGAACGTGGCGAGCGGTTCCGGCTCGCGAATGTCGCGTGGGACCCGCGCCCCGGCGGCGCGCCGGTGCGAGACTATTCGATGTCGCACCGCTGGACGCTCGACTATCCCGAGGATTACGAATTTATCCGCCTGGTGTACGCGGCGCTGTATCCACGGATCCCGGCGTTCGGGATCGAGGACATCTTGCGGCTCTTGGAGCGCGCGCCGGATCTGCCGGCCATCAACGCACGCTACGCCGGCGTTAACTGGTACCGCCATCACCTGAGCGCGCTGCGCACGATCACCTCGGCCCAGACACGCGTGATCGGATAGGGCGCATGCAAAACGAGCAGCTCATGGCGCTCAGCCACCGTGTGCGCCGGCATGTCATCAAGATGGCCACGAATGGCGGCTGCTTCATCGGCGCCTCGCTCTCCTGCGTGGACATCCTCACCTATCTCTATGGCAATTGGCTCAACCTGCACCGGGACCGCCTGGCCGATCCCGACCGCGACTACTGCCTACTGTCCAAGGGTCATGATGTCCCGGCCCTCTACGGGCTTTTTGCCGAGCTGGGGTTTATCGAGCCAGAGCGGCTGGGCAACCATCTGCGGCCCGACGACGACATTTACTGGCATCCGAACCGCAACATTCCCGGGATCGAATTCCATTCCGGATCGCTCGGTCATCTGCTGAGTGTGGGACTCGGCATCGCGCTCGACATCAAGCTTCGACAGGGCCCCGGCCGCGTGGTGGTGGTGCTCGGCGATGGCGAGCTGAACGAAGGCTCGGTCTGGGAGGCGGCGTTGGTGGCGGCGGCCAAGGGCTTGGATAAGCTCGTCGCCATCGTCGATCGCAACGGCTTTCAAGCCAATGCCGCGACCGAGGATCTCATCCCCGTCGAGCCCATCGAGCAAAAGTTTATCGCCTTCGGCTGGAGCGCGGCGCGGGTCGATGGGCACGACTTCAACGCCTTGGAGCAAGGACTGGCGACGATCCCGCTCGCGGCCGGACGGCCGTCCGCAGTCATCGCCGACACGGTGCGCGGCAAGGGCTTGGCGAGTATCTCGGCGCGTGCCGATCGGTGGTTTTGTAACTTCTCGCCGCGCGAGATCGAGATGCTGCTCGAAGAGCTTGAAGGCACGCGGCGGGCCGAGCTCGAGAGCGAGGCGATCGTCGCACGTTAATTCATTGGTGGCGCCATGCCGGCCGCTCAAACCCTTCATCCCGAACCCCGGACCTACGAGGATCTGCTCTACGCCTTGGCGCAAGCCGATGAGCGCATCATCGTCATGACCGCCGAGAACCGGGCGGCGATCCGCGGGCTGCCGGCGCTACTCGGTCCGCGTTTCATCGATGTCGGCATCTGCGAGCAGACCCTGATCGGCGCCGCGGCTGGTCTCGCCTTGCGCGGCCGCATCCCGGTGGTCCATGCGCTCGCGGCCTTTCTCACCATGCGGGCGTTCGAGTTTATCCGCACGGATGTGGGGATCCCGAGGCTTCCGGTGAAACTCGTCGGGAGCTTCGCGGGCTTCGTCTCGGAGGCCAACGGGCCCACGCACCAGGCGCTCGAGGACATCGCCCTCATGCGCGGCATCCCCGGCGTGAACGTCTGGTGTCCCGCGGATCTCGAGGATATGCTGATCGGTCTCCCAGCCATCCTGCGCGATCCGGCGCCCTACTACATCCGTTACAATCATCTGCCCGCCGCCGTCAAGCACACGGATTTTCAACCCGGCCGCGCCGAGATCCTGAGTCACGGGGAAGACGTAAGCTTGTTGACCTACGGCACCCTCTTCGGCGAGTGCGTCCGGGCCGCGGAGATCCTGCGCGCCCAAGGGATCTCGGCCGGCTTGGTCAATTTACGCACGCTCAAGCCCATCGATACCGAGGCCTTGGTGTCCACCGCGCACAATTCGCGCTTGCTGGTGGCGGTCGAGGATCACTTCAAGATCGGCGGGCTGTATTCGATCCTGGCCGAGACCTTGTTCGAGCGCGGCCTCGCCGTCCCGACGCTCTCCCTCGCCCTTGACAACCATTGGTTCAAACCCGCGCTCATGGCCGAAGCGTTGGAGTACGAGGGTTTCACGGCTGCGAAGATCGCCGCAAGCGTCTTGCAACGGATCCATGAGGCCCGGAGTTGACGATGCCAAACCGGGTCGAATTCAACTCCGAGCTTCCGGCCATCGAACAATCGAATGCGCTCTGGTCACGCGCGCAAGGTCTGATCCCCGCCGGCACGCAAACCCTGGCCAAGGGGCCGACGCAGTTCTCCGAAGGCGTCGCGCCCAAATACCTCCTGCGCGGTAAGGGCGCCCGGGTATGGGACGTCGATGGCAACGAGTATCTCGATTACAACATGGGCATCGGGCCCATTATCCTCGGCTATTGCCATGAAGCCGTCGATGAAGCCATCCGGCGGCAACTCTCGAACGGCATTTCGTTTTCGCTCATGCACCCGCTCGAGGTCGAGCTGGCCGAGCTCATGCGCGCGTGCATCCCGAACGCCGAGTCGGTGCGTTTCTCCAAGACCGGTTGTGACGTCACCAGCGCCGCAGTGCGCCTGGCGCGCGCTTATACGCGCCGCGAGAAGGTGCTCTGCTGCGGTTATCACGGCTGGCACGATTGGTACATCGTGGTCACCGATCGCAACGCCGGGATCCCGGCCTGCGCCGCGGAGCTCACCCACACGTTCAACTATAACGACCTCGACTCGGTCGCGTGCGCCATCGACGGCGATACGGCCTGCGTGATCCTGGAACCTTTCGTCTTCGAGCGCGAACAAAACGGATTTCTCGCCGAGCTGCGGAAGATCTGCGATCGCAACGGTACGCTGCTGGTCTTCGATGAGATGTGGACCGGATTCCGCTGCGCGCTCGGCGGCGCCCAAGAGTACCTCGGCGTGCGGGCCGACTTGAGCCTGTTTTCCAAAGCCATGGCGAACGGCATGCCGATCTCGGCCATCACCGGCCGCCGCGACGTCATGGCGCTGCTGGAAAAAGACGTGTTCTTCTTTACCACCTTCGGGGGGGAGGCCCTGTCGCTCGCCGCCGCCATCGCCTGCATCGAGTTCATTCGCGACCATGAGGTCATCCGGCACCTGGCACAAGTGGGGCAACAATTGTCGGAGGGATTGAAAAATATCGTGAGCAAGCTTGCGCTGGACTATGTCTCCCTCACGGGCTATCCCTTCCGCACCCTGCTAAGCTTCTCGCCGGCCGCGGGGGATCCCTTGGAGATGAAAACCCTGGTGCAACAGGAGCTCATCCGGCGCGGGATCTTATGGAGCGGCATCCATAACCTCTGCCATGCACACGGGTCCGCGGAGATCGACTACACGCTCAAAGCCTTTGCTGCGGTCCTGCCCGTCCTCAAGCAGGCCGTCGAGGCAAAAAACATCGCCTCACGGCTGCAAGGCGGCTTATTACAGCCGGTGTTCCGCAAGACCAGCCACTTTAACACCAAGCCCAAGCCGGTCTAGTGGTCTGCCCGCTTAACCCGAGACAAGCTCGGGTACGCCGAGCGCTCGTGAGCAAACGGGCGTGGCGTCACTCGGGCGATGCGCGGAGGACGCGCCTTAAGACGGACCGAAGCCTTCGTATCTGAAAGCTCGCCGAGAAACGTTCAGGATGATTCGGGACGAACAGTATGTTCCAAGGCACATGCAGCAGATTAAGCAACGGGTGTCTGGGGCTGAGCAGTGTTTCCCACGTGATGCCTACGGTTTGCGCGGTAGCCACGGAGGTGAATACTGGGCTCCGCAGCAGATAACGGTCGATGAGCCGATGCAATAGTGACAGCGCAATCCCATTCACGCATTTTTGGGTTGTCTTTAGGACATCCAGAACATCCAGAGGAATTCTGGCCAATCCGTGGTTGCTCAAATAACTCAACAGTACATAGGTATGCCTGGCAGCGACTGTACCCTCCAGAGAAGACAAAATATTCTCCCAGTCAAGTTCGGTGCCGTACTTGCGGAGGAGCAATATCAGGTCAATAAACGCCAATGGCTCGCGCGACCAGGTCAAGCGTTCTGCCATGTGCGAGCATATATATACAAGCTGCAATTCAGGTCGCAACCGTCGCGCGGGGCGTCCGCGGAACAGAAAGGAAACACGCTGGCGCGCCACATACTCTGGCAAGAACACCTTGTCGCGCGCGACCGTCATCTGCACAGGGAAGAGGGAGGTATGGACTTCGATGCAGATAGGACGCTCAAGATGGTAGAAGGGCATGCTGTGATGATGGTTCACGTAGAACTCTGGTGGATTTTCAGAGCGTTGACGGTAGCCGAGGTTGTACAGAAGACACTCAATCGACCTTTGCATGCCGGGTTCGACCAGGAGGTCAATGTCGCCCATCGTGCGCAGATGTGGCTCTGGGTAGAGGTCCTCGCAGATCGAAATACCTTTAATTAGGGTAATCGCGTGGGCATTCTCGGACGCAGAATCAAGGATCTCTGCGGTAGCATCGAGGAGCATCCCGCAAAGGACGCGCGCAGTGAGGTCGGCAGACAGAAGGGCCATCCGGTGGGTGGATAGCGCCGCGTTCTGTCGGGTAACACCTGCAGTCCGAAGCAGTAACGGGCCGATTCCAACGTCTTGGACCCAAGAAAGGGTCTGGTCGTCGAATGCCGCCAGCTCCAAGTCCCGGCGGTCTTGGGAGAAGGCGCGAATTAGACCTAGAACCGGCGCCGCCTGTGGCATGTGTATTGCTAAACGATATTCGGCGAATATTGTTATACGAGGTTACCGTCGTGAAATGCCCAGTGCGCAGGTCTGATCTGTTGTACCGAGAGGTGGACAATGAGGTCGTCGTACTCGACCGGCATTCGGAAAAGATTCATCATCTCAACGAATCGGCGGCGCATGTCTGGAAGCATTGTGACGGTAGGCATTCGCCACCGGAGATCGGTCGGTCGCTCACGGAGGAGTATGGCATACCATTCTCCGTCGCGGAAGCCGACGTAACGCGGACCGTGAGCGATTTTGCCATGCTCGGGCTCCTAGAACGGAATGGAAACACCGCTTCTCAAGCGTAAGGGTTGCGGAGATCAAGTTCGAATCGGCTCGTATCGAGCCATACTAATTACTGAACAAGGAGGTATGCGATGAAAGACCAGATGAAAGACCATGATGTCTCAAAACGGAAGTTTCTAGAGACCACAGCCTACGTAGCTCCTGCGATTTTGACATTGGCCGTCGCGCCATCGTTCGCGGCGTCGGGATCGGGTTCCCCTCGCGGATCCGACAATGAAGACGATCGCGGATCCAACCAGGAAGACAATCGCGGATCCAACCAAGAAGACAATCGCGGATCCGACCAAGGAGACAATCGCGGATCCGACGGAGAAGGCGGCAGCGGTTTTAGCGGTGTTGGAATCGGCGAGACTCTGCCCGTCAAGAAGAGCAGGAGAAAGTTGAAAAAGTCAAAGCTCAAGATTCGTAGAGCTAAGATTCGTAGAGCCAAGAGGCGGCACGCCAGGCGGGTAGTATCTGCCCCCTTCATCGGGTAGTTAGCAAGCGTCGGTCTGTGACACCTCCGGGGTAAAACCTAAACCTAAAATTCATCACCGGTCCTGGCAACACAAGACCTTGCCAGGACCGGATAACAGGACGGGATCACCTAAGCGCTTCCCCAAATAACCGTCGCCCGTTGGCGACAATGCGAGTTG
>JBIMKC010000105.1:0-8126 GCA_043673925.1 Chromatiales bacterium | reverse complement strand
GTCCTCCGACTTGAATGACACGGCTCGAAGACTACTAACTTGGGCATCAACTCGGTGAAAAGAATAGGGGCTACGGTATAAAAATGGTGTAAACGCCCGGACGACCAGGCGCTGCTTAAGGGTCTGATCGAGGAGGCGGGCCGGCTTACCTGCGACCCGCCGGCGGGTCGGCGTCGGGCCGGGCGCGGAACAGGATCCACAGCGCCGCCGGCAGGGCGGTGAAGTCGGCCAGCATCGAGAGCAGGAAGGCGAGCGCGGCGAGGAGACCGAACTCGCGCATCGGCGGCAGCTCGGCCAGCATGAAGGCGAGGAAGCCGCCGGCGTTGATCAGCGTGGCGAAGAGGATGGCGCGCCCGGCCACCTGCAGCGTGTGCCGCATCGCCTGCTCGACCGTGCCGTCCCGCCGCCCCTCGAGGTAGTGGTAGAAGAAGTGGATCTGATCGTTCACCGACGCGCCCAGCACGGTCGAGGCGATCAAGATGGTGGCGATGTTCAACATCAGGCCGGTAGCGCGCATGAACAGGAACATCACCAGGATGGCGAAGATCGACGGGATGATCGCCATCAGCCGTGCGGTGCCGCTGCGGAAGACGACCAGGAAAGCGCCGAAGATCACGACTACCGTGAGCGCGAAGCTGTGTACCAGCGTCGGCACCAAGTTCTGCGCCGTCTTGGCATTGAGAGGCGCCAGGCCGACGGTCTCGAGCGCGAACGCGGCGAGGGCCGGGGTCGCCGCTACCGTCTCGCTCCAGAGCCGCCGCACCGAGGCGTTGAGGCGCTGGAAGCCGGGATCGTCGACGACGTGCGAGATCACCGTCACCTGCGCCTGCGCCAGCTCGTGCGGCTGCACGAAGCGCTGCAGCATCGGCTCCTGCGGCACCAGGCCCTCGAGGTCGGTGGCGAGTTGCTCAACCGCCGCCGGGTCTTGCGGCCAGGCGTCGCCCTCGCCGCTCAAATAGCGGATCAGGCGCAGGATGCTGGTCGGACCGATCGCGGCGCCGACGTTGGGATCGGCCTCGAGCGCCTGCTGGAAGCGGTGCAGCCCGTTGAGCACGTCGGGCTCGGAGACGCTGCCGAGATCGCCGCGCAGCCACACGTGGGTGACCGAGAGCCCGGGCGTGATCGCACCGAGGCGTTTGCTGTCGCGGTAGAGCGGGGCCGAGTGATTCATGTGCTCGACCGGGTCGGTAAGCAGCGGCATCGGCGCCAGCAGGCCCGGGAAGCCGAACAGCGCCACGGCGCCAGCGGCCGACAGGGCCAACGCCGCGCCGACCAGCGGCCAGCGCCAGCGGTAGCTGAAGCGCGGCAGCCACGCCGCCAGGCGGTCAAAGCCGATGCTCGCGGCGCGCCGCTCTTGCTGCGTCGGCGTGCGCAGCGCCGCTTGTAGGGCCGGGAAGAGCGTGAACACGATCACCCAGGAGGCGCTGACGCCGACGGCGACCCAGATGCCCATCTCGCGGATAGGCCGGATGTCCGACACCGCCAGCGCCGCGAAGCCGGCCGCGGTGGCGAACATCGAGGCCGTGCAGGGGACGAACTTGTTGCAAGCCGCGAACACCTGGTGCGCGGCGATCGGCCGCGCCAGTGGGCGCTCGACGAAGCGCGAGTGCAGGTAGACGAGCGTGGCCGTGGCGGTGACCAGGATGGTCATCGGCACCATCGGCGAGACGATGGTGAAGGTGCCGCCGGTGACCCCAACGTAGCCGACCGAGACGGCGAGACAGACGCCGAGCGTGATGAGGAACGCGACCAGCGTGCGCGCCGAGCGGTAGAGGGCGACATTCAGCGCGATGACGAAGGCGGTAAAGACCAGGAAGTAGATCGGCGCGGTGCGCTGCGTCTCGTCGAGATACACGTTGACGTACGGCTGGCCAAGCCGGTGCAGGCCGGCAATGGGACCGAGGCGCGCCGCGACGCCGGCGATCGCCTGCTCGATCTCCTCGAGCAGCAGCAGGCGGTCGGCGCTGCCGCGCACCTCGAAGTTCAGCGCCAGCGCGATGTAGCCGCTGCCGAGCAGGCCCTGGCGGCGGAACTGATCGGTGCCGGCGGCGAATCGGCGCAAGGCGGTGAACTGCTCGGGGGTGGGCTCGAAGCCTGCCTTGGCGCGCCGGTACACCGACAGCACCGAGTTGGTGGTCACGCGCGGGTTGGTCTGGATGGCGTGCTCGAGCGCGTCGAGCTTGGTGATCACCTCGGGCGCGAGCGGGTCCGGCGCCTCGACCAGCAGCAGCGCGTACTCGCCGCCGCCGAACACCTGCTCGAAAGCGCGCGTGGCCACGTAATCGGGATCGGTGGCGACGATCAGCCTGTCGATCGAGTTGTCCTGCCCGACCTTGGCAGCGTAGTAGGCGCTCGGCGGAAGCAGCAGCGCATAGCCGGCAATCACCCACCAGCGCCGCGCGATCAGCGCCGCGAAAAAGCGCGACAGCGCGCCGCCGGCTTCGGCCGAGGTATCGATGGCGAGTCGCTTGACGCTCATGGTCTCGGTGATAAATCCCATGCGGTTGCGGCCCGCGGATTGCGCGCGCCATGACCTGGCGAGCGGTCAGAATTGATGCTTGCGCCGCTACGGCCGGCTTCGGCCCAGGAGACCTTGTATGGCCTGAATAAGATCTGCGGGCAATAGGACAGTTTTACTGCCGGGTGACGCCGCCAGATCCTTGATCGCCGTTATATAGCGTTCCCCCAAAAGAAAATAGGCGGGCAAATCGCGATCGGAGATCGCATCGGTCACTTTTTTAATCGCTTCCGACGCGCCGGTGGCGAGGGTAATTTGCGCCGCGGCGTCGCGTTTCGCGGCTTCCAAGCGCGCCTCCGCCTGAAGAATGGCAGCCTGTTTCTCCCCTTCGGCCCTGATGACGGCCGCTTTTCGCTCTCGCTCCGCCGCGGCCTGTTTTTCCATCGACGTTTGCATCGAGGCCGACGGTTTGATGTCCTGGATCTCAACGGATTTCACGGTCAGTCCCCAGTCAGCCACGTCGTCAGAAATCGACTCCTTCAGTCTCACCTTGATCTGATCGCGTGAGGACAGCGCATGGTCGAGTTCCATCTCCCCGATGATCGCCCGCAACGTGGTTTGGGTAATATTCGAGACCCCGGAGCGAAAGTCCGTGATGCCGTAGACTGCCTTGACGGTGTCGGTCACCTTCACGAAAGCGATCGCATTGGTAATGATGACGACATTGTCGCGCGTGATCACCTCTTGTTCGGGAATATCGAGGATGAGATCCTTGGTGGGCACCCGGTAGGCCACCCGATCGATGTACGGGATCAGAAACCGCAATCCCGCCGTCAAGGTCGTATTGAATTTTCCCAGCCGCTCAACCACCCATTCTTCGCCTTGCGGTACGGTGCGCACCGCTTTGGCGATCGTGACCAGGATAATAATGAATACCGCAAAGGCAATCAGTGTAGATTCCACGGTCCCTCCCCGCTATGAAAGCTTTTCGACCTTGAGTGTCTGCCCCACCACGTCCACTATTTTAGCGCGTTCGCCGGTAGCGATCCGTTCATCCGCGATCACCGGCCAGGTCTCCGATCCGAGTATCGGTTTTTGGAATCGAATCGTACCCCGTTGCATCTCGGATACCTCCTGGACGATCAGACCCCGTTCCCCGACAACGGCCTCCTTTGAGAGGCCCGACCGGGTCCGATGCGGCGCCGGAAATATCTTGAACCAGAGCACGGCCATCCCGACGGACAGCCCTCCCCAGAGCGAAATCTGCTGTGCGAGGCTGAGATCGACATAGGCGGCCACGATCCCCACCAGCACGGCCGCGACACCGAACCACAGGATAAAGAACGTCGGGCCCAGCAACTCGATCAGCATTAGTCCGATCCCACCGACGATCCAAGCCCACCAAGGTATTTGCATGAGGCGAATCCTAATTCTGACTAGCGCAAGAGTCCTCGCGCCGCCACAGGCACCGGCCATCGCTCGCGCGATCGATAATCTCCAGAAGCCTGCAGTGCTCCCTCCGCTCCCCCTCACTAGGAACGATCACGGGTAGCGGCGGCCGTTTGTCGGCGCTGGCCGATTCTATTTTCCTTCTGACGGCGGGCCTAAAGTCATCCAGGAGCAGATCGGCTTGTCCGCCGGTAATCGCAAGATAAACGTCGGCAAGGATCTCCGCATCGAGCAAGGCACCGTGTTGTATGCGCGCCGAGTTGTCGATCTGGTAGCGCTTGCACAAGGCGTCCAAGCTATTCTTTTGTCCAGGATGTAACTCGCGTGCCAGGGCCAGAGTGTCGATCACCGCACAGACTTCCTCGATCCGCCCCCACTCCGGCCCGAGCCGCTTCAGCTCGCTGTTGATAAAGCCGACAT
The DNA here is from genome assembly GCA_043673925.1 of Chromatiales bacterium. Taxonomy (GTDB): domain Bacteria; phylum Pseudomonadota; class Gammaproteobacteria; order JACCXJ01; family JACCXJ01; genus USCg-Taylor. The sequence continues at coordinate 3,799 of JBIMKC010000105.1, read as the reverse complement.
CAAAGGCGGCGTTGTGGATGATAAGCTCGGCGCCCCGGATGAAGTCTAAAAATTCCTTCGCGATGTTTGCGAATCGTGGACTGTCCTTGAGTTGCGCCAGGGTAATACCGTGCACCTCCACCGCGCCGGGATCGATGTCCCGGTCCGGGCAAAGATAATAATGAAACCGGCGCTCGCTCACTCGCCGATTGACGAGATCCACGCAGCCAATCTCGATGATTCGATGACCCTCTCCGGGCTCGAGGCCCGTGGTTTCCGTATCTAGTACGACCTGACGCATTGAATTTTAGCCCGTCGTCGCGTTCCTATCGCCGCTTGCACGAGCAGCTAAAAGGCGGTCGATCGCGCGATTTGCCAAGCGATCGACACGCTCGTTTTCAACGTGCCCCGAGTGGCCTTTCACCCATTGCCACTCTATATCGTGGCGCGACGCCGCGGCGGCCAGCCGTTGCCAGAGATCGACGTTTTTAACCGGCTGTTTATCCGCGGTACGCCATCCGCGCCGCTGCCAGCGCGGGAGCCACTCGATGATACCGTTTTTTACGTAGGCCGAGTCGGTCGTCAAGCGGACCCCGCAATTATGCTTCAACGCTTCGAGTCCCCGAATAGCGGCCATGAGCTCCATGCGGTTGTTGGTCGTAAACGGCTCGGCGCCGCTCAGCGTCTTCTCGTTTCCTTTATAGCGTAGCAAGACCCCCCATCCCCCGGGTCCGGGATTCCCGCGGCAGGCCCCATCGGTAAACATCTCAACGCAGATTTCTTCCGAGGTCTCTTGCGCAAAGCCTGGGCGAGCGGCCATGCTAAGGCCTGACTCGCTGCACGGACGAGCCGGCGACACCACCATGGAGAACTCTACGCTGCGCGTGCCGCCGCGCCCCGATCGGCGTCATCGCCTCGATACGCTTTTTCCCGACCAGGAGATACACCCCGCCGAAACCGAGCCAAGCGCCGATACGCTCGCTAATCTCCCATCGCCGCTCGGCCGGCGCGTTAGCCCAGGGCGCGCGCACATTGAACCGGCGCGATTGCACAATATCAAATCCAAGATCGCGCAGCCAACCTTGAAGGCGCCCCATCGCCAAGAACCGCCCACACCAAGGTACGCGCTTTCCCCACGCGCTGCAAAAACGCCACAGCCCCCATAAGCTCCATGGATTGAATCCCAAGATCACCACGTGACCTTCGCCCACAAGAACGCGTTCGGTTTCGCGCAAGACTTCCATCCCGTCCGATTGGAACTCCAAGACATGCGGCAGGACGATCACATCGATACTGCGGGTTTGCAGCGGTAGCGCCCCCGCCGCGCATAACGGATGGCCAAGCATTGCGATAGGCAGTTGCGGATCGATATTGAGCACGATTCGATGCGCGATGCGGCTGCTCGCAAACAGATCGGCCGCGCCGAGCGCTCCGATTTGGACGATATGAAAACCGAACAGGCCCGATAAAACCGGGCCGAGCTGGGCGCGTTCCGCTTGCAATACGGAGTGCCCGAGAGGGCCTTGAAACCATTCCACCAGCCGCGTCCACAAGGAAAGCGATCGATCGTCGCTGATCAGAACCATGATGGATCCGGCATGTCGCGACTGTATACTGGCCTCATCATACTGGCCGCATCGAGGTCATCCGCGGAGATAAAAGCATGGTCGATGTCTTTCCGGTCGCTGCACTGAAAGACAATTATATCTGGTTCATTCGCAACGGAGACATCGTCGTGGTTGTCGATCCTAGCGATGCCGTGCCCGTCGATCAAACCGTGGCCGCACAGGGGCTCAAACTCACGGCCATACTCGTCACCCATCATCACTGGGATCACGTCAATGGCATTGAATCGCTAGTCGAGCGTTACCGCGTGCCCGTCTATGGCCCGAAGCTCGAGACCATCCCCCACTGCCGTCATGGGGTGATCGACGGCGACACTATCGCGTTTCCCGATCTCGATCTATCATTCAAGGTCCTGGGCGTCCCCGGCCATACCTCCGGCGCGGTCGCTTATTTCGGCGCGGAGTTGTTGTTCAGCGGCGATACCCTGTTCACCGCCGGCTGCGGGCGTCTATTCGAGGGAACGGCTGAACAAATGTATACCTCCCTCACCAAGCTCATGAGCCTGCCGCCCCCGACACGCCTTTATTGTGGCCACGAGTATACGCGCGCTAACCTCACCTTCGCCCGCGCCGTCGAACCCGATAACACGGCCATTGCCGCGCGCATCCGGGAGACCGCGGCACAGCGTGCCCAAGGACTGCCGACGGTACCCTCGACCTTAGACCTAGAACGGCAAACGAATCCCTTCGTGCGCTGTTGGGCGCCCGCGGTCAAGCGCGCGGCCGAAAGGCAAGCGCGGCGATCATTGTGCTCCGATACCGAGATATTCGCGGCTTTGCGCCAGTGGAAAGATACCTATTAGCACTCCTAATAAATAATGCTCGTAGCCCAGTGAGTAAATACATGTCTCGCAAAATCATCCTGTTATAGCTTGTTCACCGCATTTTTCTACAGATTTAGCAAACGCTTGAAGGGTTGACACCCCTGTTTGGCCTCCCTAGCATCCCTGCAAATGCGACGGGGCAACCATCGTTCAATAATAATAATTTGCACCCCCCTCCTCCTGAGCGGCTGTCTGGCGGTGCCGCAGGTAGAGGACCAGGCGCAGTCTCTCCCGCCGCTCACCGCGAACCCCGGCGTATTCGATGTGGCCTACCGCTCGGGGCACCTCGACGAAATACGCGCTCGCCTTAAACGCCTTGCGCAAGCGCCCCTCCCCCACGAACCGTACGATGATCTTTGGGAACGGATCCGGCAGGGATTCACGCTGCCCCAACCGGCCCCGCCATCTAAAGAGTCTTGGCCGGGGCTGCGGCAGGCCTACCTCGACCAGCTAGCCGAGCGGGCGCGTCCTTACCTGCATCACATCGTTGTAGAAGTGGAACGGCGCGCTATGCCGACCGAAATCGTGCTGTTACCGATCATTGAGAGCGCCTATCGTCCGGAAGCGTATTCGCCCAGCCACGCCGCAGGCATCTGGCAGCTGATCCCGGGAACGGGAAAGCGCTTTGGTCTTAAACAGAGCGCGTGGTACGACGGACGGCGCGATGTCCTCGCTTCCACCGGCGCGGCGCTTGACTATCTGGAGATCCTCCATGACCTCTTCAAGGGGGACTGGCTGCATGCATTAGCGGCGTACAACTGCGGAGAAAAAACCGTTCAGACGGCCATCCACCGCAATCGCCGCGCGGGCCGCTCGACGAGTTTTTGGTCGCTCGACTTGCCGGCGGAAACGAAAAAGTTCGTGCCTAAGCTCTTAGCGATGTCGAGCATCGTTGCCGCGCCCGCGGAGTATAACGTCAGCCTCAAACCAATCGCGAATAAACCTTACGTTTCCGAAGTCGAAATCGGCGCGCCCATCCGCCTCGCGCGGGCGGCGGCGCTGGCGCAAATGAGCGTGGCCGAATTGCGGCGACTGAATCCGGGCGTGATCAAGGACACGACCGGCCCAACAGGACCGCATAGATTAGCATTGCCGGTGAAAAACGCCGATATCTTGAAGCGCAAGATCGCCCACTCGGTAAGACCCCCTCTCGCGGTGGCCAGCGCGCCGAACTTCCTACCCGCCGTTCTTGCCGTGAAGCCGCGGCGCGCGGGCGTGCGTCACACGATCCGGGCGGGAGACTCGCTGTCGCTAATCGCGAATCAATACCGCGTCAGCGTCCGCCAGATCCTGCGATGGAATCGGATAAACCAACGAAAGGTGTTACTTCCGGGGACGGTTTTGTTGATTTATCCGCATCGAAGCTCGGCA
>JBIMKC010000104.1:0-8317 GCA_043673925.1 Chromatiales bacterium | reverse complement strand
TAACAGAGGCGATCGAGCAACGCCTTACGGGAAAATGAATATGAGTAATAGCACGTTCCACGTCAATGGTAAGGAACACATCCGGACAATTGAAAGATTGCTCCTTGGGGCGCTGGGGATCATTGAAGGCATCGAGCGCGCGAGCATGTCCTCGATCGCGATGGGCCCGCGCAAACCAACGGTCCCCGCCGCCAAGGGATCAGGAGGGCGGGGCATCACTCGACCGGTGGGCTCACCGTCCTCGCCGTCAAAAAGCTTAATGCCAATAGAGGCGCGAAGAGTGCCAACCCGACCACCGAATCCAAAGGAGACCGAGATGAATCAGCCAAGAGTCGTATCCCGAGATGAATGGCTCGCTGCGCGCAAGCAACTTTTAATCAAGGAGAAAGAGCTGATCCGACTGCGCGATCAACTGAGCGCCGAACGCCGCGATCTACCCTGGGTAAGAGTCGATAAGCCTTATGTGTTTGACGGGCCGCACGGCAAGGAAACACTCGCTGACCTGTTCGATGGACCCAGCCAGCTTCTGGTCTACCATTTCATGCTCCCTCCCGGATCGGAGCACATCTGCGGCGGCTGCTCGTTCCTGGCTGACCATGTCTGTCGGGAGTGATGACGTGCGCCTCAACGGTGCTCCACCGCAAGCTGAACTCGGAGGAACTCGCCGCGCTGCCACGCTGGCGCTGCTGTCGTTCGCGATGCTGATCGTGTCCCTGGATCAGTACATCGTCGTTGTGGCGTTGCCGGATATCGGTCGCGACTTGGGTTACTCGTCGCAGACGTTGCAATCAGTGATCAGCGCCTACGCCGTTGCATCGAGCGGGTTCCTGCTTCTCGGCGGTCGCGCCACCGATCTGCTGGGGCGACGTCGGGTGCTCGCGACCGGCCTCGCGCTGTATGCCGTCGCTTCGCTCGCCGGAGGACTCGCGACGGGTCCGGAGGTGCAGCTCACCGCGCGTGCCGCGCAGGGACTCGGTGGAGCGCTGGTCTTTCCGAGCACCCTGGCGCTCATCAACACCACTTTCGCGGAAGGCCACGAGCGCAACCGCGCACTCGGGATTTGGGGCGGCGCAGGTGCGGCAGGCTTGGTGATCGGTGTCCTGCTGGGTGGGGTCCTGACGCGCGCGTTCGGCTGGGAAGCGGTGTTCTTCGTCAATGTTCCCTTGGCGGGAGCGGCCCTGGTGCTGACCTTTCAGTTGATCGAGGCGGATCGCGCCAGGGACACGAGCCGCGTGTTCGATCTTCCCGGTGCGCTCACGGCCACAGGCGCCGTCAGCCTGCTGGTGCTCGCGCTAGTGCAGGGCCCCAACTTCGGCTGGAGTTCACCCGCAATCCTCTTCGCCATCGCTGCAGGGTTGGTGCTGCTCGGGAGTTTCACTATCATCGAGCGGCGCAGCCGCGATCCGCTCGTGCCACCCCGCCTGCTTGCCAATCGTGTCCTCGCCCTGGCCGTGGTGATCGCATTCATGTTCATGGCGACCTTCGGTTCCCTGCTCTACTTCCTCTCCATCTATTTCCAGGACGTGCTGGGCTACGATGCGCTCAAGACCGGTATCGCATTCCTCCTTCCGACCACCGTGGTCGTCGCCGCCTCAACGCTCGCGGGTCAGGCAGTGACGCGCTTCGGCATCAGACCCACGCTCGTCACCGCGCTCACGCTCGGCGCAATTGGCGCCGTCGCGGTCGGCCTGGCGGTATCCGCGGATGGCTCTTACACCGCGCTCATCCCCGGCCTTGTCGCTGTCAGCATCGGCGATGGTGTCCTGTTCACGACCATGTTCATCGCCGCGGCTACCGGCGTGAACGATCGCGAGCAGGGCGTTGCTTCAGGCATCGTGTCCACCGGCTCGGGCATCGGCGCCGCGGTGGGCCTCGCCATCCTGGTGCTGGTGGCCAATTCCGGCACCGAAGGACTCCTTGGCGAGGAGCTGCGGCTCGCCGCAGCCGAGGGAATCAGGACAGCTGCGTTCGTCATTGCGGGCGGAATCGTGTTCACTCTGCTGGTCGCCCTCAACCTGCGCACTCCCGCCGGCGCGACCGGGAAGGTTGCGAGTGATGCCCCTACCGCGCAGCGCCCGACGTGAGGAGTGTGGAGCAATCAACGTGGCCATTCAGCTCAATCACACCATCGTACCGGCACGCGATCCGCGGGCGTCGGCGCTATTTCTTGCGGAGATTCTCGGTCGCGATGCGCCGGCGCGCTTCGGGCCGTTCTGGACCGTTGCGCTCGACAACGGCGTAACGCTGGATTTTCTGCATGCCGACGCCGCCGTCCCGATCGAGCACTATGCATTTCTCGTGAGTGAGGCAGAGTTCGACACCATCTTCGAGCGCATCCGCGCCCGCGGTCTGCCCTATTGGGCTGATCCCATGCACAACCGGGCGTTCGAGATCAATCGCAATGACGGCGGCCGTGGCGTGTACTGGAACGACGCCGACGGCCACTCGCTGGAGATCATCACGCGACCGTACGGCAGCGGCGCGATGACCTGAGGTCGAGAGCGACTGCGTCTTTCGCCGTCGGCCGCACCTTCGATCGCATGCGCTATCGAGCTCCAAACTTCTCGATCACTGCGGCCAGCGGCACATGGCCGAGGAACGCATCGGACCCCGGCGGTGTCTGTCCGTCCTCGATCGCCAGAGCGAAGCGCACTGCTCGATCAGCCTCGATCGTTTCACCACCCGTCGGCTTATCTGACGCGAACTCGTATCGGGATCGCAGGAACAGTGCAATTCGCTTCACCCTGACCAAAGATCCACAACTTAAGCATTGAACCTGCAAGTCGTTAACCCCGGACGCTCCATACTGACATCGCGTCGTATTTTGGTCGCAGCGCATCGTCACTACTCCTGCCGCGCCTCCTTCCATCGCGCCTCTCTTGGAGCGAATGAGGGCTCGAGGAAGGAACAATCCGGTCGAATATGGCCTGTACCGTTGTCGAAATCGTGGCCCTGACTTCGTCCTATGCACGGCGGGACGAGCTGCGACCTGCGGCGCGTCCGTTTGTCCACCTAACACACTTATTTGGCGTCGTTTATGAAGAAGTTTGTAGCGATATACCTTGGCACGCTCTCGGGACGTGAGAAGTGGATGCAGGTCCCGGAGGCAAAGCGCAAGGAGCGAGAGCAGAGAGGCGTGAAGGCCTGGATGGATTGGGGCGTGGCGAACAAAGCATCCATCGTCGATCAGGGAAGCCCGCTTGGAAAAACGAAACGCGCGTCTCAACAGGGCATCTCGAATGTTACGAACCTCATGACCGGATACACGATCGTGCAAGCCGAGTCGCATGAAGCGGCGGCGAGGCTCTTCGAGAATCACCCGCACTTCACGATATTTCCCGGCGACTCGGTGGAGATCATGGAGTGCCTGCCCCTTCCCGGGCAGTAGAGCCGCAGCTTCTCAGTATCGGCAGGAGTAAACCCATGCCGCAAAGCGTTACCGTCAACCGCCGCATCGTCCTCGCCGCGCGCCCGCGCGGTCTGCCGACACCGCGGGACTTCCGCCTCGAAGGAACCGCCGTGCCCACGCCGGGCGAAGGGCAGGTGCTGCTGCGCACGCTCTACCTGTCGCTCGATCCGTACATGCGCCAGCTGATGAACGAAATCCGACCGACCTACGCGCCGTCGGTGCGGCTGGGCGAGCCCATGGTGGGCGGCACGGTCAACCGCGTCGTCGCCTCCAAGCATCCGCAATTCCGCACCGGCAATCTGGTGCTCGGCAAAGCGGGCTGACAGGACTACGTGCTGTCGGACGGTCAGGATCTGGTCCCGCTCGGCGAGATGGCGCAGCCGTCGCTGGCGCTGGGCGGGCTCGGCATGCCCGCGTTCACCGCCTACGTCGGCCTGCTCGATATCGGTCGGCCCAAGCCGGGCGAAACCGTGGTAGTGGCCGCGGCGACCGGTGCGGTCGGCGCGGTGGTCGGGCAGATCGCCAAGCTCAAGGGCGCGCGCGTAGTCGGCATCGCCGGCAGCGCCGACAAGGGCCGCTACGCGGTCGAGGAGCTCGGCTTCGACGTCTGTCTCGACCGCCGCGATCCGCAGCTGGCCGAGCGCCTCGCCGCCGCCTGTCCGGACGGCATCGACGTCTATTTCGAGAACGTCGGCGGCGCGGTGTTCGACGCGGTGCTGCCGCTGCTCAACATCGGCGCGCGCGTGCCGGTGTGCGGGCTGATCGCGCATTACAACGACGAGACGCTGCCGCCCGGCCCGAACCGGCTGCCGCTGCTGATGTCGACACTGCTGCAGAAACGCATCCGCATGCAGGGCCTCATCATCCTCGACCACTACGCCGACCGCTTCGACGCCTTCCGCCGCGACATGGGCGAGTGGGTCGCCGCCGGCCGGGTGAAGCTGCGCGAGGACCTGGTCGACGGACTGGAGAACGCGCCGGCGGCGTTCATCGGCCTGCTCGAGGGGCGCAACTTCGGCAAGCTCGTGGTGCGCGTCGCCGACGCTTGACGCGCCGCCGCCGTCGAGCAGCCTCCAGCGCCAACCCATCGCCTGGAAACTCGCGCCAATGCTGGATAGGCCTCTTGACACCGCAAAGAACAGAGAGAAAACCGCCCACGATTTCCCGAGTGGCGGCTGTCTGCTTAGACCTTTGCGAAAGCCTTCGCGCTAGGTCGAATAATTATGCAAAACGATTGTTCGCAATCCATTAAGTTAGCGGACATAGTAGGTTTGACGAGTCGTATGGAGAAGATTCGATGCGTGGGATAAACGGTCTTGTCCTTGTGGTCATAGGGCTGCTCCATTGCCTTGCCCTGTTTCTCCCCGGAGCAATCGGCTTCCCGGGGATCTGGTCCGAGATTCTCGACGCGGGTCTGGTCGACGCGGTGTCCGGCAAGGCTTTGCGGATCTGGGGGTACTACTGGTTCCTCATGCCAGGCTTCGTTCTGATCGTCCTTGGGATGCTCTGCGCATGGGTGGAGCGCAGTCTGATGCGTCCCGTGCCCGCGCCGGTGGGTTGGGCACTCGTGCTTTGCGCGGTCTTCGGAATCGTCCTTGACACCGATACCGGATTCTGGTTTGTCCTCTTCGTCGCGATCAGCATGATCGTGGCGGCCAAGCGGGGTGCAGCGGCGAGGGAACGCACCTGAGCAGCGAGATGGTGCCGCCGAACAACATGCAGCCGACTTTGTTCGCTTCGCATCCAAGAAGCGGCTGAAGCTGACGTTGAATGGAAAGGGGACTTATAGGATCGAAGCGATCATTGGACGGGCACACATATCATTTTTGAAATTACTGAAAGAGAGAACCCGGGTCCCTGGCTGGGAATCAGTAATGGGGGGCGGCACATGGCGGTTCTGGAATTCCGCCACTCCGGTTGGGATGAGAGCAGTGAGTACTTCGGGTTCTCCAATTTCGCTTGGGGCGAAACATTGCTAATGCTCAAAATTTGGTGTGAATCCCAGTGACCGCAGCTAACCAGTAAGGATTGAGACGACCATGGATTGGTTGGACTTGACCCCGTTTCGTGGACACTTCATCTCTTGGGAACCGCTACAAACAGTGACGAGCATTCGCCTCGTGGCGAAATAGCGCCGCCACGGGCTTCGATTCTTCCCTAATTAGATCCCCTTCACCGCCAGCATGGTCAGGCTAACTGCTTGATCGAAGGGGGCTTTAATCGATCGCTCCGAGCTGGTACAGAAGTTGACCAGGTATAGAGCAAACGAGATTAGAGAAATCAATGAACCACGCGGAGGCCGTAATGCAAAGTCGATTGGAATACGACAAGGCAGCACCGGGCGCAATGCAAGCGCTACTTGCGCTGCAAAAGTACGTAGAGGAGTCCGGCCTCGAGCGCTCACTGCTCGAGCTCATTAAGACACGGGCCTCCCAGATTAACGGCTGTGCCTACTGTATCGATATGCACGCCAAAGATGCCAGGGCCTTGGGTGAGAGCGAGCAGAGGCTGTACGCACTTCCTGCCTGGCGCGAGACGCCGTTCTACACGGAGCGGGAGCGAGCCGCGCTGGCCTGGACGGAGGCGATCACGCTGATCAGTCAGGGGCACGCGCCGGATGAGGTGTTCGAGCAGGCGCGCGCCCAATTCACGGAGGAAGATCTGGTCAATTTAACCCTGGCGATCATCGCCATCAACGGCTGGAACCGTCTCGCGATCGGTTTCCGCGAGGTGCCGGGCACATACCGGGGACAAGGCGGTAGCAACAAGCCCGGTAGGCCCGCTGTCGATTCTCGCCTTCCTCGAACGACTATCTAGTGTCAGCAGCCTTCTCACTACGCATCGTGTTTAGCCACGGAGAAAATGAATATGAATAATAGCTCGATCCGCGCCAATGGTAAGGAACAGAGCCGAACCATTGCAGGCTTGCTCCTTGGGGCGCTGGGGACCATTACAGGCATCGAACGCGCGAGCATGTTCTCGATCGCGATGGGCCCGCGCATAGCAACGGTCCCCGCCGCCCAGGACTCAGGAGGGCGCCGCTCATGAACCGTCGTGGTTGGATCGGATCCTCGCTGCTGCTCGTGACGGTCGTCGGGACGGGAGTTGCCCTCGCTGCGTGGAAGCACGCGTCCATACAGGAAGCCAATGCCGCCTCCGCAAACCAGCCCGAGCCGATGGAGTCGGTGACGGCCGCCGTCGCGACGGAGCGCGAGCACCGCCCGACGACGACGTCGATCGGGACGGTCCTGGCGCTGCGCTCGATCACCCTGCGCAACGAGCGGCCGGGCACCGTCCGCCAGGTCATGCTCACGCCCGGGCAAATCGTCGAGGCGGGAACCGTGCTCGTCGCGCTGGACGTGTCGGTCGAGGAGGCCGAGCTGAAGGCGCGACAGGCGCAGGCCGTCCTCGCGGAGACCGTGCTCGGCCGCACGCGGCGCTTGAACGAGAGCCGTGCCGCATCCGAGGAGGAGTTGGATCGCGCGCGTGCGGAGCGCGACGTTGCATTGGCGCAGGTGGCGCGCACCAAGGCGATCATCGCCCGCAAGACGATCCGCGCGCCGTTTCGCGCGCGCGTGGGCATCTCGGACGTGCACCCTGGCCAGTACTTAGAGGAAGGCACGCTGCTCACGACCCTGCAAGGCGTCGGCGACGCCGCACACGTGGACTTCACGGTCGCGCAGCAGGTCGCCGCGGGTCTTCGCGTTGGCCACAGCGTCGACGTCTTCGCCACCAGCGACGGGTCCTCGATCGCGGCCAGGATCGTCGCGCTCGACGCGCGTATCGACCCCTCGACCCGCAACGCCATGGTGCGGGCGAGGATCGAGGACGCTTCCGGCGCGCCAAGACCGGGCGCCTCGGTGCGCGTCCGGGTTGCGGTCGGGCCGCCGCGCATGGCCGTCGTCATCCCGGTGAGCGCGCTGCGCAAGGGACCGGGCGGCGACCACGTGTTCGTGCTCGCGCCGGACGAGGCCGGCAAGACCCGCGCGCACGTGCGGCAGGTGGAGAGCGGCACGATGCTCGGCGACGAGGTCGTGATCCGCGCGGGGCTCTCCGCCGGCGAGCGGGTGGCCGCTTCGGGGTCCTTCAAGCTGCGCGACGCGGTGCTCGTCGCGATCGCGAGCGACCCCGCGGCGGTCGCGAGCTGGACCAGGTGATTGGAGGACTCTGAAGTGGAACTGCGACCACGCGACAACAACATCCACATGCGCTCGGTCACCGACGTTTTCATCAAGCACCCGGTGCTCGCGGTGGTCGTCAACCTCGTGATCGTGCTCGTGGGTTGGCGAGCGCTGACGACCCTGCCGGTGCAGCAGTATCCGCAGATCGAGAGCTCATCCGTGGTGATCACCACTGTCTACTATGGCGCCAGCGCCGAGACCGTTCGCGGCTTTCTGACGACGCCCATCGAGCGCGTCGTGTCGGCAATCGGCGGCGTAGACTACCTCGAGTCGACCAGCCGCGCCGGCTCGAGCACCGTCACGGTGCGCCTGAAGCTGAACCACAGCAGCACGGCGGCGCTGGCCGAGGTCACGGCACGGCTGCAGCAGGTCCGCTCCGAGCTGCCGGCGGAGGCCGAGCCGCCGGCGGTCGAGGTGCAGCGCGCCGATCGGCCGTATGCGACGTTCTACCTCAGCTTCAACTCGACCGAGCGCAGCGTGCCGGCCATCACCGATTGGCTGGCGCGCACCGTGCAGCCGCAGCTCGCGACGCTCGAGGGCGTCCAGCGCGTGACCATCGAGGGCGGCCGCCAGCTCGCCATGCGCGTCTGGATCGACCCTGATCGCCTCGCCGCGCTCAACCTCTCGCCCGGCGACGTGCACGCGGCGCTCCAACGCAACAACTATCTGGCTGCCGTCGGCCAGACCAAGGGAAATCTCGTGCAGGTCAACCTGCTGGCGAACACCG
>JBIMKC010000103.1:0-8450 GCA_043673925.1 Chromatiales bacterium | reverse complement strand
TCCTCACAACGCCCAACTCCATTCGTAACTGCTTTCCTTGCCAGTCACATCGACCTGATTGTTCTTTTTGCCCTGTAGTTCAATCAGTTGGCCGATTGCGACGTGTGACCACAAAGGGCAGCGCTCGGTCACACTCGTATAGAGCGACTGTACTGAAATCAGGGGCGGATAATTCCTCTTTATAAACGTTGACAAGATTAAGACCGTTTATTCGCATGGCCAGACGTGATACTCAAATTTTGGACACCGGTCAAAATTAGAGTAGGATCACTTCGACGGCTCCTTTTGCTTCCGAAGGTAAACGTATGGCAGTCGCGCCTAAGAGAGCGGCAAAGCGGGCTACGTCCGCGGACAGAAAACACGACTACCGGGTTCTGGTGTTGCAAGGCGATGTCGCCTCCGAGCGTGCCGAGCAGCGCCTTCCGATTGTCCGGCAGCGGCGGTGGATTGATCACGATGGCAATCTGACTTAGGAGAGGCGCCGTGTCTGCCGCCTTCCTCCGCCGTACGCTCGCCGCCGGCGCCCTGCTGCTCGCTCTGCGTCCGGCGCTCGCCGCGGGCGGCGGGACGGTACCCATCGTCGTGCTCAAGGAACATGGCGTCGGCAACCAGGCGCTGGCCCAACCGTACCTCGACCGCATGGTCGCGCTAGCCGCGAAGCAGAACGGCTGGGCGGGCGTGAACGGCAAGTACTTCACCAACCGCGCCGCCGCCGAGGCGTTCATCAAGGTGGAGACGCCGCACTATGGCATCCTGTCACTGCCCGCCTTTCTTGCCCTGCGCGGAGCGCACCAGCTCGACGTGATCGGCAAGGTGGAGGTGTCGCTCGCCGGCGGGCGGCGCTACTATCTGATCAGCGAGACGGCGGACGACCTCACCGGCTGTAAGGGGCGGCGGCTAGCCACCGACCACGCCGCCGACGCGCGCTTCATCGACACGGTGGTCCTCGGCGGCGAGGTGAAGCTGGCCGACTTCACCCTCGTGCCGACCCGGCGGCCGCTGCAGACGATCCGCGCGGTGCTCACCGGTCAGGCGGCGTGCGCGCTGATCGACGACGCTCAGAAGGACCAGCTCGACCACCTGCGGAGCAAGGACGGCGTGCACACGGTGTGGGAGAGCGCCGAGCTGCCGCCGATGCCGGTAGTGGCGTTCCCCGCCGCGCCGGAGGCCGAGCGGACCACGTTCAAAAAGAAGCTCAACGGGGTGTGCGAGGACGACGGCAAGATGGCGTGCGTCGAGGTCGGCATCGACGACCTGAGCGCCGCCGACGCCGGCGACTATGCGGCCTTCGTCGCCGCCTATGGCGAGTGACGGCGTTCGCCGGAGTGCGGTCGCCGCGCTCTTCGCGCTCGCCGTGTTGGCCGGCTGCACGGCGGCGCGCCCGGTGCGGCCCCCGCACCCGGAGCTGGTCGCCTTGGTGAAGGTTGGCGACGCGCTAGCGCTCTCCGACGCGCTCGAGGCGCTCATCGCCGCCGGGCGCGCCACGCTCGCCGACCGCCAGTACGCCTGGGCCATCGTGCGCACGCAGCACGCCGACACCGCGGCGGCCGCATTTGCCCGCGCCGCCATCACCGGACGCGTCGTGCAGGAGCAGGGGCTGCGCGCCGCCAAGCTGGTCGACGACGTCGAGAAGTACGCCCGCCGCAGCCGCGCACTCGACCCGCACTTCCGCGACGGCGCGGCGACCCGCCTGCTCGGCACGCTCTACGTCATCGCGCCCGCGACCCTGCTCGACCACGGCGATTCGGAGACCGGCTTGGAACTGCTCGAGCAACTGACCGCGAAACACCTGGATGTACCCGAGAATCACCTGCGCCTGGCCGAAGCCTACGTCACCCTGCACGATCCCGACCCCGCCCGTCCGCACCTCTGCTTCTGCCTCGCCCACCCGACCGCGCTGCGCCCGGACGACCAGGCGCTGCTCAAGGGTCTGATCGAGGCGGCGGGCCCGCTGGCCTGCGACCCACCGGCGGGCGGCGCCGGCCCGTCCGACGCAACACTACCGGTTGCAAAACCGCGTTGAACTTCCTATCCTTCGAGCCACCGATGTGCTGTTCACCGGGAGTTCCGCCCGCGGCGCCGGCGTCCTCGCGAACCTAGCCGATTTGGCCGCGACGCTTGCGGCGCGTGGTCGGTGTCGTCGACAGCCAGTGGAAGCCCCGCATGCAACCTCTGACAACGCCCCCGAAGCACTCGGACCATGACCCACACGTCGCTCGCAACACCGAGCTTGTTTCACCGGCAGGTCAACGGATCGGCGTACCGGGAGGTGCTCGGGAACTGGTATTTCGACCGACCCCGCCGCCGGCGCGTCGTGGCCGCGCCCTAGGACCCGAGCCGACGGTCACCCGGCGCACGGGGAAGGTAGTCGATGGCCATTCGCGCGGTCGTATCTCGGATTCTCACAGGCCAGGACGCCGACGTGCGCCCGCCCGCGCCCATGCGCACGGCGTTCGAAGGGAGCTTCGGGAGGCGCTGGCTCGCGCCGGCGCTGCTGCTCTTCGCGACGCCGCTGCTGGTGGTGTTGCTGTGGATGATCTGCGCGCACTACGACGGCTCGATCGTGCGCTTCGTGCGGCTCGCCGACGCGGCAACCATCGCGTTCCCGAGGCCCTCGTGGTGGGCGCTGAGCGTCATCGCGTCGTGGGTGGGCCTGCAGGGCGTACTGCTGGCGGTTCTGCCCGGCAGGACGCACCTCGGGCCTGTCACGCCGACCGGGCGGCAGCCGCGGTACAAGCTCAACGGCGTCGCCGCGTGGGTGGTCACGCATGGGGGGCTGGCGGCCGCGTGGGGCGCGGGGCTCTGGTCTCCAGCGGTGGTCTACCGCGAGTTCGGTTCGATCCTGATGACGCTCAACGTAGTCGCCCTCGCCTTCTGTGGCTTTCTGTACTGGAAGGGTCGGCGCTACCCGTCGACGAGCGACGCGGTCTATACGGGCCACGCGCTCTTCGACTTCTTCCAGGGCATCGAGCTGCACCCGACGCTCTTCGGAATCAGCCTCAAGCAGCTGATCAACTGCCGCGTCTCGATGATGGGCTGGAGCGTGCTGCTTGTCTGCTTCGCCGCCTACCAGCACGAGACCTACGGGACCCTCTCCAACTCGATGCTGGTCTCGACCGGGCTGGTGGTCGCCTATCTCTTCAAATTCTTCATCTGGGAGGGCGGCTACTTCAACTCGTTGGACATCATGCACGACCGCTTCGGCTACTACATCTGCTGGGGCGTCCTAGTCTGGGTGCCGAGCGTCTACACGATCTTCGGCCAGTACCTGGCGAACCATCCCCGCTCGCTTCACCCGGCGTGGGCGGGCGCCATCGCGGGCGTCGGCCTGGTCGCGCTCTGGATGAACTACGCCGCGGACGCGCAGCGGCAGCGCGTCCGCGCGACGAGCGGCGACACGACGGTGTGGGGTCGTCCCCCGCGGACCCTGCTCGGGCGCTACCGCACGAACGACGGCGAGGAGCGCGAGAACCTGCTGCTGGTCTCGGGATATTGGGGCCTCGCGCGGCACTTCCACTACGTCCCCGAGCTGCTCCTGGCGCTGTGCTGGGCGCTCCCCGCGGGTGGGGCGAACTTCGTTCCATACTTCTATTTCGTCTTCCTCAGCGTGCTGCTGTTCGACCGCGCTGGGCGCGACGACAAGCGTTGCGCCGCGAAATACGGCGCAACGTGGGAAGAGTACCGAAGGCTCGTGCCCTACAAGATCGTGCCGGGACTGTACTGACCCTCAGAGGCTAGGCGCGTCCTATGAGCCATGTGTTCGAACCCGAGCAACTGCACGCGCTCGTGCGCCCGCTGATCGGGCAACGCCTGCCAGACATCTTCGAGGCCCTCGTCGACCGCCTCGCCGCCCGCTATCCGGGCCACATCCTGCGCGAAGACGAGTGGATCTTCAACAACGCCGGCGGCGCGATGGGGATGATGCGCGTGCTGCACGCCTCGCTTACCGAGTACCTGATCTTGTTCGGATCGCCGATCGGCACCGAGGGCCACAGCGGGCGCTTTTTCGCGGACGACTGGTTCTTCATCCTCGACGGTGAGCAGTGGGCCTACACCGAGGGCGCGCTCGAGCGCGAGGTCTACCACCCCGGGGACGTGCACCACCTGCGCCGCGGTGTGGCGAAGGGCTACCGTATGCCCGACCGCTGCTTCGCGCTCGAGTACGCGCGCGGCGTGATCCCGCTGATGCTGCCCTTCGGCATCGCGGACACGCTCACGAGCACGGTAGACTTGCGCACGCTGGCAAAGACCTTCAGCGTCTACACCCGCGGCGTCACGCGCGAGCTGCTCCAGGGCAAGATCTGAGAGAGAGTACCCGCGCGGCGCCGCTGCACGCTCGCTGTCTCATGGAGGCGAAGAGATCGTGAACTTCCAGCGTAAGCGCGTCTGCATCGTCGGTGGCGGGATCTCGGGCCTCGGCGCGGCCTGGGCGCTGAGCCACCACCCTGAGCGGTTCGACTTCGAGCTCTGGGAGAAGAACCCCCGCATCGGCGGCAACGCCGTGACCGTCGAGATCCCGCAGGACGACGGCAGCAAGATCCCGGTCGACATCTCGGTCACCGCGTACATTCCCACGGTCTACCACCACTACGTGATCCTGCTCGCCCGCTACGGGATCGCCGCGCTGCCCACGCGCTTCAGCTACAGCGTGCGCTACGGTGAGGGGGTCTACGCCCATGACTTCGACTCGCCCCTGAAGGAGGAGCTGCGCCCCGAGATCGAGCGCTTCCAGGCGCTCATGCGGCGCATGCAGCGCTTCACCGCGCTCTCGGGGTCGACCTCGCGGCTGATCGCCGCGGCGAACCCCTACAACTACATCACCATGGGGCGGCTGCTGGACCTGCACGGCTTCTCCTCGGAGTTCCGGTTCAAGGTGCTGAAGCCCCTGTTCGTGAACTTCGTGCTGGCCTCGGGGCTTTTTGACATGCCCGCGGCGCTCTTCGCGCGCTACCTGGACTTCTTCGACATCGAGCGCTCGACCCCGATGGTGACCTGGGACCAGGGCACCGCGAACCTCTACCGGAAGATGAGCGCGCACTTCCGCGACCGCATCCACCTCGGGCGCGGCGTGGCCCGGATCTTCCGCGACGCGAGCGGAGTCCTCGTGCGTGACGAGGAGGGGCGCGAGGAGCGCTTCGATGAGCTGGTGCTCGCCTGCAACGCCAACCAGTCGCTCATGGTGCTGGACCGGCCCTCGGCGCGCGAGCGCTGGCTGCTCGGTTCGGTGCGCTACGAGAGCGAGCTGCACAACCACGCGGTCGTGCACTGGGACGACTCGGTGCTCGGCCGGGACGGGGCGCACGCGCTCGAGACCCGCAGCAACTACGTCGAGCAGTACGGCGCGCGCCCCGACAACTACGAGATCACCTACATCATGCACAACCAGCAGCCCTGGGCGAAGCGCTCGGACAAGCCGTGCCTCGTGACGTACAACCCGGTGCACCCGATCAACCCGCGCAAGGTCGTCGCGCGCCACTGGTTCCAGCACGTCGTGCACGACGTCTTCCACGTGTCGCTGCTGCTGAACGCCTTCCAGTTCGTGCAGGGGCACGCGCACACCTGGCATTGCGGTGCGCACACCGTCCTGAACTCGCAGGAGCACGGGTTCATCTCCGGCCTCGCGGTCGCGCGACAGCTCGGCGCGGGCTACGCTTTCGAAGACGCCGGAGCGCGCGAGTGGTTCAACTTCTGGGGCCGCGGCATGTTCGGCCCGAGCTTCCGCGAGGTGCGCGAGGGCGAGCGCGCCCCGGTGCATCCGGCGAGCGAGTCGCTCGGGTCCCGGCACACGATTGGGGATCAGGCAGGGACGAAGCGGTAGCCGATGCCTGTCTCAGTGATCAGCTGCTTGGGCCGTGCCGGATTATCTTCGAGTTTTTGCCGCAGGTGCCCCATGTAGATGCGCAGGTAGTGGCTGCGCTCCACATAGGCCGGTCCCCAGACGTCGCGCAGGAGTTGCCGGTGCGTCAGCACCTTCCCTGGATGGCTCAAGAGGACCGCGAGCAGACGGAACTCGATTTGGGTCAGGTGGACGCCCTGGCCGCCCTTGGAGACTTGGCGATTCGCCAGGTCTACTACCACGTCACCAAACCGCACCAGGGGACCTTGCTCTTCGCCGGCTCGGGCGGAACGGCGCAGCGACACACGAACCCGCGCCAGCAACTCGGCCACGCCGAAGGGTTTGCTCAAGTAGTCGTCCGCGCCGGCGTCGAGCGCCTCGACCTTATCATGCTCCTCGACACGCGCGGACAGAACGACGATGGGCATCGTGCTCCAGGCGCGTACCTCTCGAATGAAGTCCGCGCCGTCACCGTCAGGCAGACCCAGATCGAGAATGACGAGATCGGGCTTGCGCGTGCCGGCTTCAATCAAGCCGCGTTGCAGGGTGTCCGCCTCGAACACGCGGAAGCCTTCCGCTTCCAGGGCGTGGCGCACGAAGCGCCTGATCTCCTTTTCGTCCTCGACGATCAGAACAGCGCCGTGCGTTTCGATATGGCCCTCTCCCGGATTCATGACCCCGCTTCGGGCTCCACGACCGGCTGCTCATCGAGCGGCAGGGTAAAGATAAATCGCGCGCCGTGGGGCGTGCGATGCTCCGCCCAGATTTTTCCATCGTGCGCCTCGATGATCGCCTCGCAGATCGCGAGCCCCAGGCCGGTGCCGGGAATGATGGATTCTTTTCGGCCACGCGCGAACTTCTCGAAGATGACGCGTTCCTTGCCGGGTGGCAGACCCGGACCTTC
Source organism: Chromatiales bacterium (assembly GCA_043673925.1). GTDB lineage: Bacteria > Pseudomonadota > Gammaproteobacteria > JACCXJ01 > JACCXJ01 > USCg-Taylor. Next base: position 1,710 of record JBIMKC010000103.1, on the reverse strand, counting down.
GTCCCACACCTCGACGCGCAGGACGTCGTCCGCCCTGGTTGCCGTGACGCCGATGCTCGTTCCAGGCGGCGTGTACTTGGTCGCGTTCTCGAGCAGATTCACCAGCACGCGCTCGATCAGGAGCGCGTCGCATCTCACCAAGGGAAGATTTGCGGGCAGGTCCAGTTTGAGCGGGTGTTCGGTCAACGCCGGATCGAGCCCCTTCAGCACGCTCCCGACTATTTCCTCGATCGATTGCCAGTCCTTGCGCAGCTTGACTTCACCGGATTGCAGCCGGGCCATCTCCAGCAGATTGTTCACCAGCTTGCTGGTACGCAGCGCCTGCTCGCGAATCATGCCGGCCTTGTCGGCATGATCCGATTGTGCCGCCGCCAATTCCAACGACAGTGTTTCGGCCAAGCCCACCAGCGCCGTGAGCGGCGTGCGCAGGTCGTGCGAGAGGGCCGCCAGCAGCGTGTTCCGCAGCCGCTCGGATTCCATCTTGATCAGCGTGTCCTGGGCGACCGATACGAAATGGATGCGGTCGAGCGCGATCGCGACCAACGCCGCGAAGGTGTCGAGCAGGCGGCGTTGCTCGGGGATCATGAGCAGGCGCGCGTTGCTCGGCTCGACCACCAGCACGCCACGCACCCGCATGGGCGCCTTGAGCGGCAGGTAGAGCTGCGGGCTCGCCGGCAGTGTGTCGGTACCGGCTCCGGCCGGCTCGTTCTTGTCGTAGCACCATTGCGCCACCGCCAAGTCGTAGGCCGGCATGGCGCCATGCGCGGCCGGCACTTCCAGCTTGTCGGACAGATCGGGCAGCAGGATCGCTGCCTTGGCGCGGAAACTCGACTCCACGAACTTATCGCTGATCTCGACGACCTGTGTCTCGACCAAGGCCGAGGACAGCGACCTGGCCATCTCGCTTAGGCTGCGGGCGCGCTCTTCGCGATAGCCTGCCACCCGCGCTTGATAGCGCAACCCGGCGGTGAGATGTCCGGTCACCAGACCGACAATCAACATGACCGCAAACGTGAACAGGTACTGTACGTCGCTGACCGCGAAGCTGAGCCGCGGCGGCACAAAGAAGAAGTCAAACGAGGCCACGCTTAGCACGGCAGCAAGCGCCGCCGGGCCGCGCCCGAACCGGTAGGCGATGAACACCACGCCCAGCAGGAACAGCATCACGATGTTGGCGAGATCGAAGTAATGCCGCAGCGGCGTCGCGAACAGCGTGATCGCGGTGCAGGTCAGCGTAGCGTACAAATAACCCAAAAGGCGCGACGCACGTTTGCCGTCCTCGCGCGCCTCCACGTTAACGCTGGTCTCACGGCGCGCGCGATCTTCCTCACGCGCCACGGCAATGATATCTATGTCCGCCGCTTGCTCGCCTAATTGCCGGTTGAATGCCTGCCGTCCTGGCCAGCGCCACCGCGCGCGCGTGCTGCGCCCCACGACGATCCGGCCGAGATTGTGGCGACGCGCGTAATCGAGCACTGCCTCGACCGCATCCTGCGCCGGGAGGGTTGCGGTCTCGGCCCCGAGGTCCTGGGCGAGTTTCAGGGTCTTGAGAATGGCCCGCCGCCGCGGCTCCGGCAGGCGTTGCAGATCGAGGGTTTCCACGTACACGGCGTGCCACGTGGCGTCCAGTTTGGCGGCGAGGCGAGCGGCGGTGCGCACCACCTTTTCGTCCACGTCGCTCGGTCCAACGCAGGCGAGCAGCATGTCGCG
>JBIMKC010000102.1:0-8554 GCA_043673925.1 Chromatiales bacterium | reverse complement strand
GCCGTAAGAGGCGGGGTATGAGCAAATAATCGGACACCGTCCTAAGCTCCCGAACGCGCCTGCTCAACGCCAAGGTTTCCATGCGTCAACATTTCCTCCGCGTGTCTTAGCGTTTGTTCGGAGATGTGGATGCCCCCCAACATGCGCGCGAGCTCCTGTATCCGCCTCGCGATCGTGGCCTTGCGCCTGCTCAAGGCGCAGTAGCTCGCCGCTGATTTGTTTCCACTCTCGGAACGCACGAGCCGTTTCCGAGGACGCGGCCGTGGCGCCGGAAAAGCCGTCGAGTATGGCGAGTTGAATCTCACGACGCAGCAATGACTGGTGCGCGTGCTGCCCGTGAATGTCGTTCAGGATCTCCCCGATCTCCTGCAGGGTGTGGGCGGGAACCGCGATACCGTTAATGAAGGCGCGCGTGCGCCCGTCGGCGCTCAATTGGCGCGTGATCGTGCACTCGTGATCACTCGCTTCGAGATCCCGTGCTACCAGCAGAGCACGGGCTTGTGCGGACAGATCGAATACCGCCGTGACCGAGGCCCGCGGGCGCCCGGCCCGGATCAGGCTTGGATCGGCACGCTCGCCTAGGATCAGCCCAATCGCATCGATCACGATCGATTTACCGGCGCCGGTCTCGCCGGTGAACACCGTGAAACCAGAATCTAACTCCAGGTCTAATTGTTCGATGACCGCGAGATTTTCGATGTGCAGGTGCGTTAACACCGGCCGCTTAGCCCCACTGCAACTTGGCGCGTAAGGTCGCGAAGTGGTCATGCCCCTCCGGGTGGACTAGGCGGATGGCGCGTTCCGCCTTCTCCACGACCACGCGGTCAGCCGGATTGAGCTCGCAGCCGATTTCTCCGTCACAGGTCAAGCGCGCCTGCCCGGCCTCACGGGTGCCTACCACGATTTCAACGCGACTATTTCCGTTCAGTACGATCGGACGGTTACTTAAGGTATGCGGGCACAACGGCACCAAGACCAGCGCATCGATCCCTGGGTGCAGTATGGGACCACCGCATGACAAGGCATAGGCCGTTGATCCGGTGGGGGTGGACACGATGATGCCGTCGGAGCGTTGCCGATGGACAAACTGTTCATTAACGTAAATGTCGAGCGTGATCAAGCGGCCGATGTTCCATTTTTGCACCAACACGTCATTCACGGCATCTTGTGCGTAGAGGGTTTTTCCGGCGCGGATGACGTGGCTTTGGAGGAGCATGCGTTCTTCTTCGACAAACTGCCCATCGAAGATCGCGTCCAGCCGCTCCGGGATCTCCTCGGGAGAGATGTCCGCGAGAAAGCCGAGATGCCCGACATTGATCCCCAACAGCCTGACCTTGTGGTTGGAGATTTGGTGGGCGGCTCGGAGCAGTGTTCCATCGCCGCCGACGGCGATCACGAGATCGATCGGATAACCGACAAACGTCTCGGTCACGGTCAAAAGCGGCGCCTCCAGTAGCTGCGCGCAGCTCTTGTCCAAGAAAACTTCCAGGCGCCGGCGTTTGAGGAAAGACAGAAGGGTATGCAGCGTATCCGGGATGCGCGCGTCGCCGGTTTTAGCGATGAGACCGACTCGCTTAAACATCGAGATCGAAGACTAGCGCGCGCATGGATTAACGTTAACATGTCCATCCCGCCGCGCCAACCATGGCGCCACCCGCGACGATTTATTCACAAGCTCTCAGTCGAGCGTCCGTTCACATCGACCGATACGTTCGAGAATCACGCCAGCGTCGCGATAATCGTAAGGCAGCCAGCGATATAATCCATTGTGTTCCAGGATCAAGCTTGGCAAACCGTCCGCCCCAAGCTTCCGCGACATACGAATCTGCTCCCTAAGTAGCGATTGTGTTTCGGCACTGTTCAGGTCGCTTTGAAATCGCTCTGCGTCGAGCCCCAAACGCGCGTTGCTAGATCGAGGAGTGTCTCGTCGTAGGACGGATTCCGCGCTTCCCGGTAATAGGCTTCTTGGATGGCGAGGATCATGGGCTCCTCGTAGGAGGCCCCTTGCCTCTGCGCGGCAATCACAGCTCGGCACGCAGGGTAAGTCGAGCGGCGTGGCACACAACGGGTCCAGAAATCAAAGTTAAACTCCGTGCCGGGAACCACCTGCTGTATGCGCCGCCAAGTCTCTTGGATAGTCGAGCGCATCGCAGTGGGCATCGGAACCTCGGAATCCGGGGCGAGCCCACCGAGAACGCGTTGAGCCACGACGCCATCCGGAAGGCGCTTAACCACTTCGTTCCACACCGAACGAAATGCCCAACACCAGCTGCACATCGGATCGTGTACGTAGTACAGGCGCATCAATAAATGCTCGTCGATCGCAGTGTCATGGTGGATGCCGGGGATCAACAATAGCGCTTATTATAATAGGGATGTATTCGCTGCTGGAAAGGAGGGACCATGCATCATCGCTTTGCGCCTCGGCTCGCTTTTCTGTTGATGGCCTTACTTTCGTCGAGCGCCGTGTTTGCTGCTGTTACCTCATGCCGGTTGCCACCGTCATTACCCGAATCGCAGACGCTGAGAACCGACTGGCGCAACACGGAAACCACTACCGATTTTTATGCCTTGAGCCTTTCGTGGTCACCGGAATATTGTGCAGCCGAGGGCAATAAGTCTCGCGATCGAATCCAATGTGTTGAAAACGACTTTGGTTTTATTGTGCATGGGCTATGGCCGCAGTCCAAAGATGCGCGCCGCAGAGAGGATCATCCGCGCCATTGCCGGCCGGCGAAATCGATTGCAAGCGAAACCCTTCGCAGCCATCTGTGCATGATGCCGAGTGTCGCTTATTCAAGGCGAATGGCAAAAACATGGGGCCTGTGCTTTCGCAACGCCGGAAGCCTATCTCGACAAAATCGAGACCTTGTGGTCAACTCTACGAGAACCGGACCGGTCGGCCCTCGTAGGTCTTGGACGGGTGACCAACGCCGGACAGATCGCGCGGGCGTTCGCCGCGGCGAATCGCGGAATCGGTCTACACGCGGACCATGTCGTCGTCCGCGCCGGTCCTCACAACTTCTTGCGCGAGATCCTGATCTGCTATGACAAGAATTACAGGTTTATAAGTTGTCCCCCGGGTGGAACGCCGGCCGCTCAGCGGGTTCATATTCGGTTCCGGGTAAAGGGGTCGACAAAGCGTCGCGTCCCGAAATATTAGAAACTGATATTTCAGGACCAGACCCCGTCAGCGCGTTGCTCGTTGCCCTGATGGCCAATGTGCTGCCGGAAGAGTACAACAGATTCGCGAGGCGGGTTTTGATGGTCTCATCGGGAAGCCTTTGAGTTTCGAGCACTTTGCCGAGCAGCTTCAGCAACTGCTCGATGGTCAATCGGCGTGGCAAACGCGCTGATACGGCAGACGGTAGACTGTAAACCGTAGACGGGAAAGGGATTGGAGGTTGGGGGTCAGGAGACAGCAAGATGGATCGTTTTGTACAGACAAACAACATCCAACTGCACTACCTGGATCATCCTGGTGATGGGCCGACTCTGGCGCTTATGCCGGGGCTGACGGCCAATGCGCATGCGTTCGATGGGCTGATTCAGGCCGGCATGAGTCCGCGTTTGCGGGTTCTGGCGCTTGACCTGCGGGGTCGTGGTTTGAGCGACAAGCCCGCCACAGGTTACAGCATGGCTGACCATGTGGCCGATGTGTTGGGTCTCCTGGATACGCTTGACCTCGACCAGGTTGTCCTGGGTGGTCACTCCTTTGGCGGCTTGCTCACCTTCTACATTGCGGCGCACCATCCTGAGCGAGTGTCAAAACTGGTCATCATTGACGCGGCCGGTTCCATGCATCCCCGTATTCGCGAATTAATCCGACCTTCATTAAACCGCCTGGGTAGAGTGCTGCCTGCCTGGGAAGCCTATCTTCAGGCCATGAAAGAGATGCCCTTCTTTAACGGCTGGTGGGACCCCGCTATCGAAAGTTTATACCGGGCCGATGTGCAAATTAACGAGGATGGCACGGTCCAGGCCCGCTCTCGGCCCGAAGTAATTGTCGAAGCGGTGGAGAAGGCGCTGGCCGAACCATGGGAGCAGCACCTGGCGGTCATTCGGCAGCCAACCTTGTTACTGAATGCCCCCGGACCGTACGGCCCGCCGGGCACACCGCCGGTGCTGCCCCGCGAACAGGCCCAGGCTACGGTGAAGGCGCTGGCCAACTGTCGCTATATTGAAATCCCTGGCAACCACATGACCATGCTATATGGCGAAGGGGCGCAACGTCTCGTTGAAACCGTTACCACTTTTGTGGGTGAGCCGACATTACTGATGAGGGAAGCGAAATGAGTGAGGCAAATTTACTTAAAGATATTTCTTCGACGGTGGTTGCTACCCCTCGCCTGAAAACATATCTGTTGACTAGCGGCCCTTAAGATGGTGTGCCGGTGCTCTTTATTCATGGTAACGTCTCCTCGGCCCGCTTGTGGGAGGAAACCATGCTGGCCCTGCCTCCCCGTTACTGGGCGTTGGTTGTAGACCTGCGCGGCTTCGGCCAATCGGAGACCAGGCTGGTGGATGCCACCCGGGGACTGCGCGTTTTCTCCGATAATCGGGGAATTGCTCGATGCCGACGTTATTAAGGTTCGCCGCGTCGTTATAAAACTCGCGCCGATCGGCGATGTCGTGCTCCAGGCTGGTGATACGGCTTTGCAGATGGTGAAAGGTCTCGTTGGCTTTAAGATCAGGGTAGTTCTCGACCAGTGCGAAGACTTGCCCAAGACCGGAGCGCAACAGCTTCTCCGCGGCGCCGAGGGCGGGAATATCCGTGGCTTCACCTGCCGCGGCGACCATACTTCGCGCCTCAACGACCTTGCGCAGGGTGTCTTCACCGGGCGCAACGCCGTTTTGAAGGATGGCAAACCTTATTCATTGGGCTCATAACCCAAGCTCGGCCCGAGCCAACGTTCGATCGCTTTAAGGTCCATACCCTTCCGCCGTGCATAGTCGTGGACCTGGTCTTCGTTGATCGGTCCCAGTCCGAAATAACGCGCTTTGGGGTGGGAGAAATACCAGCCGCTTACCGAGGCCATCGGGTACATCGCGTAGCTTTCGGTGAGGTGGATCCCGGTGTGCTGTTCGGTATCGAGCAGCCGCCATAGCAAGGGTTTTTCGGTGTGATCGGGACAGGCCGGGTAGCCGGGCGCGGGACGGATCCCTTGATAGCTTTCGTCGATCAGCCGCTCGTTGTCAATGCTTTCCTCGGGCGCGTAGCCCCAGAATTCCTTGCGCACGCATTGATGCAACCGCTCCGCGAAGGCCTCGACCAGACGGTCCGCTAATGCCTTAACCATGATGGACGAATAATCGTCGTGTTGATCCTCAAAGCGCTTGATGATTTCCTCTATGCCGATGCCGGCCGTGACCGCGAAGGCGCCGATATAATCCGCGACGCCGGTTTCCTTCGGCGCGACGAAATCGGCCAACGCGAGATTGGGCTGTCCCGGCGGCCGTTTCTGCTGTTGCCGCAAGGAGTGGATCACCGTGAGCTCCCCGGAACGAGTCTCATCGGTATAGATCTCGATGTCGTCCTCGCCCACGGTATTCGCGGGGAATAAGCCGACGACACCGGATGCGCGCAGCCATTTTTCCTCGATGAGCTGCGCTAACATCACCTGGGCGTCACGGAAAAGCCTACGCGCGGCATCGCCGACGGTGACATCGTCCAAGATCCGCGGATAACGTCCCGCAAGCTCCCAGGCGATAAAGAAAGGCGTCCAATCGATGTAGTGGCTCAACTCCTCCAAGGAGTAATCCGCGAACACGAAAACTCCCAGTTGCTTTGGTGCGGGAGGATTGTACGCGCGCCAATCCGCCGCGAGTTTATTTTGCCTTGCCGCGGCGAGGCTTACCCATTCGGTGCGCGCTTGGCGTCCCTTATGGCGTTCGCGCACTTCCTCGTATTCCTGATTTATTCTAGCGGCGAACTCAGTACGCAGTTCCTCGCTCATCAACTTCGTGGCGACTCCGACCGCGCGTGAGGCATCGCGCACATGGACCGTGGGCTGTTGGTAATTCAGTGCGATCTTGACCGCCGTGTGTGTACGTGAGGTCGTGGCGCCGCCGATGAGGAGGGGGATCGTGAAGCCTTGGCGCTGCATTTCCTTGGCGACGTCCACCATCTCATCGAGCGATGGCGTGATGAGGCCGCTCAGGCCGATAAAATCGGCGTGTTCCTGCCTAGCGGTCTCGAGGATCTTTTCCGCCGGAACCATCACGCCGAGATCGATGACCTCGAAGTTGTTACATTGGAGGACGACGCCTACGATATTCTTGCCGATGTCGTGCACATCACCCTTGACGGTGGCCATGATGATCTTGCCGTTATTCCGAATGACGCCGCCCGCGCGTTTTTCCGCCTCGATATAAGGGACGAGGTGGGCGACCGCTTTTTTCATCACGCGCGCGCTCTTGACGACTTGGGGTAGAAACATCTTGCCCGCCCCGAAGAGATCACCGACCACGTTCATGCCATCCATGAGCGGGCCTTCGATGACCTGCAGGGCGCGCTCATGGGCTTGTCGCGCTTCTTCCGTATCGCTTTCGATGTAATCGGTGATCCCTTTGACGAGAGCATGCACCAGGCGTTCTTGCACACTCTGGTTACGCCAGGCGGAATCATCGTGTTTCTCTCTTGCCTCGCCCTTGACGGTTTCGGCAAATTTGACTAAGGCGTCGGTGGCGTCGGCACGGCGATTCAAAAGGACATTTTCAGTCCTTTCCATCAGTTCACGGGCTATTTCCTCGTAGATCCCGAGCTGCCCGGCATTCACGATCCCCATGTCCATCCCAGCCTTGATACCGTGATACAGAAAGGCGGTGTGCATGGCCTCCCGTACCGGGTTGTTACCGCGAAACGAGAACGAGACGTTGCTTACCCCGCCACTGACGAGCGCATGGGGGAGGTGATGTTTGATCTCGCGCGTGGCATCGAAAAACGCCAAGGCATAATCATTGTGCTCTTCAATCCCCGTCGCGACCGTTAACACGTTGGGATCAAAGATGATGTCTTCCGGCGGAAACCCGAGCTTTTCAGTGAGGATTTCGTAGCTGCGTTTACAGATCGCGAATTTTCGTTCGGCGGTATCGGCTTGCCCGCGCTCATCGAAGGCCATGACGACGACCGCCGCGCCATAACGGCGCACCAAGCGCGCATGCTCGACAAAGCGCTCCTCGCCTTCTTTCAGGCTAATCGAGTTGACCACACCTTTCCCCTGCAGGCACCGGAGTCCGGCTTCGATGATGCTCCATTTGGAGGAGTCGATCATTACCGGCACGCGGCTGATCTCGGGCTCCGCGGAAATCAGATTCAAGAACCGGATCATCAATGCTTCGGAATCGAGCATGCCTTCATCCATGTTGACATCGATCATCTGAGCGCCGTTCTCCACCTGATGCCGCGCCACCTGCACCGCGGCATCGAGCTCGCCCGTGCGCACCAGCGCGGCGAATTTCGGTGAGCCGGTAACGTTGGTGCGCTCGCCGATATTGACGAAATTCACCTCCGCTCCGATGGTCAGCGGTTCCAGACCGCTCAGCCGGCAGTGGCGCGGGATCTCCGGGACGCGGCGCGGCGGGAGATCGCGTAATGCCTCGGCAATCGCTCGGATATGCGCCGGCGTCGTGCCGCAACAGCCGCCGACGATGTTCAGGAATCCGCTCTCGGCGAACTCCTGCAGTACGCCGGCCATGAACTCGGGGCTGTCGTCATACTGGCCGAACTCGTTCGGCAGGCCCGCGTTGGGATGGGTGCTGACGTAAGTGCCGGCGACTCTCGCCAGCTCCTTGACATAGGGCCTCAACTCCGTGGCGCCGAGCGCACAATTCAAACCGACCGTGAGCGGGTTTGCATGTGCGACCGAATTCCAGAATGCCTCGGTGGTCTGGCCCGTCAAGGTGCGCCCGCTGGCGTCGGTGATGGTTCCGGAAATCATGATCGGAACGCGGAGGTTGTGGTTCTGGAAATACTCGTCGATGGCGAACAAGGCCGCTTTGGCGTTGAGGGTGTCGAAGACGGTCTCAACCAAAAGCACATCGGCGCCGCCATCGAGCAAGCCCCGGATTGCGGCCGTGTACGCTTCGGCCAGCTCGGCGAAGGTCGTGTTTCGGAAACCCGGATTGTTGACATCCGGCGAGATCGAGGCCGTGCGATTCGTGGGTCCGAGCACGCCGGCGACGAACCGGGGGCGGCTCGCTTCTTCGAACTCGTCGGCGGCGGCGCGGGCCAGACAGGCTCCGGCGTAGTTCAAGTCGTAAGCGAGGGATTCCAGCCCGTAGTCTGCCATCGCGATAGCGGTGGAATTGAAGGTATTGGTCTCCAAGATATCGGCGCCGGCCTCCAGATAGGCGCGGTGAATCGCGCCGATGATCTGTGGCTGGGTAAGCGTCAGTAGATCGTTATTTCCCTTCAAGGCGCTGGGGTGATGTGCGAAGCGTTTCCCGCGATAGTCTTGTTCCTCGAGTCCGTAAGACTGGATCATCGTCCCCATGGCGCCATCGAGAATCAGTATGCGCTGCCTCAGTGCGGATTGGAGTTGGTCTCGGCGCT
>JBIMKC010000101.1:3624-8813 GCA_043673925.1 Chromatiales bacterium | reverse complement strand
ACCCCATAGGAGCCAAAAATGAGGCGTTTTATGGGCCATGTTGAGGTGCACATGCCCGGTCGTGATCATGCCATTACGGTTAGGGCTCGGCTGCCAGCCCGGCGGCGCCACTACAGATCGGCCGTATAGCACACCTTGCAGTATCTTGCGGTTAGGTTTCGGCTGCCAGCCCGGCGGCGCCCATCCTAGCGGCGGCACGCGGTACCCGAAGGCTCCACCCATCATGGCGACGAAATAAATCGCGCTCAGCGTCACGAAGGTTTCCCACACGCCGACCGAATCGGGCCCTGCGTAATACTTCATCAGTAGATCGGCGAGCGGCGCCCCGATCATCGCCCCGCCTCCGAACCCCATGATCGCCATGCCCGTGGCCATGCCGCGGCGGTCCGGAAACCATTTGATCAACGTCGACACCGGCGAGATGTATCCCAGGCCCAAGCCGATCCCGCCGATCACCCCCGATCCGAGCCACAACAACCAGATGTGATGCCAGTACACACCGGTCGCGGAGATCAGGAACCCTCCGGCCCAGCAACAGGACGCGTAGACGCCGGCCTTGCGCGGGCCTTCGCGTTCCACCCATTGCCCGAAGACCGCGGCCGATGATCCGAGGAACACGAAGAACAGCGTATAGAGCCAACCGAGCGCGCTGCGTTGCCAATCGCAAGGCCCCGAGTCGCTATAGCCCAGAATTCCACGCAAGGAGTCTACGATCCCATCGGCCGTATCCGTATCGCAGGGGACCGACTCGCTGATCCCGACCGCATGTTCGAGCGGGATCCAGAACACGCTGAACCCATAGGCCATCCCGATGGACAGATGGATCGCCAGCGCGGCGGGCGGCACCAGCCAGCGATTGAAGTTCGGGCGCGCAATAGTGCGTTGCTTGGATAACCAGTTTGCCATTTTGCCTAGCTTATGTTTGATGCTGTCGCCGCGGATGATAACGGGAGATGATGAAAATTAGAACGTATGCGCGTTCCATGCGAAATGCACCGCAATGCTGGCGGCATACCCGAGCGCCACGGCCCACGTCCACTTAAGGTGGGTAAAGAACGTATAGACCTCGCGCGCCTGTCCCATAAGCGCCACACCCGCCGCCGAGCCGATCGACAATAACGACCCGCCCACCCCGGCGGTCAGTGTGACGAGCAGCCACTGGCCGAGCGACATCTCAGGGTTCATCGTTAAAACCGCAAACATGACTGGAATGTTGTCGAGCAGCGCGGAGGCCACGCCCACGAGGATATTCGCCGCGGTGGGCCCGAGATCCCCATAAAGCGTCTGCGACACGAGCGCCAGATACCCGAAGGCGCCGAGACCGCCGACGCACAACATCACGCCGTAAAAAAACATCAAGGTATCCCATTCGATGCGCTTCATGCTGATGAAGATATCGAAGGGCTTGACCGCGGGCTTGTAATAATCGCGAGCGGTCAATGCTTCCGAATCAAACTCGGGCAACGGAGTCCACCGCCGTAATTCAGTGCGGCGAATGACATACCCGTAGATCGTAAGCAGCCCAAGCCCCGTCATCATGCCGAGAAACGGTGGCAGCTGCGCGAAATGGTGTAGCGCGACCGTCATCGCGATGGTCGAGATGAACAAGACGATAACGACGTACCCTCCCGGTTTGACCGGGACAAGCTCATGGAACGCGGCGGGTCGTTCGGCGCCAACCGATAAGGAGATGATCGCGGCCGGGACCAGCCAATTGACCACCGCCGGTAGGAACAAGGCGAAAAAATCTCCGAACCCGACCGTGCCTTTTTGCCACACCATCAGCGTGGTGATGTCGCCGAAAGGGCTAAATGCGCCGCCGGCGTTGGCGGCCACGACGATATTGATGCAAGCCGCGGCGACGAATCCAGGCTGACCCGCGCCAACGGCGAGTACCACCGCGCCCATGACCAGGGCGGTGGTGAGGTTATCGGCGACCGGGGAAATAAGGAACGCCAAGAGCCCGGTAAGCCAGAACACCGCCCGTAAGGAAAATCCCGCCGCGGCCAGCCACGACCGCAAGGCCTTGAAGATGTTGCGCTCCTCCAGGGTATTGACATACGTCATCGCCGACAGCAAAAACAGCATCAGCTCCGCGAACTCCAGAAGATTATGGCGAACGGCCTGTGCAGCTTCCGCCGCTCTTCCGGCATCGGTGTAGGCGATCGCCACGAGCAACCAGATGGCCCCCGCCGCGACGATAACCGGCTTGGACTTACGCAGCTCGATGATTTCCTCGCTGACGACGAGCCCATACGCCAAAACGAAAATGCCGAGTGCGGCGATACCGAGCGTACTGCCGGTTAAATCAAGCGAGATGGCCTCCTCTACCTGTATCGCTCGTGCGGCTGCGTCCATCGACAGCATGCCGAGGAATAGCGCGCACGAAATGAGGACGACGGTTCGCGAAATAACCCCACCGCTAAAAGTAGGTGGGCAACAGTTATTCCGAACGATAGAGGTATTGTACATATTGTCGAACGGTGTCGCCCCACAAGAACCTCTTTTCGAATGCAGTCTCACGAATCGCTTGGAAGCCTGCTGTATCTTCACTCAGTACTTTGACGGCCCTGAAGACCGTATGCACGAAGTTCTTCGCTTGCGCTTCAAGACGCTCGCCGTTGAATGCGAAACCTGTCCTCCCGTCTTGAACCGTGTCCTTCAAACCACCGGTGTGGTGAACGACACAGGGCTGGCCATCGCGCATGGCAAGCATCTGGCTGATCCCGCACGGCTCGAAGGAGCTCGGCATCAAGAAGAGATCGCCGTTTGCAAATAGGCCCGCCGCGCAATCGCTGTCAAAACCATTGATAAAAACGAAATTGTGAAATCGGTTACTCAAGTCGAACAGAAAGCGCTCCAAGTCGCGGTCCCCAATCCCCAAAAAGATCACGACACCGTCCGTGGACAGCCCCTCCAGGATTTGTTCTAGGGCGGGTTTGCCTTGGCCGGCGTCGGCACGCATCAACCGTAGTTTCTGATTCACGATCCGTGTCACACAAGTTAGGAGGACTTTGGATCGGCGGGCCGAGGCTTGGAGTAAGTGAATTCGTTTCAAAGCGAGGTGGTGGACGGCGGCCCTGCTCGCGCCGCGTGACACGGTATCGTCTAGGAGCTGGAGTAATTGCCGGTAAGCCGGCAAATCACGCGGCGGCAGTTTCCGGTGGTCGTAATCGCACCCGTTCAGAATGCCGAACAAACGGTCTTCACGATCGGCCGTTTGAAGGTCGCCTTCGAGGCCCTCGCCGCCGCAATAGGAGGCGTCCGGATCACTCCGCCGCGGAATGCTTGGCGCGAGGATTTCCGACTTATACCCCGGTGAGACCACATGCGCCGCATCGGCGAGGCGCACGCCAGCGGCCATGGGATTTACGCAATTCCGGTACTCCGGATCGAGCAGCTTATCGGTAGCCTTGATAGCGATCTGCGGATACCAAGTCTCGAGGGACGAAGGATCCCCGCGCAGCGGGCGTATGCCCTGAAGGGCCAAATTGTGGATCGTGTAAACCGTCCGCAGCTCCCGCAATACCCCAAAGCTCTCGTCAAAAGAGCGGAGGATCAACAGGAACGCAGCGTGCCAGTCATGCAGATGAACACGATTAACCTCGCCGAATACCTTGCGTTTCAAGCCTTCGGCGACGGCGGCGCAGAAACAGGCATACTTCGTCGCGTCAGTCGCGAAGGGCCGCTCGGGCGGGTCATCACAATAGATCTCAAGCTGGTTCGTCTCCGGATCGCGCGATTCAAACCGCGCATGGTGCAAGACGAGATGCCGCACCTTGGGACTAGGCTTTTTTCCGGGAACTTCAAATAGGACAACCCCTTCCCGAGATCCCGCGAAGGGAAAATGGTATACGTCGAGTAGCCTTGCGCCTTCGAGCTTGTCTAGGAACCCGTGGGAGGGTACGACCACGGTGATCCGGCAGTTATGTAAGGACGCCAAGGCGGGCGCTACGTCTCGCACTACATCGCCGATACCGCCGGCCTTCGCGTCCTGGCCCGCAGGAGTCTTGATGCCATCGTTTTCGGAAGCGGCCATCAGAACGTGGAGCGCGCTTTTCATGGAGATAGAAGCGCCATTATTAGCTGATCCTACTTGAGATATTCTACGCGGGTATGCGCCGGAGAACCTGGATCGTCACTCTCGGCCTGACGCTGTTTCTAGCCCTCGTCGCCTGGCATTTTCGACACGAGATCATGGGCGTGGTCCATACACTAACCCTGCCGAACGTCGAAGCACCTTCCGCGGGCACCGTCCGCTTTGCGGTCATTGGCGACTACGGTTCGGGCCGTTCGCAGGAACGAAGAATAGGGGTCAAGTCTCCCATCTTTCACTCCATCCCTTTGATCACACGGCTAACCGTAGAAGACGACACGCCGAAGGCCGTGGCAATCATCGTTTGAGTGTATCCACCCTCCGTAAACGCCAAGGCGATGCGCCCATCGCGCTCTTCTCTGCTGGCCCCCTGCAGCGCGTAGCTACTGAGAGGTTTCACGCTCGCTGGGCGGCGCTGCTGGGTTTTGTTCACCTGATCTCGCGGCTTATCGTGGCCGGATAGGCCTGCCAGCCGCTGCATGCGCTCGATAAATTCGTCGCCGCCCAAGAATATCTGCTGCTGGAGGTGGTCGTGCCACAAACGGACGCCCGCGCCTTGCGCCACGAACTCGGCATACTTGCTGGCAGCGGTCGCTTGACTCTTTTTGGGAGCGAGTTGCGCGTACAGCGGTTTGCTGTCCAACCACGGCGGGCGCACCGCTTGCCCGATGTGGGCTCGGTAGCTGCTCCATGCGTAGGCGTGCGGGTGTTTGACCAGGTGCGCGCGCACGGGATTAAGATCAACGTAGCGGCAGACTTCTAACAGGTAGCGGTCGGCGTCGACCAAGATGGCTTTGAAGCGGCCTTGAAACAAATGCCCCACGAGGCCATGGCGCCGGTTAAACGTCTGCGTGTAGACGCCATTGACGTGCCGCATCAGGCGCGAGAGGTTGGCTCGGCGAGTACGCAGCACCAGGTGGTAGTGATTGCCCATCAAGCAATACGCCCACGCGTGCGCGTCAAAACGCTTTAGCGCCTGCGCCAGCACCTCGATAAATGCCGACCGATCAACATCGTCCAAGGCTATCGGTTCTCGCTTGTCGCCACGCGAGGTGATGTGATACACCGCCCCTTCGTATTCGATTCTTAAGGG
>JBIMKC010000101.1:1838-3524 GCA_043673925.1 Chromatiales bacterium | reverse complement strand
TGTCGCCACGCGAGGTGATGTGATACACCGCCCCTTCGTATTCGATTCTTAAGGGCCTCGCCATGAGGCGAGAATAGATCCTAGAGGCAATCTATGCAAGATGGGAGACTTGACCCCTTATACTATCGCGGCGAGACCCCCGCGGATGCGGCTGATGTGTTCTTGGTAACGCCGGTGGCGCGCGCGCCACCCCCCTTCTTCTTCCAGCTCCGACAGGGCCTCATCGAGGGCACTACATATTGAACGCCATCGCTAACTCACTAAACAACCGGCCCCGCCGGATCCTTAACTACCAGACACCGCTCGAAGTGTTCACCTGTTATTTTCCGACGCAAAACGTAGAAAAAATTTCGCCCAAAAGGTCTTCGCTAGTGAAGTCGCCGGTGATTTCGCTCAAGGCTTGCTGGGCCAGGCGCAGGTGTTCCGCCACGAGCTCCGGTCCGCGCGCGGCTAGGAACGCCTTTTGGGCCTCTTGTACGCACGCCTGTACCCGCCGCAGGGCATCGACATGGCGCTTGCGCGCACTGAAGGCGCCGGCGGGAGCTTCGTGGTAATCCGCGCAGCTCTTTAGATACTGCTCGAGGAGCGCCACGCCGGCGCCCGTCTTCGCCGAGAGGTAGACCGCATCGCCGCTGGGGCCAGCGCGCGCGGCCGGCTCCACACCGATGAGATCGATCTTGTTGTGTACCCAGGTCAGGCGCGCGCCCGCGGGAAGCCCCTCGATTTCATCGCCGGGATCGCGGGCTCCGGGATCCCTCGCGTCAAGCACGAAGAGCACGTGATCTGCCTGCGCGACCGCCGCGCGGGTGCGCCGGATCCCCTCGCTTTCAACCGGGTCGGATGTGGCGCGCAAGCCCGCGGTATCGGTGAAATGGAACGGCAACCCGCCGAGGCTGATCTCGACATGAATCGCATCGCGCGTGGTGCCCGCCACCGCAGTCACGATCGCGCAATCTTCGCGTGCCAAGCGGTTCAAGAGACTGGACTTACCGACATTCGGGGGGCCCGCGATCACTACCCGCACGCCATCGGTGAGCATTCGCCCGAGCGTCGCCCGCGTGATCAAGCTGGCGGTAGCACGGAGCGCGCCCTCCAGTTGCTCGCCCAAACGCGCCGTATCCACCGCATCGATCACCTCCTCGGGGAAATCGAGCGTCCCTTCTAGATGCGCCCGGACCGCGACGAGCTGCTCGAAGATCTCGCGCACGCGCGCCGAGAACTCCCCTTCCAAAGAGCGTAGAGCGGCGCGCGCGGCTTCGGCCGTCGCGCTATCGATGAGATCCGCGATGGCCTCGGCCTGAGTGAGATCGAGTTTGCCGTTCAGGAAAGCGCGTTCCGAAAACTCTCCGGGGCGCGCCGGCCGGGCACCGAGGCTCGATACTTTTTGCAGCAGCAGGTCCAGCGCTACTGGGCTGCCATGAGCGTGCAGTTCTAAGACATCTTCGCCGGTATAAGAATGTGGTGCTTCGTAAAGCAGAGCGATCCCTTGATCCAGCGTTTCGCCGCCAGTCCCAACAAAGCGCGCATAGGTCGCGACGCGCGGCGAGAGTGGCCGGTGAACGATGTTATCGGCAATTGCGCGGGCCAATGGCCCCGAGATGCGCACAATCCCGATACCTCCCCGTCCGGGCGGGGAGGCGATGGCGGTTATTGTATCCCGTTCAGGGGCTACCACGTGGCAAGGCC
>JBIMKC010000101.1:0-1738 GCA_043673925.1 Chromatiales bacterium | reverse complement strand
TGGCGGCAGTCTCAATGCCGGAAGCGCACGATGATTAGCGGGATTCGCCTCCGCACAGGCAGCTCGGGCGCGATTCTAACCCGCCTTAGCCGGTTGTGCCGCTTCGCCATATTGCTTGTTAATCAACCATTGCTGTCCGATCGACAGTACGTTGTTTGCAAGCCAATAGAGCACCAAACCCGACGGGAAAAACGAGAAGAACACGGTAAGCACGATGGGCAGAAGCTGCATGACTTTCTGCTGCATGGGATCGATTGGGGTCGGGTTAAGATAATATTGTATAAGCATCGTGACGCCCATTAGCACCGGTAGAACAAAAAACGGATCGGGTGCGGACAGGTCTTTTATCCAAAATCCGAACGGCGCTTGGCGTAATTCCACGCTTTCAAGCAAGACCCAGTATAACGAGATAAAGACAGGGATCTGCACGAGGATTGGCAAGCAGCCGCCGAAGGGATTGACCTTCTCTTCTTTGTAAAGCTCCATGACGGCTTGATTCATTTTCATGCGGTCGTCTTCGTGACGCTCCTTGAGTGCTTGCAAGCGGGGCTGCAGCTTTTTCATCTTCGCCATTGAGCGATAGCTCGCCGCGGATAATTGAAAGAACATCACTTTCAAAATGACGGTCACAAACACGATGGCCCAACCCCAGTTACCGATGAAGCGGTGAAGCTTCTCCAACAACCAAAAAATCGGCTTACCTATGAACCATAGCACGCCGTAGTCGACCGTCAGCTCAAGCCCGGGAGCAATTTTCTCGAGGACATGCTGAAGCTTTGGGCCTAAGTAAATCCCCATATCGATCGCATGATCTGCCCCGGCGGGGACGCTCACTTCCGGTCCATAGAGGCCGATCAGATAGCGTTTCCCGTCGTCCAAAATCTTCGAATAATAGTGGTAAATCTCCTTAGGATCGGGAACTAGCGCGGCGACGAAATAGTGCTGCAGCATCGCCGCCCAACCGTTAGAGACATCGCGTTCGACCGGCTTTTCTTGCATGTCATCGAAATCGATTTTCTCGTAACGCTTTTCCAGGCTCGAGATGGCGGCGCCGGTATAGGTGTAAATAAAACCGGCCCCCGACTCTGATTGGCTGCGCTGAAGCTGGCCATAAACGCGGCCGGCCCAAGGATCGGGTCCCTCGTTTGCGATTTCATAGCGCAGGTTGACGAGATAGCTACCGCGCTCGAAGGTGTAGATCTTCCGTACCGTAAGTCCTTGCACCGGACCCCAGGTAAACACGACTTTTAGGGAATTCTTAGCGTTTTCCAACTCGTAAGCGTTTTGTTCGCCCCGATACTCGCTGTGATGATCCGGGGCAATATCCGCGCTTCTTAACCCTCCTTGCACAACGAAGGTTAGAGATTCGCTCCGGTCAAGGAAAACAAACGGTTTGTAAGGGGCGTCCACGGACACGGGAAATTCACGCAGCTTCGCTTTTTCAATGACCGCACCGATCTTGTTGATATCGAGATCCAGGACATCGGTTCTGACGCGGACGTACGAACCTTCCCGGCCTTCCGGCTCGGCCTCTTGATCGGAAACCTCTGCGCCAGCCTTCTTGCCGTTCTCTACGGTGGGAACGTCGGTCCCCTTAGGCGCCGTAGCCTCGCCGGTTGTCGGCCGTGACCATGGGGATTCGAGGCTGCCGTAATCACGCTGCCAAGCTTGCCAAATAAGCAGGGAAATAATACATAACCCTGCGATCATTAGTAGTCTAATGTTATCCATCTATCCT
>JBIMKC010000100.1:0-8846 GCA_043673925.1 Chromatiales bacterium | reverse complement strand
CCATCGAGAATCAGTATGCGCTGCCTCAGTGCGGATTGGAGTTGGTCTCGGCGCTGTTCTGGAGTGTAAGCGACCGCCATTGTGCTAGCTCGATAAATCCTCAAAACCCGGCTTACGGAGCGCGTCCCGCCAAAAATCCACGATCGCCCCGAGGATCACTTGCAATGCGTTATTGATGGCCGTCACCCCGCCTCTGGCATCCTCGGTGGGAGCAGATTCGGTCGCGCTGAAGACACGCGTGCCGAGGACCCGGTTCCTGGTCAGGTCGATGAGTTGGGCACGGATCGCGACCCGGCCTTGGCTTGGAGCGATCAGGAACTCGTGATGGATCTGAACGATCTCGGTATCGATCCGCAGCTCCGCGATCGCACCGCTGGTTGCGGAGACGACCGCGTTGAAAAGATTAGATTCTTGTAGCGCCGTTATCAATAGGGGCTCTAACATCCGCGCCGGTTGATCGGCCCACTCGCTCTCGGCGTAGTAATCGACTTGCAGGGGATGACGCACGTAAGCGATGCGCGCCCGGTCGTAACCCGGCCAGGCGTTGGGCGCCGAGACGAGCACGCTTAAGTGGTTTTCCGCCGGCTTGGTTTGCGTGTCGCTGGGCGCGGCCCTGAGCACGTAGATTTGCGGCGGCTGCTCCGGCGTGCGGTTGAAGGGCGCACATCCGCTCAGAGCGAGCACGAGCAACACGCATGCATGCTTTACGGATATCGTCATTCGCCCGGTCCCCGGCGCACCCGCCGGCCGAACAAGAGCGCATTGGGATCACGTTCGATCGCCTCGGTCAAGCGCTGCAGGTTATCCACGAGTTGGCGCAGGTCAGTCAAAATCGGGGTGGCCTGCGCGACGGCGCCACGCGAGAACCGCCCGAGATCGGCGCGGGTGTCGACGATCAGCTGGTCCAGATTCGTGGCCGTGCGATCGACCGTGCCGAGCACGGAGTTTATCCCGTCGGCGCCCTTACGCAGCGCGGTTACGAGCGCCGGCAACTCTCGGGTCGTTCGAGCCGTGTTGTCAAGAATAGCTCCAGCGCGCACGACGGTGGTCCCGATCTCCTGGTCGCGGGTTGCGAGGGCGGTGGTGATGCGCTCTATGTTTTGCAACGTGTTGCTCAACGCGTCCTGATTTTCCTGGTTCAACAATTTTAGGATCTGCTCGGCGATCTTCTTGAATTCTTGCGCCAGCTGGGTGGCTTGCATCAGGCCGCTGGACGCGGAGGCGAGCAGCGACGGCCCGGTGCGGATCTCGGGGTAACGTTCGCCGGAACGAACCGCCAACGGCGCAGAGTGGCGATTGCCGCCAGTCAGATCGACAAAGGCGAGCCCGGTGATGCCGTAGACCGATAATAGCGCCACCGTGTCGGCCTTAACCGGGGTGCCGGCCTCAATGTCGAGCAACAGCCGTACCCGCTCCGGGTTACCTTTGTCGAGGCCGATCTTGCGCACGAATCCAACATCGACGCCGCGGTATTTTACCGCCGCGCGGGGGGAGAGGCCGGCCACGGATTCGTACACGTACGTCACGTAGGTTTCATAGGTTTTATGGTCCTCTTGGGCGCTCAGCCACACCGCCGTCCAGATCACTGCTGCGCCGAAGACGAGGACGAACAGGCCGACCAGCGTAAAGTTTACGCGCGGGTCCATGTGGAAGCTTGTGCGGCAGCCCGACCGCGCGGACCGGAAAAATAAGCGCGGACCTCGGGGTGCGGATGCGCGCTCAATTCGGCTATCGGCGCGAGAGCGACGACTTTTTTCTGCGCCAGGAACGCCACCCGATCGGTCACCCGCCAGAGGGTATCGAGATCATGCGTCACCAGCACCACGGTCAGCCCCAGGGATTCCTTGAGCTGCATGACGAGATCATCGAAAGCGCTGGCGCTCTGCGGATCCAGCCCGGCGGTAGGTTCATCGAGGAATAAGATCTCCGGGTCGAGGGCTAACGCTCGAGCAACGGCCGCGCGTTTCAGCATGCCCCCGCTCAGCTCGCGCGGATACTTAAATGCCGCGCTCGCCGGGAGCCCCGCGAGGGCCACCTTTAACAGCGCCAGTTGTTGTACGAGATCACGCGAGAGATCTGTATGTTCGTTTAGGACCAAGGCAACATTCTCCAACACGGTCAGGGCGCTGAACAATGCTCCATGCTGAAACATCACGCCGATGCGCCGGCGCAGCTGGTC
Organism: Chromatiales bacterium; assembly: GCA_043673925.1. Lineage (GTDB taxonomy): Bacteria > Pseudomonadota > Gammaproteobacteria > JACCXJ01 > JACCXJ01 > USCg-Taylor. The sequence goes on along the minus strand of JBIMKC010000100.1, from coordinate 6,667 downwards.
TAAGCGATTTTCGGGCAGCGCCAATACGTCGGATCCAAGGACCCGTAAGCTGCCGGAGGCCGGGCGCGTGAGCATATTGATCTCGCGGAGCAAGGTGGTTTTCCCGGAACCGCTGCCTCCCACCAGGGCAAACGTCTCGCCGCGTTGGACATCGAGGTCAATCCCGTCGTGGATGCAGACCTCTCCGAAATAGGTGCGTATATCCCGTGCTTCAATAATGTGCTCGCCAGACATCGCTGTGGGTTTCAGGGGGACTATATCCCAAGCCAACTGTACAGGATTGAAAACGCGGCGTCAGCGACGATGACTAAGAAGATCGACTGAACCACGCTGACCGTAGTTTGGCGCCCGACGCTGTCGGCACTGCCCATGACGCGGAACCCTTGGAAGCACCCGACGACGGCGATGATCATTGCAAATACCGGGGCCTTGCCAATACCGAGGAGAAATGATCTGAGCGTGACTTCCCCGGGGATGCGGTCGAGAAAATCCAAGTAGCCCACGTCCAAGAGCGTAGCCGCCATGACCATCCCGCCTAACACGCCCGCCGCATCGGCGACCAGCGTCAGAAGCGGTAGGGCGATCATCAGCCCGAGAATCTTCGGCAAGACGAGCAGCTCGAAGGGCGAGATACCGATGGTTTTCAAGGCATCGATCTCTTCCGTGACTTTCATCGTTCCAATCTCGGCCGTGTATGCCGACCCCGTGCGGCCGGCGATGATGATCGCCGTCATCATGGGACCGAACTCGCGGAACATCGTGAGCGTTACGAGCTCGACGATGAAGATGTTAGCGCCATAGCTTTGCAGCTGAAGTCCGCCTTGGTAAGCGATGACGATCCCAAGCAGAAAGGAGAGCAAGGCGACGATCGGGATCGCGCGCACGCCGGCGCGTTCGACAGAGCTGAAGAACGCCCGCCAACGGATGCGTGAAGGTTTTCGAATGTTGCGTAGGAACGCGGCGCTCACCTCACCGATAAACGTCAGCAAACGCAGGCTATGATCGAGGCGCTCAATAGTCTCTTGTCCTAGCCGCCCGAGGATGCCCAAAGCTCTGGGGATAGGCTCATCGTCGACCGTCTTGGTGCGGGCTTCGATCAGCTCCAAAAGCGCGCGGAACTCCTCGCGCAGACCCGTCAACTGCGCAGGCACGTCCTGCGCAGCATAGGTACGCAGCATCCGTTGCAGCAGCCAGGCCCCGTTGGTATCGAGCGCGGTGATCCCGCTTGCGTCGAGGATGACCGGCTTCGGCGCCCGCGCCGCGAAGCTTGTTTCCAAGAGCGCGAGATTGCGCATCGTCCAAGCACCAGTAAGTCGCAACTGTCCGGCTCGGAGGTCGATCTTCGCGTTCTCAGATTGCTCGGTCACGTCGTGCGCGGGCCGTTGCGATGAGGGTGTGACGGAGCATTCAGGGCGTTGGCGACGACGGATTGTAAGCGGCGAAAATGCGAGCCCGACCAGTATACTCGATCACATGTCCGGCACATCCAGAACTGGTTGTAGAGCCTTATAGTAGCGGAACTCGGCAATGGCCATATCCACGGGTACAAGGGCGTCATCTCCTTGGCCGACATTGTCTCAGGCGCGGGTCTCTTGGCAACAGGCGTCGGTCTGTGATCTAAAAACCCGCAAATCTTATTACGGCGAGTTGTCCGCGTCATTCACCGTCGGGGTCGATTTTCCATACTCATTGCTGTAGGATTTAGCCCCATCGGTGTCTCGGTAACGAACCAGAGCAATGGAACAAGCGCGTCAAGGCGCACGGACGTATATCGGCAAACAAATGGCCGGCGGCGATGCAGCCGCCCAACGGCGCGGCTCCGATCGGCGGCGCCTGTCCTGGTGGACCTTGACATATGGGTCTTGTTGTGGACGCCGCGCACGAGAGCGGCGGTACTACGGTGCGGCGGGTTACATCGACCGCTACGAGATGCCGCTATTCGCCGTCTCGATCGGTGTCTTTGTCCTAGGGTGCGTGGATGCCTGCTTAACGTTGCGTCTTCTAGCGGCAGGTGCGACCGAGGTCAATCCGCTGCTTGATGCCGTACTGCGCGCCGATACCAGGCTGTTTTTAGTCTTGAAATTCGTGCTGACAGCGATCGGTCTAGCGCTTCTAGTACTGCACAAGAATTTCACTGTTTTCTACTGCCTAAATGGGCAAATCATCCTCCAGATCACGTTCGCGATCTACGTTTGTCTTGTCGGGTACGAAGCGGCGTTGTTGTCGTTAAGCGAAGCTTGAATGCAAACGGGCCGTGGGTCCACGGCCCGTCGGCCCAGTTTCTTAGCTGGGCGAATGATGTCAATATGTAGGCGCTATCGTCTGCTAATGTGATTTCCGCTAGCGCATCGCCTAAGGGCTCATGAATTCGGTTGGCACTTTGGGCAAGCGCAAATTGTGGCCAACTCAACACGACCAGGCTTCCGCTGGCCGCTATCACAAGGGGATTGTGGGCCATGGTTTAAAAAGCTCCTGTTAGTTTTTAGGTAACGCCGATATCGTCAGGAGGAGAATATTCTTCAGTCTGGTTGTTGTTTCCGAAGGGAGACCGCAGCGTCAAAGCATAGTTCCAGCGATGACGCCCGGCTGTAAACTAATTCACAAAACCTTGCCGTAGTCACTCTCAGATTGCTGTTCCATCCCCGTACTTATCCGTCAGGCGTCCTTTAACATCGTGTCGGACGGGCTTCAATAATTTCGCCGAGCGGTTATTATATTGCATTGCACCATTAACGTTAACCAATGCAGTTTACTAACCACTGACAAGGGATTTTTCTATGACGATCGAGGCTGGGGTCAAACCGGGGGGGAAGCTCAAAGCGACGCTCGATCAGGTTGTTGACCTCCTTAATAAACAAGATCTCGTCAGTGAGCTCACCTCGCGCCAGGCGACACCGCGTCACGAACTGTTACAAAGCCTGTTGGTAAAGCAGCAACTGGCGGAAGTGCAGCGGCGGATCGCGCAGCTCCACCCCGCGGACCTCGCGTTTGTACTGGAAGGATTACCGCTGGACCGTCGCCACGTCGTGTGGGATCTCGTGCGTCCCGAGGCGCGGGGCGCCGTGCTCCTGGAACTTTCCGATGCGGTGCGGGCGAGGCTCATCGCCGACATGCAGGAGAACGAAATTCTTGGGGCTGTCGAGCACCTCGAATCGGAGGATATCGCCGATCTGGTCCCGAGCCTCTCTAAGGATACGGTTTCGGCGCTGCTCGATACGCTCGACCGCGAGGATCGTAGTGAGGTTCAGACCATGCTCGAGTTTCCGCCGGGCACGGTCGGTTCGCTCATGGTTCTCGATGTCGTGACGGTGCGCGAAGATGTAAACCTTGATGTCGTACTCCGCTACCTGCGGCGTCGCAGCGGCCTGCCTGCCCGCATCGATCATATCGTGGTTGTCGATCGCGGAGGTATCTTGCAGGGACTGCTTCCGATCAGGAAACTCTTGGTCCACGATCCGGATGTGAAGGTCCATGAGGTTTTGGTCCCCGATCCTATTTTCTTCTACACCGAAGATGCGGCGACGGACGCCGTACAAGCCTTCGAGCGCTATGACATTATTACCGCACCCGTCGTGAACTTACACGATCGGGTTGTGGGTATGATCACGGTCGACGCAGTGATGGACTATCGGCGCGAGACGACCGAACGGGATCGCTTAAAGCAAGTCGGCTTAAACCAGGACGAAGACCTTTTCGCGCCCATCTGGAAAAGTGCTAAGAACCGCTGGGCGTGGCTAGCGATCAACCTGGTTACCGCCTTTATTGCCTCGCGTGTGATTGGGGTCTTCGAGGGTACGATCGACAAGCTCGTCGCGCTGGCGGCCTTGATGCCGATTGTCGCCAGTATCGGCGGGAATACGGGTAATCAAACCGTGGCCTTATTGATCCGTGGCCTGGCCATGGATCAGATCCATCGCGGTAACCTCGGGTACTTGGTGTACAAGGAGATCGGGATAAGCATTATGAATGGGATCATCTGGGGTGCGGTCGTGGGAGCATTCGCCTTGGTTTTCTATTCCAAGGTTTCGCTGGCGGCGCTCATGGCGGTGGCGGTGCTGCTCAACTTGGTGATCGCATCGCTCGCGGGTGTGTTTATACCGCTCGGCCTGCGATGGCTGGGTCGCGATCCGGTCTTCGGGAGTAGCGTAATGTTGACTGCGATTACCGATTCGATGGGGTTCTTTATCTTCCTTGGGCTGGCAGCGGCATTTCTAATTTGATCCATGCCGCTCCCCCGCGTAATTCACCCAGCGGTTGCGCTAAAGCGGCTGATCGCAAGGTTCGTCCTGGGTAAAATAGTATAAATCTCATTGAATGAAAGGGTATTTGGCATGCGTTATCGATCTCCCTCAATAGCCGCGATCGTGTTCGGAAAACTGGTAGCCGCGTTGTTGTCTGGAATGCTGGGAATTCAGGTTGCGCACGCGGCGCTGCCTTGGTTCGGGAATGATCATCCAACCCTGGCGCCGATGCTGGAGCGGGTTACGCCCGCGGTCGTGAATATCGCCACCGAGGGTCGCGTTAAAATTCAGCAGAATCCGCTGTTCGAGGACCCGTTCTTTCGCTACTTTTTTGGCGTTCCGAATCAACCTCTGGAACGCAAAACCCAAAGCCTCGGGTCCGGGGTCATCGTCGACGCGGGGCGCGGTTTAGTCATTACCAATGCCCACGTAATCGCTAATGCCGAGCAAATCACGGTCAAGCTGCGCGATGGACGTAAGATCGAGGCCAAGCGCATCGGCAGCGATACGGAGACCGATGTGGCCGTGATCCAGATCCCGTCCGAGCGGTTGACGGCGCTGCCCATGGCGGATTCGGATCAGCTAAAAGTCGGTGACTTCGTGGTCGCAATCGGTAACCCCTTTGGCCTCGGGCAGACCGTAACCTCCGGGATCGTAAGCGCTCTGGGGCGCAGCGGGCTCGGTATCGAAGGATACGAAGATTTTATCCAGACGGATGCCTCGATCAATCCGGGTAACTCCGGTGGCGCGTTGGTCGACCTCGATGGCCGTTTAACGGGGATCAATACGGCGATATTCTCCGGTAGCGGCGGAAGTATCGGCATCGGGTTCGCGATCCCAATCAATATGGCGCGGCAAGTGATGGAGCAACTGGTGGATCACGGCGAGGTCCGTCGCGGGCAATTGGGTGTCCAGCTCCAAGATCTGGATATTTCACTGGCCGAGGCGTTCGGTCTGGAAGATCAGCAAGGCGCGGTAATCGTGAGCGTATTGGAAGATTCTCCCGCAGCGAAGGCCGGTTTGAAAGCAGGGGATATCGTGGCGGCCGTAAACGATAGGAATGTCATTAATGCGAGTAGCGTACGCAATAGAGTCGGGCTGCTCCGCGTGGGTGAAAAGGTGCAGCTCGATGTGCTACGCAAGGGTCTGTTCGGACGCAACGAGCGGGTTGAAATTACCGCGACGGTCACAAGCCAGAGCAAGACCGGCACGAGTGGCGCCGCGCTTGAGAACCCGCGTTTAGACGGCGCTAAGTTCGGCGAGATCCCAAATGAAGCGTCCGCCTACGGTGAGGTGGAGGGCGTCATGGTGTACGCGGTAAAACGGGGGAGCCGAGCGTGGCTCAGCGGTATCCGCGGAGGGGATATCATCTTATCCGTTAACCGCATTGCGGTGTCGAATGTCAACGAGTTCTACCAACTTGCGAATAAGCATAGCGGTGCGCTCCTGCTACACATCCTGCGTGGGGACAATGCGGCGTTTGTCGTCGTGCGGTAGTGTGTCCTCGGTTTAGTTCACCGCGGTCCAGCGGCCATCCGGTCCGCGCCAGGATTTCCCTTTAATCGTCTCCGGGCAGCCATCGAGATTTACTTTAGCGGGGCTCGCCTGGCCCGCGGGCGCAGCCGCCCCAACCATCGTCTGCCATGAAGCTTGAGAGGGCAGGGGCGGCAGCGCGCGGATCAATTGATTACTTTATGCCCCCGGCCGCGCATGCAATTCGAATACGCGCGTTTGTAATCTCCCTCGGTGTCATAAGCGCTGTGCGCGCCACTGCCGATGCCGCCGGTCGCCGCGCCAATCGCCGCCCCTGTGCCCGGGCTGCCAACGGCAGCGCCGATGGCGGCCCCCGCGGCCGCTCCGATCGCGCCTCCCAGCAAGGTGCCTTTTACGGTCTCGCCACCTGTACTGCCAGCGGCCTGCTGTGCGATCTGCTTGCATTCAACGGTATCCGCCGTGATCCGTTCCGGATGGGGATCCGCGTAAGGATCAACGGTTGGCGCCCAGCCGGTTTGTGTTGCGCAGCCGGCTAGCCCAAGTGTTGCAACGAGCGCGTATTTCTTGAAATTTCGCATGACTAAAAACCCTCCGTTTCAGACAATCGTGAATAGAGTAATAGGTACCGTTCCGAAAGAAAAGGTAGCGGCAACTTCCGGCTCCGCTTGATCGGGCGGCCATTCGGTGGTACCACCATCGCGCGTGTGACCCTAATCGCATACGTTGGACCAGGCCGCGCGCGAAAGATTCTACGGCGTTGCAAAGTGCTGGGGGCCGTCTTGTAAGCCGGAGTGTGCCGTGCTGAGCGCTTGCCGCCACCGTCGTGCGCCCGGTTGACCTTGGAATAGCCCCAGGATAGGGCGGGCCAAGTAGCGCGAGGGCGTGTCCCCCTCGAGCCGCATGTAATCCTCATCGCAATACGGAACATCTAA
>JBIMKC010000099.1:0-8849 GCA_043673925.1 Chromatiales bacterium | reverse complement strand
TATACGGTTTTCCGGACTGCTGAATTAGTTTTACGGTTGCGACGACGGACGCGCGCGTCTGGGGCGGTAACCTGGCCTCGGCCCGCACGGTATAGATTACACCATTACTTGGAACATCAAAGCGGGCGTCGATGACCGGCGTGAGCGCATCGCGCGGGTTTTGGCCCGGTTCCGCGGCGTCGTCGCGCCGGGCAAGGACTTCCTCGAGATCACGCTCGGCGTCTTGATCGGATAGCAACAATGCCCGCAGTACCTCGGGCGGGGCCACCCGATGGTCTGTCCCGGCCGAATGGGAGTGGACGGTAAGCGCGGGCCGCAGACGCTTGAACAAACGCGGTGTCACACCGAGCACCTGTTGCAGTTCCTCGACCGTATTGAACGTAGCGTCCTTGGCCCCGTAGGTCCTGCCGGCGGCTTCGTAGTCTTGATCTTCGGCGCCGTTCAAGCGCCGCAAGCTATCCGGGTCGCGCCAGTCTTCTATCGCGTCGAGCAGTTTGCCACGCCGCTCGTCTTCGATACCCGATGCCCGGAGCAAGGCGTCGAGGAGACCGCGCTGAGCGCTATTGAGGTCGATCTTGCCTGCTTCGTCCTGCAGTGACACCGTGATTGGCGCACCGGCGAGGCGTACCCGGTGGGGGCTGCCATCGCCGCGCCAGCGGCGCAAGCGATCGGGATTGTACAGTTCAAGGATGCCCCGATACACGCCCGCCTCGGCGAGCGCGCGGGCCTGCGCCTGGGCCACGAGATCGTGAGCCAGCGTGGTTTCGGTCCGCATGCTGAACGCCAGGCTGGCGGCCACGATACTGAGCAAGGCCACCACCCAGAGGACGATCACGAGCGCGAATCCCTGCTCAGTCGCCGGTGCCTGCATCGGCTTCATGGTCCGTGAACGTCAAGGTTCCTAGAAATCTTCGGGATCGTCATCGCCAAAATCGACATCTTGGCCCGCGTCCGATTCTTCCGCGGACTCGGGCGGCTGCATGAGCAGTTGTGGCTCACCGGTGTCCGGTTCCGCATGGATCGGGATCACGAGCACGGGCCAGGCGCCGTGCCTTGCGGTCTTTATAATGAGCCGCACCCGCGCCGGCAGCCGTTCGTCGTCGTTCCACGTGTCGTGCCACGCGGTGACGCGGCGGGATTTCCCGTAGTAGGAGAACCGGGCGTCCTGAACGTGGTTGAGCATCACGGTTCGGCGGGCGTGCTCGGGGGCAACCAACGGCTCGGCGAGATCGGGTTCGGCGCGCCAATAGGTGAAGATGAGCCGGCCGCCGCTGACGAGCTCGATCGCGCCGATATACAGCCCGCCCGGCTCGCCCCGGATGGGCGAGTCGGCGGTAAAGATGAGGGATCGAGATCCGCCGCGAAATACAAGCTGCTGTTCGGCTTGGTCGAGCCAGACGAGGGGATAGGCGCGGGTTACCTGGCGCGAGATGAAACCGGCGACCGCCCGCTGATCCTCGGTCATCGCCGCCCGCGTCTCGGCGGCGTCCGAGGAGCGGGTCCCGACCCGCAATCCGCTGTAGAGCGCCACCATGATGAGGCCCGTCAGTGTAAGAGCGAGCAAGAGTTCGACGAGCGTGAATCCGCCGCCCGCGCGCTGCCGCGTCGTCATTGGCCCTGCCGCGGCCGCAGCCTCAAAGTTATTAGGCTGACCGCGCGCGTTTTCGCGGCTTCTTGCCAGAGTACGCTGACCGTGACTCGATAGGCGTCGAGTGGCAGCTTTTCCGGGTCGAGATGGGCGGGTAAGTAGGGTTGGACGCGGCGCGTCCACTGATAGCGGCCCGCGATGTCTCCCGTCTCCTCGCCAGGCGGCGCCGTCTCCAGATCCACGCCTGCCAGCAAGGATTCGGCCCACAGGACCGCCTCCGTGTAGTCGGCGCCGAGCTTGCTGCTACGCAGGGCGGTGGCGAAGATTTGCAGCAGCATACCTAAGGCGATGGCCAAGATCGAGAACGCGACCAAGACCTCGAGTAAGGAAAAGCCGCGCGCGCGCCGGTGGTGATCAGTGAATCGCAACGCGGCCGGTCAACCAGCTGATATCGACGACATAGCGTAAGGGCCCGCTCGCGAGAGTGATCTGACCGCCGGTCGAGCTGCCGTCCGGGTAGAATCGAAACGCCCCGGTGGTTACGGAACGCGTCTGCGAGCGGGCGGTGTCGAGCTTGATGTCCGCCCCTTGCGGTAGCGTCCGGGTACCTTTGCGTCCGCTGATCTCATAATGCTTATCGGCGATGTTTACCGTCACGATGGATTCGACGTGGCGGTTAATCGCCTGGCTACGGGCGTAGCGCAGCGCCGCGGCTACCTCGCGCGCGGCCGAGCGCAACTCGACGCCCGTGGCGCCTTTCGAGAACAGGGGAGGAACCAGCGACAGCATGAGGCCGCCGATGACCAAGACCACCAAAAGCTCGACGAGGGTGAATCCTGACGGGGAGGGCACGTGCTAATGCCAATTGGCGATGTCCCGGTCCTCGCCCTCGCCGCCCTCGGCATTGTCCGCGCCGAGCGTGTACAGATCGAAATCGCCGTGCTCACCCGGAAATCGGTACTGATAGTCGAAGCCCCAGGGATCTTTGGGTACTTGCTTCTTATCTAAATACGGTCCATTCCAGCGTTCGGTCCCGGCCGGCGCCTCGACCAACGCATCGAGTCCCTCGTCGCTCGTGGGATAGCGGCCGATCCCCAGCCGGTACATGTTCAAGGTGGCGGCGAGATTCTCGATTTGCAAGTGGGCCGAATCGCTTTTCGCTTCGATCAGGTAGTTCATGACCCGGGGTCCCACGAGACTCGCGAGCAGCCCTAGAATCACCAATACCACCAGCAACTCGATGAGGGTGAAACCGCGAGGCGAACGGTGTCCCGTATGATGTTTCATTTCGCTAAGCCCTCTAATTGACGGAAGTTTAAAACGCAAGCTCGTTTACGCTCAAGATCGCGACCAGGATCGACATGATGATGGCCGCGATCACGAGACCGAGGCCCAGAATCAGTACCGGTTCCAGGAGCGCCAGCATGCGCTTGACCGTGGCCCGCACCTCGCGATCATAGACCTCGGCCACTTGCATGAGCATCTCTTCGAGCTGTCCGGTCTCTTCCCCCACGCGGACCATGTGTACGGCAAGGCGAGGAAAATAAGCGATCTCTGTCAAGGGTTCGGCAAGCCCATGGCCGTGTTTCAGGCGCTCGGCGACGGTGCCCACGCCCTCCGCTAAGACCTGGTTCCCCAGGGTCTCTTTCACGATCGACAGCCCGCTCAACAAGGGCACGCCGTTCGTGAGCAGGGTGCCGAGCATGCGGCTGAAGCGCGCCACCTCGATCTTGGTGATCAGCTCTCCGGCCAAGGGTAGCTTGAGGAAACGCTGGTCCCAGCGGTAACGCGTCGCGGGTTGCGAGAGTTGCTTGCGGAAATAGAGTCCAATCAACACCGCGGCCAGGATGAGCAACCACCAGAAATCACGCAGAAAATTCCCCATCGAGATGACCACTTGGGTGGCGAACGGCAAGGCCGCGCCCGCGTCCGCAAATAACTGCTCGAATTGCGGCACCACATACACCAAGAGCACCAGCACCGAGAGCCCGGCCACGCCGAGCAGTATGGCCGGATAGATGAGCGCGGAGGTCACGCTTTCCTGAAGCTCGCGGGCGCGCTCGAGGTACTCGGACAGACGCGTCAGCACCAGCTCGACGGCGCCGCCGGCTTCGCCGGCGCGCAACATATTGAGATATAGCCGCGAGAAGACGCCGCCTTGGGCCTCCATGGCGGCCGAGAGCGTCGCGCCGCCGTGGACGCCCTCGCGGATGCGTGTCAGCAGTTGGCCTGCGGTTCCTTGGCCGGAGAGATCAATGAGCACCTCCAAGGCGCGGTCGAGCGGCAGCCGCGCGCGCAGCAAGGTGGCGAGCTCCTGGGTCAGGACCACTAACTGGGCTTGCGATAAGCGCTTCGAGCGCCGCAGCGTGAACCAGCCCGAGCGCCTGGCGCCCCCCGCTAGAGCTTCCTCGGCCCGGATCGGGATGTAACCGAGCGATTGCAGGCGCTCGATGGCCGCGGCCTGATCGCGTGCTTCCAACTCGCCTTCGAGGACCTCGCCTTCGGGGTTGGCGGCTTTGTAGCGATACAGCGCCATGCTCAGGAGACGTTGGTCACGCGCAACACCTCTTCGATGGCCGTGATCCCGCGAAGCGCCTTGTCGACACCGTCTTGGAACATGGTGCGCATGCGGGCCTCGATCGCCGCGGCTTGGATTTCCCCCGCATCGGCGCGCTTGAGCACCAGCCGCCGGATCGGGTCCGTCATGCAGAGAAACTCGAGGATCGCGGTGCGCCCTCGGAACCCGGTCCCCGCGCATTGGGGACAGCCGACGGGTTCATAAAGCACGACGTTCTTATCTTGCACATAGTCGCGCAGTTTCAGTTCCTCCACGATCTCGGGCAGCGCCTCATAGGGACGCCGGCATTGCATGCACAGCGTCCGCACCAAACGCTGCGCCAGGACGCCGTTGACAGTCGAAGTCAGTAAATAGTCTTCCACGCCCATGTCCAGCAAACGCGTGACGCTGCTGCCTGCATCGTTGGTATGGAGGGTGGAGAGCACCAGATGGCCGGTAAGCGCCGACTGGACCGCGATCTCCGCGGTCTCCAGATCGCGGATTTCCCCGATCATGATGACGTCGGGGTCCTGGCGCACGATGGATCGCAGGGCGTTGGCGAAATTAAGGCCGATCTGCGGTTTCACCTGGATCTGATTGATGCCCTCGAGCTGGTATTCCACCGGATCCTCGACGGTCAAGAGTTTACGCTCGGGGGTGTTGAGCCGCTTGAGCGCCGCGTACAGCGTGCTCGTCTTGCCGCTCCCCGTGGGCCCGGTCACCAACAGGACCCCGTGGGGAAGATCCAGGATCTCGAGAAACGCTTTGAGCACCTCGCTGCTGAAACCGAGCGGCTGGAATTCGAAGCTGATGGCCTGTTTGTCCAATACCCGCATGACCACGCTTTCCCCGTGCAGTGTCGGGACAGTTGAGATGCGAAGATCGATTTCCTTGCCTTGCACGCGCAATTGAATGCGGCCGTCCTGGGGCAGGCGGCGTTCGGCGATGTTGAGCTTGGCCATGATCTTCACACGCGAGATCACGGCGGCCGTGGAGCGGGCGGGCGGGGCTTCGACCTCGTGCAGCACGCCGTCGATGCGGTAGCGCACCTTGAGCCGGTTCTCGAACGGCTCGATGTGGATGTCGGAGGCGCGCGAGTCGATGGCGCGATTGATGAGGTGGTTCACCAAGCGCACGATCGGGGCTTCGCTGGCCAGATCCTTGAGCCGCTCGATATCCTCCTGTTCGCTCGCCTCGGTTCGCGTCTCGATGTCATCGACGATCTGGTCTAGAACCGTTTTACCGGTTCCGTACAGGCGTTCGATCGCGGCGAGGATCTCCGAAGTCACGCCGATGGCCGGCCGCACGGGCCGCCCACAGGCGAGCGCGAGCGCCTCGATCACATAGGTATCCTCGGGCATGGCCATCGCCACGACCAGGGCTTCGTCCTGCTCGAAGACGGGGATCGTCCGAGCGGTTTTCAGGAACTTCGCCGAGACCTGTTCTTCATAGAGCGGCGTGACCGGATAGTCGTCTGCGGCGAGAAGCGGAAGTTCGAGCAGCGCCGCTAGGGCGTCCGCGAGGTTCCGCTCCGACACCAGGCCCAGTTTGACCAGCACCGTCCCTAGATGTTCGGCATTGGTTTGCGCCAGGCGCGAGGCGCTCTCGAGGCCGTCTCGCGAGAGCCTGCCTGCGGCAATCAAGTGGCTGCCCAGGCGTTCGGCGCTTGTGGGTGGAGGTACTGTAATCGTCGCTAATGAGCTCATGGCTACGCTTGTCGGGCCTTCCTCCCCGGGAATTCAGGCGGGAACTCCGTCATTGTACCTGCGCTCACGGCATGCGGGCTAGCGCGCCACTAGCGCGGTTGCCAAAAAAACGAGGTTTCTAGTACACTGGCCGCCGTTTGGCTCTTGGGGAAGCGGTTTACAGATTGGCACACCCGTGCAGCCGGGTGCGAGCCGGGGATCACGGGCCGAGCAAGCTGGAATAACGTTGTTTTTTAATTAATAACACATGGAGAAAGCATCGATGAAAGTTTTCAATCGTTTAACCATGCTCACCGTCGCCAGCGCCATCGCTTTGGGCCTGGCGTCGGGTGCCGTATATGCCAAACCTAAAGGTAATAAGTCAAGTAATTCCCACGCCCACCAGTGCGACGGGCTGCCGACTCACGCCGATTTACTCCAAGCTCTTGATGCCGCCGTGGCCACCGAGACGAGCGGTCTCGATTTCGAGATGTGGGCCACGGTCGTCAACCGGGACGGGCGGGTCTGCGCCGTCGCTTTCTCGGGCGCCAACAGAGGGTCCCAATGGCCGGGTAGCCGTGTGATCTCCGCCCAGAAGGCCAACACCGCCAACTCGTTTAGCCTGGACGGCCTGGCTCTATCGACCGCGAATCTCTATTCGGCGGTGTCGCCGGGCGGCAGTCTCTACGGCCTACAGCATAGCAACCCCGTTGACACGGCTGTCGCCTATGGCGACAACGGGCACGCGGGCGGTAATGCGAAGCGTTACGGCCAGCCAAACGATCCGCTGGTGGGCGACTTCGTTGGCGGGGTCAATGTGTTTGGAGGCGGTCTGGGGCTTTATAATGGAAGCATCATCGGCGGCCTGGGCGTAAGCGGCGACACATCCTGTGCCGATCACATGATCGCTTGGAGAACACGAGACAACCTCGGCCTCGACAATCTATCTAGCGTCAATGGCGTCGCCAATCCGCCTACTCACCCGGACAACATCATCTACGACATCACCTCCCAAGCGGGTCAACAGGAAGGTGTGAGCGCAGGTGGTTTTGGGCACCCCACGTGCCTCAATACCGCGGATGAAACCACCCTACCTGCGGTACAGTAATAGATCGTCATAATTGTCGCATGGCGGTGCCGGCCGGGCTTCCAGACCGGCACCGTTTTTCCTGGGTTCGTTTCTAATGCGGCGCGGTACTCTCGTCTTGATTCGATAGCGTGTCCTCCTCGATATCCATGCCCTCACGTTGTTCCCGGCGGGCCCGCATGAGGAGTTCCCGGATCTTCGCTCCTTGCTCCTCGCGTAGCCTTTTCTGCTCCGCTCGTTCCTTCTGTTCTATTTCAGCCATTTGCCGCGCCTCGTACGAACGCCACTGTTCAAAAGTGTACTGCGAGGCGAGGGCACCTATAAAGACGCCAAGCGCGATTTGGAAAACAAGCTTCATGGCAATTTATAATCCGTAGTGAGCTTCTTCGGCACGGGCACGTTCCTTAACCGCACATAGCGCGGCAGCCCGTTTTCATACGGGGGATAGTCTTCGCCCTGGATGAGCGGGCTGAGATAGCGGCGGCAGGCCGCGGTGATCCCGTAACCGTCCTCGGCGATATACTCGCGCGGCATCGTCTTCTCGACGTTGGCCACCTCTTCGAGCCGGGCTTCGCCCACTTCCCACACATAGGGTTCATCGGACCTGCGCACGATAATCGGCAGGACGGCGTTCTTACCGGCGAGCGCGAATTCGACCGCGGCCCGGCCTAGGGCATACGCTTGTTCGACATCGGTCTTCGAGGCGATATGGCGCGCCGCGCGTTGAAGATAATCCGCGACCGCCCAGTGGTATTTGTACGCCAGGTTCTGCTTTACCAATCCCGCGATGACCGGCGCGACCCCGCCGAGCTGCGCATGGCCGAAGGCATCGCGGGTCCCGGCTTCGGAAAGAAATTCCCCGGCCGCGTTTTTCAATCCTTCGGAGACCACGATGACGCAATAGGCCTCGGTGTCGACGACGTGTTTGACGCGCGCCAAGAAACCGGGCTCATCGAAAGGGATCTCCGGGAACAAGATGATATGCGGCGGATCGCCCGGGCGCTCTTGCGCCAGCCCGCCCGCGGCCGCGATCCAACCCGCATGCCGCCCCATCACCTCCAGGATGAACACCTTGGTCGAGGTCTTGGCCATCGAAGCGACATCGAATGCCGCCTCGCGCACCGAGACCGCCACGTATTTCGCCACCGATCCGAACCCCGGGCAGGCATCGGTGATGGGCAAATCGTTATCGACGGTCTTGGGGATGCCGATGCAGGTGAGCGGATACCCGACCGCTACCGCCATCTGTGCGATCTTGTTTGAGGTATCTTGCGAATCCCCGCCGCCGTTATAGAAGAAGTAACCGATGTCGTGGGCCTTGCAGACCTCGATGAGCCGCTCGTATTCCGCGCGGTTCTTCTCCAAGCCCTTGAGCTTGTAGCGGCAGGAGCCGAACGCGCCGGCGGGCGTGTGGCGGAGCGCGGCGATGGCCTCATCCGACTCCTTGGAGGTATCGATGAGGTCCTCGGTCAGGGCGCCGATGATCCCATTGCGCCCGGCGTAGACCTTGGCGATGCGCTCGGGATGCCGGCGGGCCGTTTGAATGAGGCCGCAGGCGCTGGCGTTGATGACGGCGGTGACCCCACCGGACTGTGCGTAGAAGGCGTTTTTTGCTGACATGATTTTCCTAGCCGTGGAAATAGGGTGATACTAACTCGGCATACTGGCTCAGGAATAGCCGTTGCGTGCCATTGTGCGCTGGACGGTGTTCGATTACCTTAGTGCGGTTTATACGCCCGCAGCCTCCGTGCACACGCAAGACGAGACAGCTTCTTCGATGTCGTTCTCAAAAAATAAATCCGTCCCCTTTTCCCTCACGCGGGGGGCAGGTTAGGATCAGCATAGGACGGAGCGCGATGATGCCGACACGTGACAGTCTCGCCGGCTTACCCGGAGCGAGGCCATGAGCTCGCCGCCCGAGGGCGGATCGCT
>JBIMKC010000098.1:0-8878 GCA_043673925.1 Chromatiales bacterium | reverse complement strand
AATCAGGGAATGTCGGCCTTCGTATACAGCTTCGGATCGTAACGGCTAAACAGCCCCCTGCGTTGCACCTGTCCGTAGTACACCCTTAGCCGCGTAGGAACCAGATTCATAAATTGCCGTCCGAGTTTTTTCAGGCGGGCCTCGGCGGGGCTGGCGTCGTGTTTCCAAAGCGTCACGTAATCGCTTTGATAGACGCCCCTCGCGAATATCTCCACGCCCCGAAGCTTCTTGGCGATCACGGCAAGATAAGTCGGCCGGGAGTTGGTAAGCTCGACCCGGCGCTGGACGCGATCGGGGTCCGCGACCTCAAACCATGTTGCTCCCGCCCGGTCCTCGAAGACGAACATCTTAATGACGGCAAATCCGTTTGCTTGCGTGAAGATCCGGTAGAAAAGCTCGGGGCTGAACTGATAGAAGCCATGCCCCAGAAAATTGTTACCAGGAACGACCCCGATAAAATGCCCGCCCGGCTCAACCATCTGCATGCAGCTCTTGATCGCGACGGGAAAATTAAACACGTGTTCCAGGGACCCGCTGTCGATTACCACGGAAAATATGTTCTTGTATGACTCATCGATCGGCGCGTTAAAATCGACGATGTCCGTCGCATGTTCGTAATCGGAGGCATCAAGAGAACGGATGCGGTCCGCGCCTAGGAGATGGAAAAGCGGTTCCGCAAAACCCTGATTTCGGAAAAAAACATCGTTTACAGCGGCCACCGTGACTGGATAACCGAACTGCCCCAAAAGCTTATGCAACTCGCGCGAGCTCAAATGGAGTGTTTGCCGCCCGACCATGGCCGTCTCTCGGTACGAGACGCCCAGTCCGCGCGCATACAGGAGCAAGCGCGTCGCGTGTATATCCAAACCCATCGGGATGTTATTTCTTTACCAGCTTTTCTTCTGCGATCAGCATTATCGCACGGCTTGGGCAGCGATCCGCGATTAAACGTCGCCGTCTACCAGTTGCAAGCCCACGGGCAATTCCTCCCCGAATAGGAAATTCCGCTCCTCGCTTGAGATCGGGTGATGCTCTCGGACGATTTGCCACTGAAGCTCTTTCGCCCCTTCCCGCTTTAACTTCTCAACAACTTCCTCGCGTATGTGGTCGTGGATGTCCAATGCACGCGCGCCAGTCACACGGCAAGCACTCGAGAACACAGCCACGAGCGGCTGCAATCCTTGGTGCTTCCAACCGAGCGCCCCTAGCTTTAAGAAGTATTCCTCCACCACCGCCGCGGGTATCACGGTGTCGGCCGAGGTGTAGAGCGGCACACGGCTAAGTAGCCGTGCGAGCGCCCAGAAAAGATGGGGTTGATTCGTACCCTTGCCCTTGAGTAGGAGATCGAATAAATACCTGACAAGCTCGGTCTTCGCGCTGACCGGTAGGCGTTCCAGGGAGCCAAGCAAGCGCGTACCTTCTGAAAATTCCTGCGGTCCACGTTTAAGCAGCGGCAGAGCCGTAGTGTAAAGACTCATTTGCTGTACCGCGGAAAGCCCCCCGGCCACGCGCCGCCACGTCATCCACCAGTTGGACTGTGCGCTCTTCTCCTTTTTATGGCTGAGGCCAAGATTGAAGCAGCCCCAGATCTGCGACATGCGCCAGGCGTCAAGCTCGCTCCCGAAACCGGGGCGGAGAGTAAACCCGGCAAGGTAAAGCCAGGTGTTCTCGTGTGCGAGCGATCGGCCGCGACGGGTCATCCCGGGATAGAGCGCCTGCCACAAGGAACGTAACAGGAAAAGATTCCACTGCGCACGCTCCTGGCTAAAGATTCGTTCGAGGTCCTTCACCAGCCCCTTGACATCCTCCTTCTCGGCAAAATCCTGTTTCTTACCGTAAAATCGCTCGATTTTATCGATTCCATGCGCAAGCGCTTCGGGCGCCGCACCCGCATCACCCGCGACGGTCTCGCGCGGACTTTCGGCGCCCGCGGACCGCAGGTTGAACTCCAACCGCCAACGCTTCGAGCAGTCGCGATTGACGAGCGCGAGCTGCAAGACTCCTAATGTGTTCAGCTCCACATCGAGTGTGACAGCGACGTTAAGCTCGCGGGCCGTGCGCGGATCGAAGTCCCGATCTGCGAGCATCAGGGTAGTGTAGAGCGGGGGGAGCGGGGAAAAATCGCCGTCCGTCAGAGGCACAATCGCGCCGGGGCGATCACCACTCCGGTGGGTCGAGGTGTAGGCGGTGAAGCGTACCGGTTTGTTTAGCAAGAGCTTGAAGCTATGCGAGGCGAGATCGATCCGCCCGCCTTCTTGGAACCCTTGCGGTAATACACAAATTAGGTCGGGGATGGCGCCCCTCTCGTCGCGTTGCAGCTCTAGATAGACGCTGCGCGCATAACCGGCCCGGATGCGCCGCCGTGACCGCGCCGCCAGGGCGCCGAAATATGCGGCGCCTTGGGCGATGGCGGAGCTCATGTCAGCGAGTGTAAGCCCCACAGGACGTTGCTCTTGCCAAGCGGCGATAATCGACAGCACGCGCTCCTGAAGAAAACGCGGCGACAAAGTGCCGCCCGCGAACAGGACCGCCTGGACCTCGGCGCCGTTGAGGAAGCCCGCAAGGTGCCGGCTCACCGCCGAATCGGCCGCGTAAGGCAGCCCGATTTCACGCAGACCGATCTGCCGCGCCCGCGGCCGATCCCCACGCCCGGTGTAAGGGAAAAACCCGTCCAGAATCAGCTCATGCAGTTGCGCATGTGTGAGCGTTGCGCTCAACGCCGACGCAAACAAACTCGAACCCTCCCCTGGCACCGAAACATGATAGACCGCCTCCGCCGGACCCTCGGTTTCAAGCATACGCTCCTTGAGCGCCGCGGCTTGCGGAACCAAATGCTGCCACTGGCGGCGAGATAAACGCGCCGCGGGATCCGCTAACACCCGCTGCTCTAGCGCGTGGGCGATGGCGAGATCGATGTTGTCACCGCCCAAGAGAAGATGATCGCTCACCGCGATCCGCTCGATGTCCAAGAAATCCCTGGGCGCGCGCGCCAGCCGAAACAGGCTCAAGTCGGTGGTGCCGCCCCCGATGTCGCACACGAGCACGGTCTGATCGCACTCGGCGAGATCCGGCAGCAGATCTATATAAGGCGCCGCCATGGTCGCGGAGCGCTTGCTCGCCGCCGCGGCTTCGGTCCAAGAATAGAACGCCGCCTGCGGTTCCTCGAGCAGCCTGACGCCTTCCGGATACCCGGCCAAGCACGCGGCCTGGCGCGTCAACGCCTGTGCCCCTTCATCGAAAGACGCCGGTACCGTGATGGTGATACGCTGTCTGTTAAACGCGTCGTGTTCATCGGCGAACGCCATGTCCCACGCCATTTTCAGATACGCGAGGTAGCATCCGCTCGTCGCCACTGGCGAGAGTTTTTCGGCGTCTGGGACTTCCTCCGAGGCAAACGGCAGGATCTTAGCCTCGCGGTCGATACCACGGTGCGCGAGCCAGGATTTCGCCGAATGAATCACTCGCCCCGGCGTCGCGCTCATCTGCGCATGCGCGTAAGCGCCCACGATGGCGCCGGATCCTGCTTGCTCCGCAGCATCCAGACCGGATCCGATTTCTTGATCGGTCGCGAAGTAATAGAACGACGGCAACAGCAAACCGCGCCCGACGGTAGTCAAGGATAGTCGTTGCGGGATCGGCAATACCTGGGGAGGTGAGTTTTTTACCCCCAGATCGACGTAGGACAGCACACAGTTGGTGGTACCAAGGTCGATGCCGATTGAAAAACGCGGGCGTGTTACTTTTGCGGACGTAAATTGAACTCCAGTTTCCACTTACGATCGGAGTGGCGGTGGCACATCCAAAGCTCCAGGGTCCCGACTTCGGTCACGATCGGTCTCAGCGTTACCGGCACCACCTGCTGCGCTTCGCCCGCGACCGGCGGTAGCGCGACGGTGAGGCTCGAGGTCTCTTCCAAGGTCTTGTCCGCATTCTCGACCTTCGTCCCGATCCGGTCTCCGGCGCGCACCGCCGAGCTGAAGAACCGAAATTCGACCGGCTCTCCGGTAACCAAACCGAACTCGGCGCCGGTAAGATCCCATTCGGTCCCTTCTTCGCTCCCCTGCGGGACAATACAGATCGCCTTCACGGGTGGCGTGTAACCGGGCACCGCGGGCATGGGACTCTCCAGACCGATGTAATACGAACGCGACGTACCGGCCCGGATCTTGATCCCCCGTCCGGTGAGCTGCGCGGCCCCGTAGTAGGCGGCGCCCAAGGCGACCGCTGTGTCGCGGCCCACCCCCTTGATCTCTTTCAGCGAGGCACCCGGTTCCAGCCACGAACCGAGCACCTCCAACATCCTCTCGCGCAGGACCTCGGCGTGGAAGACGCCGCCGTTGAAAAGCACTGCGCTCGGCCGTAGGATAGGCGCATCGCCGCTTTGCGCCCAGTCACCCAGCAATTGCGACAGGGCTGGATCGGAGCGCACGTTCTCGTATGCGCGTGTCAGAAACCTCGCCAGGTGCTTGCTGAAGGCGGGCTCGGTCGCGTACTCCAAACCGAATTCCTGCAATCCCACGGACTTTCTTGCTTTGGGAAGCTCGGTCACCGCCGTCCTCGGGAAATAACCGTCGATGATTAGGGTCATCGCCCTAGCGCGCGACAGTATGGTCGAGAGGGTCTTGGCGAAGAGACTCGCGCCACGCGTCGGCACGGCGATCGGGATCTCCGCAATCGCGGCATTACTCAGGAGCCGCTCCTTGGCGGCGCGCGCGGCATGGATCAAGGAGAGGAACTGCCAGTGATCGATCTCGTGACCTTCGGCGGAGATCTGGTCTTTTAGCGCATACGCCAACGCCAGGTCCATGTTATCGCCCCCGAGTAGGATGTGCTCGCCGACCGCGATCCGGTGCAGCTCGAGCGCCTGCGACAGCCCGGCCTCGGCCGCGGCGACCGCGATCAGGGTAAAATCCGCCGTACCGCCGCCGACGTCGCAGACCAAGACCAGATCTCCCGCGCGCACCTCCGAGGACCAGTGTTCTGCCGTCTGTCGCGCTTCGGACCCCGCGATCCAGGCGTAGAACGCGGCCTGGGGCTCCTCCAGCAGCGTCACGTTCCCGAGGCCCGCCTCCCTGGCTGCCTGGTGAGTCAGCTCTCGCGCCACTTCATCGAAGGAGGCCGGCACGGTAAGTACGATCATGCAGTCGCCGAGCGATGCCGTCTCAGCGCGCGCCATTAGCGCTTGCTCCAGCGCTTGGCGCAGGTGCTCAAGGTAGCGCATCGAAGCCTCGAAGGGGGACAGCTTTCCTTCCTCGAGCTCCGATTTCCACGGCAGTATCGGGGCGTGACGATCCACCTGCGGATTGCAGAGCCAGGACTTTGCCGAGCTTACCAAGCGATCCGGGGCCAAGGAGCCGCGCTCGCGCGCAAAGGCGCCGATGACAGCGGCGTCATCAGGGTTCCACGGCAGCGCCAGGCTTCCTGGCGCAAACTCGTTCTCGATCGATAAATACAGCGCCGATGGCAGCAAGGGTTTTTCGCCGATCACACTGGGACCCAAGACTTGCTCTATGTTGATCGTCGCCGGGTAACCGCCATCGAGATCGCAGATAGAAACACACGAGTTCGAGGTACCCAGATCGATACCGACGCTGTATTTCATGATCAAACTTAAAAACGAGTGGCCAGGCTATGCGGACGAGATCCGCCTAGAATGCGCCCGGGTTGGTTGCGGCAGGGCAAGCGCGAACGGCGAGCCCCTCCTGGCTTGAATTCAACGAACTTCGACTTCTACCGGCGTGATAATGTTCGGCGCCGAAGGATCGACCGGCGTCGCGTAGCGCGGCAGGGAGAGCTTTGCCGTCTTCCATCCTCGATGGAGCACGACGCCGTGAAATGGCGGGGCGCCGGTGACTTTTCCCACCAGCCGATAGTGATCGGGATCCGCACCCTTATCGATCGTCAATTTCTCCCCTTCCTTACCGCCGTGCACCGGCGAGATTTCAAAATACTCGCGGATGACCGCCGCGCAGCCCTGGTGCACGACACGGGAGGCCGCCGCGACCTGCGTGTCGTTGAAGGGTGTGACGTCTTCCATCACGAAGTCGATAAAGCGCCCTTTTTCCTGTAACAAGGAGAGGAAAGCCAACACCTCTCCGTAGCCCGCGCCCTCCTGGATGCTCGGGGGCCGCGGCGCTTTGATAGGTTGTGTCGTCTCGGAGCTGCCGACATTTTCGCCACGCTGCTTCCGGACCGCCACGAGGGCGTCGATCAGGATGAGCAGCGCCACCGCGGCCAATACCACATCCCGATAAGCTTCCAGGCCGGCCGGCAAGAAATCCGGTGTCATCGCCTTGCTGTAACTGACGATCAAGAACAGCAATAACACCGAGAGCACCAGGATCCTCTTAATGGGCTTACCGGTTTGACCCGCCATCGCACGAGGCGCGGGCCGCGCGGATTGGTTGGTATCCGCGCCGGGGGCCTCCGCGAACCGGCGCCTAGCCATCAGCGCCTCGCAGAACACATAGACCGATACGGCCGCGAGCGCTAGCCATTGATAAGACTCGGCGGCGGACCCGATCTCGGGCGGCAAGGGTAGCACGCCGGCGGCCGCGAAGAGGAGGATCAGGAAGGCGCCCATCAGTATGCGTATCGCGCTCCCCTTGGCCCCCGGGCGCTGCGCGGCGGTACGCCGTAGCATCAGTATGCCCTCGACGACCATATACGCCCCCAATCCCGCCAGCGTCATAGCCACGTACCCGGCATAGTCAACGATGAACGATGCCGGCATGACAAGCCGGCCCGCGGTTAACGCCACGGCGACGATAGCGCTAATCGCAAGCCTCATATATCCGCTGTGCATAGTGTAACAACCCCAATGCTTGATAAAACCTGGCGCGGCTCCCGAACTCGAGCCCCCGCCTTTCCTGTCTCGCGCGTTTCAACCGGGCGTGGAACCGCGATCCGGCGCAGCCTTTAGGATAACGCAGCCACTCCGCCATTGTCATGGCGGCCCGCCCCGGCCCTGCCGCTAAAACGCATCGCATCGCGCTTGACGCGGGGCGGCCGCTGTTGCCGTGAGCCGTGGCTTTGACCTAGTATCGCGGCAGCCTCAAGCGAAGCGGAACCGATGCAAGATATCATCGCCGTTATATTCGATTTCGACGACACCCTGGCCCCGGACAGCACCTCGAGTTTGCTCGATAGCCTCGGCATCGACGTCAAGGCGTTTTGGGCCGATCGCGTGCACGCATTGATTCGCGGCGGATGGGATCCGGTACCGGCGTATCTCTATAGCATGCTGAAAGCATCCAACTCCGGCGATCCCGCGCTCGCTATCACGCGCGAGAAGCTTATCCGTTGTGGCCGCCGGATCCAGCTATACAACGGCGCCACGCGTATCTTCGATCGCTTGAGAAAGCATGTTCAGTCCGTGAACCCCGCCATCGGCGTCGAATTCTACCTGGTGAGCAGCGGCCTGCGCGAGACCTTGACCGCAACCAGGATTGCGCGCCAATTTAAAGACATCTGGGCCTGCGACTTCGAATACGACGCCGAAGGCCGCATCCTGTTTCCCCGCAACCTCGTGAGCTTCACGGACAAGACGCGCTACATCTTCCAAATTGCCAAGGGCATCGTCGGGCCCGAAGCGCGCGGCAAGCCCTTTGATGTCAATCGTAAGCTGCCGCCGGAACGCCTGCGCGTCCCGATCAGCCAAATGATCTTTGTCGGCGATGGTTACACGGATATCCCCTGTTTTTCGCTCATTCGTAAGAACGATGGCGTCGCCATCGGCGTCTATGATGGGGAGGATCGGGCGCGTTGGGGGCGCGCGTGGGGATTTATCGAGGAGGGACGCGTTTCGAATCTGGTTCCGGCCGATTACGGTAAAAGCTCGGCACTGACCAATTCGTTGCTCATGGCCATCGACAGCATGGCGCGAAAAATCGAGCTGCGCCGCAATACCTACCAAGGATAATGGGATCGACTGAGAGCACCGGATAATCGCTTCAGCTGCCTACTTTACGCCGTCTTATCGCGATCAAAATGAGAAGAACATGTACAATAAAAAAATACTAAGCCTTGATGACGTTAAAAGGGTTGTCGCCGCCGCCGAAACCGAGGCCGCGCGTAACCAATGGAACGTCGTCATCGCCGTCGTTGATGATGGCGGCCATCTGATGTACTTGCAACGCGAACGCGTCCAGCTCGGCAGTGTCGAGGTAGCGATTACCAAAGCCCGCGCTGCCCTCATGTTTCGGCGATCGACGAAATTCTGGGAAGAGATGGTCGCCGGCGGCCGGCTGGGCTACCTGTCGATGCCGGGGATGCTGCCCATTGAGGGCGGCGTACCGATCGTCTATAAAGGCGACATCGTCGGCGCGATCGGTGTGAGCGGCGTGAAATCCTCCGAAGATGGCCAGATCGCCGAGGCGGGTGCGCGCGCGCTCTAAATACCGCACCCGGGTGCCGCGGCGTCCGCCGAAGAGATATGGCGATGAACTTGACTATAGCCGTCCGGTCTTAATTTTCAGAGCGGGGAGCGCTTGCGCAGCGGTTTTATGTCCGCGAAAAGATAGGCTCGGCTCGCATGCGGCCCATCAAATGCGTGCACGTAATTGCCGCCTTTAATTGCGCGTAACGCCCGGGGTTTCTTTAAGGGGACACACTATGAGCACGACCGTCAGAAACTTGATCCTTTTTTTCATCGTTGGGTTCGTGATCGCGTTAGCGTTCAACAATTTAGGTCCGCGCGTCACGGTAGATAGCCATATCGAATATTCCCAGTTTATCGCCGATGTAAAGTCCGGCCGGGTCGAGGAGGTCGTGTTCGACGCGGAAACCATCCGCGGTGAAATGTCTGATGGAACCACCTTCGAGACCTACAGTCCCGAGACGGACAATGCGCCGTTGATAGGATTGTTATTGGATCATG
>JBIMKC010000097.1:0-8925 GCA_043673925.1 Chromatiales bacterium | reverse complement strand
AACGTTCGATGGGCCGGGAGCACCGACCCCAAGGCGTTCGAGGTGAAGACGCAACTGCGCCGCGACCGCGGCTCCGGACAGCGCCTCGATCCGGCCTTCGGGCTCGCAGAGCCAGTCCGCGTGCCGACCCCAGGGGTGGTAGCGTAAAGCGTCGGTCGGACCGAACACGGTCAGGGTCGGTATCCCCACCGCGCTCGCCATATGCCCGAGGCCGGAATCATTACCGACGAAAACCTGTGCCTGCGCTAATACCGCGCAGTCCTCGAGAATGCTGGTCTGCCCGGCAAGATTGAGGACTGGCAGCCGCAGGCCTGCGGTTACCTCGGCCGCGGGGGCTACATCGCCCGGTCCGCCTAGAACAATGACGCCATCGAACCGATCTTCGACCGCTTTCACCATGTCGATGAATCGCTGCGCGGGCCAGACCTTCTTCGGCCACTTGGCCCCCGGTCCGAGCACGAGCCAGCGGCGGCCGGGAAGACCGCCCAAGACCCGCCGCGCAAACTCCCGGGCGGCCTCGTTTACCCAGATCCGTTGCGGCGGGATTTCCGCCGGCCCCAATAGTCCCTCGACAATCGCCATCAATCGCTGCACGGCATGCGGTCCGCGCACGGCCCGGGCGCCCCATTTGGTATACCGGCGGCGGGCGCGCAATAGATACGCGAGGCCATCGCTGCGCAGATCCACCACCACATCATAAAAATTCACTCGCAGTTGCCCTAAGAGCGCCGGGACACCGCGCCAAGCGGCGCGCTTGTTCTTGTAGAAAATCTCCCCGCGGTACGGACAGTGCTCAAAGATCTCCCCGGAGCGGCGATCGGCGACGATGTCGATAGAGTGTTCGGGATAGCGCGCATGCAATAATTCGAGCGCGGGCGTCGTCATGATCGCATCACCAACATTGCTGAGCGAGATGAAGAGCGCCTTATCAGATGACTGAACGGCTCGACCCCCAAGGTCGCCCGCGAGCGCGCGCTCAGGCCGTGGCGTCATAGCTTGAATAGGATTTTTCTTCCACGAACCCCGAGCCGAGCTTGAGATTAATCGCACGCTTGATCTGGGCGCGTTCATCGTTGAGCATATAAACGCTGCGCGCTAATTCGATGAACTCGTGATCGAATTCGCGCGCCCGCTCCTTGTCGCGGAGATGGTCCTCGACCTCCCAAAGCTGGCCGTTGAGTGCCTTTAAGCGCGTGCGCTCTTCTGCGATCGCCGCTTCCGCATATCCAGAGGCATGCCACAGCCGGCTCAGTACCTCGAGCTCGTGCGCGACGTTCCGGTGTTTTTCGGGGTCAGTGATCCGCTCCGACTTGATCTCGAGGATCGTCAGCTTGTCGATAAACTCTCCCACGGAGATAGGGACGGTAATGCTCACTGCTTGCCAATTCAATAGTCCGAGACCATTTTATCAGGCCCGCGGCACTTACACGGAAGCTATGCGTAACGGTACAACAATTTGTTATACACATTCTTTCCTCTCGTGAAACAATGACGCGTATGGAAACCACCCAGACGCTCTATCTCCTGGGCTAAAGGGAGCGCCTCGCCGCCATGAAGACCCCGACACTGATGGTGCAGGGCACGACTTCGGACGCAGGCAAGAGCGCGCTGGTCACGGGCTTGTGCCGGCTGCTTGCGCGTCGCGGCGCGCGCGTGGCGCCGTTCAAACCGCAAAACATGGCGCTCAATAGCGCGGTCACCGTGGATGGCGGTGAGATTGGCCGTGCTCAGGCGGTGCAGGCGCGGGCCTGCGGCCTTGCGCCCCACAGCGACATGAACCCGGTGCTGCTCAAACCCAACACCGATGTCGGCGCGCAGATCATCATTCACGGCCATGCCATCGGCACCATGGACGCGCGCGCCTATCACGAATACAAGCGCATCGCGCAGGCGGCGGTGATGGCGTCCTATCAACGCCTCTGCGCCCAGTACCGGGTGATCCTGGTGGAAGGTGCGGGCAGCCCGGCGGAGATCAATTTGCGCGACCGCGACATCGCCAACATGGGCTTCGCCGAGGCGGTCGATTGTCCGGTACTGCTGATGGCGGACATCGACCGCGGCGGAGTGTTTGCGCATCTGGTGGGCACGCTGGCGCTCTTGAGCGAGACGGAGAGGGCTCGGATCGCCGGTTTCGTCATCAACCGTTTTCGGGGTGATCTTGGACTCCTCCGACCTGGGATCGACTGGCTCGAGCACTACACGGATAAACCGGTGCTCGGCGTATTGCCCTTTCTCCACGGCCTGCATCTGGAGGCGGAAGACGCGCTCAACCGCGACGCTAATGAAGCGGACGGACCCCTGCGGATCATCGTCCCGGCGCTGCCGCGGATCAGCAATCACACCGACTTCGATCCACTGCGCTTGCATCCGCAGGTGCAATTTCGCTATCTCGGTCCGGGCGCGACCTTCCCTGCGTGCGATCTGATTATTCTGCCAGGTTCCAAGAGCGTGCGCGCCGACCTCGCGTGGCTGCGCGCGCAAGGATGGGAGCAAGCGATCCTGCGGCACCTGCGCTACGGCGGCAAGCTCATCGGGCTGTGCGGCGGTTTCCAAATGCTCGGCGGAGCCATTCACGACCCGTTCGGGCTGGAAGGCGAGCCCGGCAACAGCACCGGTCTCGGGCTGCTCGCGATCGCCACCACCCTGGAGCGGCACAAACAACTCCGTAACGTGACGGGCAGGCTGGCGCTGGAAGAAGCCCGCGTCAGCGGTTATGAAATTCACGCGGGCGTGACTTCCGGCGGGGCGCTCGAGCGCCCCGCCGTGCACCTGGAAGACCGGAGCGAGGGCGCGCTCTCGGCCGATGGCCAGATCCTCGGCACCTATCTGCATGGGTTGTTCGAGTCCGCCCCGGCCTGCGACGCGCTGCTACGCTGGGCGGGCCTGCAGGAGCCGCAAACGCCTGATTACCACCAGATCCGTGAGGCGAACATCGACCGGCTGGCCGATGCCGTCGCGGCCCATCTCGATCTCACGGCCATCGGGCGCATCTTGGGAATCGATACCGCGAGCGGCAAAGAGCACGCGGTATGAAAACGCTGATCCTGGGCGGGATGCGCTCGGGCAAGAGCCGGCTGGCCCAGTAACGTGTTGGCGATCATGCTGGTTTGACGTTGGCTGCGATCCGCTTTACTATTTAGTAAAGCAATGAGGTGGTCCCAATGACCGTAGCAACCCTCAGTTCTAAATCGCAAATCGTATTACCGGCCGAGATGCGAAAGCGGCTTGGAATCCAGGCCGGGGATCGCCTGCTGATCGAGGCGGAGGCAGATAGAATTGTCATCCGCAAGGCCCCCCATTCTTTTACGATGGCCCTAGAAAGGTGCAGTGACGAACTCTGGCGTGGTTACGCAGAAGTCCTCAAGAAGGAGCGGGCTGATTGGGATTGAACATCCCGGCGGGCAGCCACATTGCGTTCGATACGCCTGTTCTGATCTATTTCCTGGAGCACCACCCGCGGTTTTACCAAGAGGTACAGCCGCTCTTCGAGCGTATGGAGGGCGGCGATATTCACGGCGTGCTTTCCAGTCTGGCACTGACCGAACTTCTGGTGCCTGCCTTTCGTGTGGGTCAGGCGGACAAGGCCCAGGATCTGCTCAGCCTGCTGTCGGGATTTCCAAACTTGGACATCTTAAATGTCACGACGCCAATCGCTGTTACGGCGGCACGCCTGCGCGGTGAATATAAGCTCAATACCCCGGATGCGCTGCACGCCGCAACAGCTCTGCACGCCAAGGCGAATGCTCTGATCACCAATGACAGGGATTTTCTGCGCCTTGAGTCGGCCGGCTTGCGGATAGCCTTGCTGGAATAGCGACCACTGTTTGTATGCAGCATGGATAGCAAGGCAAGGAAACGATCGCAAGGAATTATCGCCTGGCCTGAAGACGAACGGCCACGCGACCTTTGAGCCCTTTAACATCGAGCAGCCTCGACAAGGGTGACGTCAGTGCTACGACCGAATCCGTAAGCCTTGCAAATGAAACGCGCTACTAGTTACTTCCGACCCGGTAGCTGGGCCCGAGCTTGGCGGCTACCCACTCAGTAGTGCTTCTTCTGCTCGGCCTTTTTCTCAATCTTATCGCCGAGTTTTTCGAGGTCCCTGCCGAACCCCTCGACGGTGTTGCATCCATACATACCAAGCACCGCTACCGACAGCAGGATCGGGAGCACCGTGTCTCTCAGGTTTCTACGTTCGTTCATCGTCTTTCGAGCCTGGGCTTATTGAAATGAGGCACCTCCCGCCCGGACCAGATCCCCAAACTAAGAGCGGTGGACCGAGCCGGAGATTTTGATGCTATCTTAGCACGATGGTTAGGCAGCCGGGCTAAAAGAAATTGGGAGGGCAGCGAGCGTCCCACGCGCCACTCGATGATCTTTCATCTTGTGCGATGTGGAATGGCACGCACAGCACGCCCTACATACTGCATGTCAGACAGGCAGAGCGCCTTCGATGTCGCCGTCGTAGGCCGAGCATCAGGAATTTCCAGCCGGAGCGGGCGGGCCATGAGGTCAGCATGGGCCAGAATAATGATCTATCAAGACCTAACCCCTTACCCTGACCCTTACCCGCTCCAAGAACGGTGAGGGTCGTCTTGCCTCCCTGGCGCTTCTCTAGTAGCCTGTATCACGGAGCAGTAAACTCCGCGCTTTCCAAAGTCAAGGGCTGGATAGACGGACGATTTCCATATTTCGCCACGGGACCCGGTATCCAATATTTTGGGGTATATTTGCAGAAGGCTTCCGTAACCTACGACCGTTGCGGTACTTTTCTTGCCCAGCAGGTGAACGTTGCGCGGGCCACGGGGAGCTTACAATGCGTAATATACGGAAACCTTCCGTGTTAAAACATGGAGCCTTTCTTGCTGCTCAATGTTAGCCTTCACCGAGGCCCCTGAGTGCCTTCTGAGGAAGAAAAGATGACGGACCGCGCGCACAAGGACATCCCCACAGGCTTGACTGCCTATCTCAGACTTCGCATGCGACCGCCGCCACGATTCGCTACCAGCTCATCGTATGTTGGCCAGGGCGAGCCACTCCTGCTGAGGCTCCCTGGCCTGTCGTGGCTCACACCCTGTCTGGTCGCTCTTATACTCTGCGCGGGACTCGCGTTGACTCCTGCACGGGTCGAGGCCGCCTTTAGGGCCGTCGAGCTCGCGAGCCTGCCCGAAGAATCGAGCCGCGTCGTGCGAGCGGTGAACGACGCCGGCGAGATCGTGGGGGGCGGCCCGCGTGGTGGCCGCCAACGGGGGCTCCTCCTTCTGACGGGCGGCGGGCGGCGGAACATCGATGGGCTGCCGGGTAGCGATTACAGCACCGCCTTCGGCATCAACAACCTCGGCGACGTCGTGGGTTCGGCGAACACCGCCACGGGGATGCGGGCCTTCCGCTCCCCCCGAGGGAAAGCCAACATTGAGCTCGGCCCCCTCCCAAACGATAGCGGTAGCGCGGCCTTCGCCATCAACCTGCCGGGACAGGTTGTCGGCTTTTCGAGCGGACCCACCGGCGTTCGGGCCGTCCGCTGGACCCCCGCGGGCGCCATCCAGGCGCTACCGGTGCTTCCCGGGTGCGACTCGAGCCGAGGCCTCGCAATCAACGCTCGCGGGGATGCCGTCGGAGTCTGCGACACCGTCTCAGGGCCGCGTGCGGTGCTCTGGGAGGATGGCGCCGTTCAGGATCTCGGGGCGCTCCCCGGCGACAGATCGAGCGAGGCGCTGAGCATCAATGCCAATGGCGTGATCGTCGGGTCCTCAGGGCACCCCGAGGCCCAGCACCACGCCGTGCTCTGGCCATCGGGCGGCGGCGCCATCCAGGATCTCGATACGCTCCCGGACGGCAAATCGAGCCGGGCGCTCGCGGTCAATACTCGCGGCGAGGTGGTCGGGACCTCAGAGACCAGCGCCGGGGATCACGCGTTCCTGTGGACGGAGCAAGACGGCATGCAGGACCTGAACACCCTGCTGACGTTGCGCTCCGGGTTCGTGCTCACCCAGGCAGTGGCGATCAGTTCTCGGGGCCTCATCGTCGCAATCGGCGTCGACGAGGCCAAAAGCCCGGAACAGCGGCACGATCATGACGACCATGAGCTTCCGCTTCGGATCTTCCGGCTGGATCCAGAGCCCTAGCTCATGCCGCACCGACGTCGAATTTTTGTTCTCACCGTCGTCGCCCTGATCGGGTTGTGCTTCGGCCCCACGCGAGCCGCCGCGCAGACCGACGTCATCGGGCAGTGGTCGCCGCCACCACACGTCATACTGCCCTATTTCCCAGTCCACACCCACATGCTACCGACGGGGAAGGTAATGATCTGGCCGGGCGACGGCGGGGTGTCCGGCAATAATCCGCGGTCCTGGGATCCCGCCAACGAGAGCGTGTCGAGCCTGAGCGCGCCGGGCTTCGACCTCTTCTGCAGCGGCCACTCGTTCCTGGCTGACGGCACCCTCTTCGTAGCCGGCGGCCACATCTCGAATAACGTGGGTCTGTCGCGGGCGAGCAAATATAACCCCTTCACCAACGCGTGGAGCTCGCCCCCCTTGCCCAACATGAACGCCGGCCGCTGGTACCCGACCACCACCGTCCTGGCTAACGGCGACGTCCTGGTGGTCTCCGGTGACATTGACACGACGGTCGGCGTCAACACGCTGCCCCAGGTGTTCCAGGTGCCGACGGGGACATGGCGGAGCCTCACCAACGCGCAGCTCCAGCAGGAGCTCTACCCCCAGATGCTGCTGGCGCCGAACGGCAAGGTCTTCAATGCAGGACCGACGAAAACGACCCGCTATCTCGATCCGTCGGCGAACTCCGGGACCGGCGCCTGGAGTGACGTAGCGACTCGGGTCGGCGTAACCCGTAGTTACGGGTCGGCGGTGATGTACGCGCCAGGCAAGGTCCTGGTGATGGGCGGCGGCAGCAACCCGCCGAAGAAAACCGCCGAGGTCATCGACCTCAACGCGGCATCGCCGAGTTGGCGCGCTGTCGGCTCCATGCAATACGCCCGGCGCCAGATCAACGCGACGCTCTTGCCCGACGGCAAAGTGCTGGTCACCGGCGGCACCAGCGGCCCGGGCTTCAACGACATGAGCCCGAGCACATCCGTGTACGCGGCGGAGCTTTGGGACCCGGCGACGGAGACCTGGAGCACGATGGCCAGCGCCTCGATTCCGCGCCTCTACCACTCTGCGGCGCTCCTGCTGCCGGATGGCCGGGTCTTGAGCACGGGCGGTAACGATCACGCGGAAACCGAGACCTATTCGCCGCCGTACCTCTTCAAGGGAGCGAGGCCGACGATCACGTCGGCGCCGTCCAGCGTCGCCTATGGGCAGTCGTTCTTCGTCGGAACGCCGGACGCCGCGACGATCTCCAAGATCACTATGCTAAGACTCTCCTCGGTGACTCATGCTTTCAACATGAGCCAGTACATCAGCAACCCGAGCTTTGCACAGACCACGGGAGGCCTCAACGTCACGGCCCCTCCCACCGGCAATGTTGCGCCTCCCGGCTACTACCTGCTCTTCATCCTGAACGGGAGTGGCGTCCCGTCCCTCGCCAAGTACGTCCAGCTCGGCGGCACGGCAGCCCCCGACACCACCCCGCCGACGGTTTCCATCACCACTCCGGCCAGCGGCGCCACCGTCTCGGGTACAGCGGTCACGGTCTCGGCCACCGCCTCCGATAACGTGGGAGTAGCGGGCGTGCAGTTCAAGCTCGGCAGTGCTAACCTCGGCGCCGAAGACACCACCTCTCCCTACTCTGTCACCTGGAACAGCACGACCGCGACCAACGGCTCGTACACGCTCACGGCAGTCGCACGAGATGCAGCGGGGAACGTGGCGACAAGCGCAGGGGTGACTGTAACGGTCAACAATGCGTCCTCTCTCCCCGACGTCATCGTCACCTCGCTCTCCTATGCCAGCGGAGTCTTCACGAGCACGGTGAAAAACCAGGGTACCGCAGCGACCCCTTCAGCCATATACATCGGCGTAGGATATTTCGTGGATGGAGTTCAGAGAACATGGGGCAGTAAACTCGGTCCCCTGGCCGCAGGAGCATCCGTCACCATCGGCACCAACGGTGGAGCATACACCATTCCCAACGGCACCCACACGATTATGGCTCACGTCGATGACGTCAACCGCTTTGCGGAGTCGGACGAAACCAACAATCAGTTTTCCCAGTCGATTACTGTTGGTGGAACCCCCGACACCACGCTGCCTACCGTCTCCATGACCGCACCCGCAAACGGCACCACGGTTTCCGGCTCTTCCGTCACAGTCTCTGCCAATGCATCTGACAATATCGGCGTCTCAGGAGTGCAGTTCAAGCTCGGCAGTGCTAACCTCGGCGCCGAAGACACCACCTCTCCCTACTCTGTCACCTGGAACAGCACGACCGCGACCAACGGCTCGTACACGCTCACGGCAGTCGCACGAGATGCAGCGGGGAACGTGGCGACAAGCGCAGGGGTGACTGTAACGGTCAACAATGCGTCCTCTCTCCCCGACGTCATCGTCACCTCGCTCTCCTATGCCAGCGGAGTCTTCACGAGCACGGTGAAAAACCAGGGTACCGCAGCGACCCCTTCAGCCATATACATCGGCGTAGGATATTTCGTGGATGGAGTTCAGAGAACATGGGGCAGTAAACTCGGTCCCCTGGCCGCAGGAGCATCCGTCACCATCGGCACCAACGGTGGAGCATACACCATTCCCAACGGCACCCACACGATTATGGCTCACGTCGATGACGTCAACCGCTTTGCGGAGTCGGACGAAACCAACAATCAGTTTTCCCAGTCGATTACTGTGCCGTGAAGTCGGTGAGCGCACGCTTCATGAGACGCTGAAACTGCTCCCACGACCTCAACTGCGTTTAAGGGTAGAGTAGAGAGCAGGCTCTCGCCTGCCCTCCCTCATCAAACCGTGCATG
>JBIMKC010000096.1:0-8975 GCA_043673925.1 Chromatiales bacterium | reverse complement strand
GGTTTCCAAAGGGGAGTAGTGCAACTCTCCCCTTTGGTCAAGGGCGGGGTTCATAACCCCGCCCGCGAAGTAAAATTGACTTCAGGGGCGACACGCTGAGCATACGCTTATTTCGTTCCACCGCGACCGTGGGGGGTATGACCGTGATCTCGCGCGTGTTGGGGTTCATGCGCGACATGGTCGTCGCGACGCTCTTCGGCGCGGGTTTTGTGGCAGACGCGTTTTTTGTGGCGTTTCGCATCCCCAATCTATTCCGGCGCTTGTTCGCGGAAGGGGCCTTCTCACAAGCGTTCGTGCCGGTCTTGTCAGAATACCGCAACCAGCGAACGCAAGCGGAATCCAAACATCTCGTCGATCACACCGCAGGCGCCCTCGCCGGGTGGCTGGGATTAGCGACCGTGGTCGGCATTGTGACGTCGCCCGTTCTGGTGCTGGTGTTTGCTCCCGGATTTACGGCCAATCCGGACAAATACGCGCTGACCGTCGACATGCTCAAGATCACCTTTCCGTATTTGCTGTTTATCTCGCTCGCGGGGTTCGCCTCCGGTATCTTGCAGACTTACGGCCGTTTTGCCGTGCCGGCCTTGACCCCGGCGTTTCTGAACCTCAGCATCATCGGCGCGGCGATCTGGCTCGCACCCCATATGCAGCAGCCGGTCGTGGCCTTGGCCTGGGGGGTTTTCGTGGGCGGCGCGGTGCAATTGTTATTTCAACTGCCGTTCTTGCTACCGCTGAAACTGCTCCCGCGGCCGCGCATCAAGCGCGGCGATGAAGGCGTCCGGCGAATACTGAAGCTGATGGGACCCGCGATTTTCGGGGTCTCGGTAGCCCAGATCAATCTCCTTATCGACACCTTGCTCGCGTCGTTTTTAATCACCGGGAGCGTCTCGTGGCTGTACTATTCGGACCGGCTGGTGGAATTTCCCCTGGGAGTGTTTGGGATCGCGTTGGCGACGGTGATCTTGCCGAGCCTCGCCGACAAGCACACCCGCGGCTCGGCCGAGTCGTTCGCCGGCACCCTCGATTGGGCGCTGCGGTGCGTGCTTGTGATCGCTGTGCCGGCGGCGCTCGGCATCGCGCTCCTCGCGGGCCCCATGCTGTACACGCTGTTCCAATACGGTGAATTCAGCGCACACGATGTCGAGATGTCCGCGCGCAGTCTCATCGCCTTTGCTTTCGGACTTCTCGCTTTCGTATTCATCAAGGTGCTCGCGCCGGGATATTATGCCCGGCAAGATACCCGCACCCCGGTCCGCGTGGGTGTGATTGCCATGCTGACGAATATACTGCTCAACGCGGTGCTCATTTGGCCGCTGGCGCATGCGGGATTGGCGCTGGCGACATCGCTGAGCGCCTATATTAACGCGGCCTTGTTGTACCGTGGTTTGCATCAAGCCAACATTTACCGGCCGCTTCCCGGATGGGGCATATTTCTCGCGCGTGTGAGCGTGGCTGCCGCGCTCATGATCCTGTTGTTGCTGCTCGGCCGTGGGGAGATCGGCGAGTGGCACCATTGGACCGCCACCGAGCGGGCGCTACGGCTGCTCGCATTGATCGCCTCGGCGGGGTTCGTGTATGTGGGCGCGTTGTGGGTGGGTGGATTGCGGTGGGAACATATGCGCGCGTTTCACCCCTCGGTATAATCGCAGTACGTGCGGCGATGGAATTGATCCGGCGAATCGTGGGCCTGCCTCCAAGTCAGCGCGGGTGCGTGGCCAGCGTTGGAAATTTCGATGGCGTGCACTTGGGCCATCAAGCGGTTTGCTCCGAGATCAAACGGGTTGGGGAGCGCCTCGGTTTGGCGACCGCGGTGATCGTCTTCGAACCGCAACCCCAGGAGTACTTCCACCCTGACGCCGCCCCGCCGCGCTTGACGCGGCTGCGGGAAAAGTACGAGCTCTTGAAAGCTCAGGATATTGATCGATTCGTTTGCCTGCGTTTCGACCAAGCGTTCGCGGAGCTGCCGGCACAGGCATTCGTGAAACAGATCTTGGTGTCGGGGCTCGGCGTGCGGAGCGTGGTGGCCGGCGATGATTTTCGCTTCGGCAGGGGACGCGAAGGCGATTATGCGATGCTGGTGGCCCTGGGATCGCGCTACGGGTTTAACGTGGTGCAACCGCCGGTGTTTAAGATCGCCGGGGAGCGCGTGAGCAGTACCCAGGTGCGCCGGGCGCTGGCCGAAGGCGACATGCCGCGGGCGCGGCGCCTCCTCGGCCGCGGTTACGCGATCCGCGGCCGGATAGCCCACGGCGAGAGACGAGGTCATGGATTCGGGTTTGCGACGGCGAATATCGAGCTGCGCCGAAACCGATCGCCGCTGCGGGGGATCTTCGCCGCAAGGGTGTGCGGGCTCGGGCGGACGCCCTTGCCAGCGGTGGCGTATCTCGGCTCCAAGCCCGCGTTGGGTGGAACCCGCGATCTATTGGAGGTACATATTTTTGATTTTTCTCAAGGCTGCTATGGAAAGGACGTGGCCGTGGAGTTTGTCGCTAAGCTGAGGGATGATCGGCGCTTCGCCTCGGTCGAAGCCCTGACACACCAAATAGCGCTCGACGCCGAGCAAGCCAGAAGAGTATTAAAACAAGTGCGCGCCCGCGACGATCTCCTCGTATGAGCGACTATAAGAAGACGCTGAACCTGCCGCGCACGGACTTTCCCATGCGGGCCAATCTTGCCGAACGCGAGCCCGCGATGCTAAAACGCTGGCAGGATCTCGGCCTGTACGCACGCATTCGCGCACGCCGCAAAGGCGCCCAGGACTATGTTCTCCATGACGGGCCGCCGTATGCGAACGGAGATATCCATATCGGGCATGCGGTCAACAAAGTGCTCAAGGACATCATCGTCAAGGCAAAAACGCTAAGCGGTTTCAACGCGGAGTATGTTCCCGGGTGGGATTGCCACGGTCTGCCCATCGAACTGATGGTGGAACAGCAGTCAGGTAAAGCAGGTGAGCAGATTTCGCCCAAAGCCTTTCGTGAGGCTTGCCGCGCCTATGCTCGCGCGCACGTTGATAAGCAGCGCGCGGATTTCATCCGCTTGGGCGTTTTCGGCGACTGGGACCAGCCCTATCAGACGATGGATTACCGTTACGAGGCCGATATCATCCGCGCCCTCGGCCGCATTATTCAGGGAGGCCATCTGCAGCGCGGCGTCAAACCCGTGCACTGGTGTACGGATTGCGGATCGGCCTTGGCTGAGGCGGAGGTCGAGTATCAAGACCGCGACTCGCCCGCCATCGATGTGCGTTTTGCGGTATTGGACGAGGCCAGCCTTTTGGAACGCTGCCATCACCTCCCCGAGCACGAGGGGAGCGGCCCGCTGTCGGTGGTCATTTGGACTACCACGCCGTGGACCCTGCCGGCCAGCCACGGGGTGGCCGTCAATCCGGAACTCGACTACGCGGTGGTGCAATGCCAGGGGCCGCGCGGTGTCGAGCGCCTGGTGCTGGCCGACGCCTTGATGAAGGACACCCTGTATCGCTATAGCATCGAAGACTATCGAGTCATTGCCTACAGCGGTGGCCAGGCGCTCGAGGGTTTGGTCTTGCAACACCCGTTTTACCGCCGCGAAGTGCCTGTCATTCTCGCGACCCATGTCACAACCGAGGCCGGCACCGGCGCTGTACACACCGCGCCGGGCCATGGCCAAGACGACTATGTTGTGGGTAAGCGCTATGGCTTAGCGGTGGACAACCCCGTCGGCGGTGACGGCCGCTTTCTTCCGGGCACGGAACTCTTCGCGGGCGAGCATGTGTGGGCCGCCAATGAACATATCATTCAGGTGCTGAAAGCGCGTGGCGCGCTCGTGCACCATGAGGTTTTCAGGCATAGCTATCCGCACTGCTGGCGGCATCGCACGCCGATCATTTTCCGGGCGACACCGCAATGGTTCATCAGCTTGGACGCGCAGGGGCTGCGATCCCAGGCCTTGGCCGAGATCGCGAGGGTGAGTTGGATCCCGGAGTGGGGCCGGCTGCGCATCCACGGCATGGTCGAGGCGCGCCCGGACTGGTGTATTTCCCGTCAGCGCACCTGGGGCGTGCCGATGGCCTTGTTCGTTCACAGAACCACCGGTGAGTTACATCCCGACACCGGTCAGTTGATCGAGGAAGTCGCCCGGCGCATCGAGCAGGACGGCATCGATGCGTGGCACGATCTCGATACCACCGATCTGCTCGGCGAGGATGTGGCCTACTATGACAAGGTGACCGATACGCTCGACGTATGGTTCGATTCGGGGGTTACCCATACCTGCGTGTTGCAAAACGATGACCGCTTGCGCTATCCGGCGGATCTGTATCTCGAGGGCTCCGATCAACATCGCGGCTGGTTCCAGTCCTCCCTGCTCACGGCGGTCGCGATGCACGGTGTCGCGCCGTATAAGGCTGTATTGACGCATGGATTCACGGTTGATGCCGAGGGCATGAAAATGTCCAAGTCGCGGGGCAACGTCGTCGTTCCTCAGGAGGTCGTGAATACGCTCGGCGCCGATGTCTTGCGGCTTTGGGTCGCGGCGACCGACTACAAGGCCGAGATGGCGGTGTCGGACGAGATCCTGAAACGCATCGCCGATGCCTACCGGCGTATTCGCAACACGGCCCGTTTCCTATTAGCAAACCTGGAGGGCTTCGACCCTGCCACCCACCGGGTAGCGCCCGACGGGATGCTCATGCTCGACCGCTGGGTGCTGGCCCACGCCGCGCGCTTGCAGCAAGACGTGATTAACGCCTACGAACAGTTTCAATTCCACCTCATCTACCAAAAGGTGCACAAGTTTTGCGCGCTGGAATTGGGGAGCTTCTATCTCGACATTATCAAGGACCGTCAGTACACGATGCCGCGCGAGAGCCTGGGACGGCGCTCGGCGCAGACCGCCATGTATCATATTATCGAGGCGTTCACGCGTTGGCTGGCCCCGATTTTGAGCTTCACCGCGGATGAGATCTGGCCCTACATTCCAGGCCAACGGGGCGAGTCGGTATTTCTAGAACAATGGTATCAAGCGCCGCGTCCCGCGGAAGACCGTTTTGATCCCAGTCTTTGGGAGCGGGTGATCACGGTGCGCGAGGTCGTCGCGAAGGAGCTCGAGGGTTTGCGGGTCGCCGGCCGGATCGGATCATCGCTGGACGCCGACGTGCACCTTTATTGCAACGGTGCGCTATTCGATTCCTTAACCGCCTTCGAGGATGAGCTCCGGTTTGTCATGATCACGAGCGCCGCGCAGGTCGATGCGCTCGCTCAGGCCGGGCAACAAACAAAGGATACGGTGATCCCCGAGCTTAAGCTCGCGGTGTTACCCTCGGCGCAACCAAAGTGCGGCCGTTGTTGGCACCATCGGCACGATGTCGGTGCCGACGCGGCCTTCCCGACCTTATGTGGCCGCTGTGTGAGCAACGTAAACGGCGCGGGCGAAATCCGGCGTTATGCGTAGGCGAGTTGGATGATGGTGAACGGCAAGAACGAAGACTGTGCTGAAGTGGAGACGAAGCTGGCAAGCGCCCCAGGCAGCGCCGGCAGGTGGCTGTGGCTCGCGACCGGAATTATCATGCTGGATCGGTTGACCAAGGTCCTCGCGAGTCATTATTTGACGCTGCACGAACCGCAGGCGCTGTTTCCGTCTTTCAATCTAACGCTGGTCCACAATACCGGCGCCGCCTTCAGCATCCTCGGGCAAGCGGGTGGCTGGCAACGGTGGCTGTTTATTTTTCTGGCGACGGCCGTCAGCCTAGGGATCGTGGTATGGTTACTCAAAACGCCCGCCGAGCGGCCGTGGATCGCGTGCGCGCTGGCGCTTATCCTTGGGGGCGCGGCAGGTAATCTTTGGGATCGAGTTGTTTCCGGTTACGTTGTGGATTTTATTGATGTCTTTTACGGAGCCTGGCACTGGCCTGCTTTCAATATCGCGGATGCCGCCATCACGGTGGGGGCGGCGATGATCTTAGTTGACGGTTTGAAACGCGATGTATCGACATAAGGGTTTAGAAATCGTAGTGTGGCTACGTAAATGAGCGGCAGGAGAGTGCTGTGATGAAAATTGTGCTAGCGAACCCGCGCGGTTTTTGCGCCGGAGTCGATCGCGCCATCGGCATTGTCGAGCGGGCCTTAGAATTGTACGGCGCGCCGGTTTATGTACGCCACGAGGTAGTGCATAACAAATATGTCGTGGACGGACTGCGCGAGAAAGGCGCCATATTCGTGGACGAGCTTCAGGATGTTCCGGATGATTCGGTGGTCATTTTCAGCGCCCATGGCGTTGCCAAGGCGGTGCGGGATGAAGCCGCGCACCGCCGACTGCGTGTGTTCGACGCGATTTGTCCGCTGGTGACCAAGGTGCATATGGAGGTGGGCCACTACCAAGACGAGGGAAGGGAGTGCATTCTGATTGGCCATGCCGGCCACCCGGAGGTCGAAGGCACCCTTGGGCAGTACCGGCGCGGCGATGGGGCAGGCGGCATGTACCTGGTGGAATCCGTCCAAGATGTCTGGGACCTGCAAGTGAGAACCCCGGACTGCATCGCCTTCGTGACGCAAACCACGCTGTCGATGGACGATACGGCGGAAGTTATCGATGCCCTGAGAGAGCGTTTCCCGAAAATCATCGGACCGAAGAAAGAGGACATCTGTTACGCCACGCAAAACCGCCAAGACGCGGTGAAGCGAATGGTCAAGGAATGTGACGTGATCCTCGTGGTCGGATCGCAAACCAGCTCGAACTCCACGCGCCTCAAAGAGATCGCGGAAAAGCAAGGGATCCCCGCGTACTTGATCGATAGCGCGGCCGAAATCGAACATGCATGGGTAAACAACAAACAGACCGTAGGGGTGACGGCGGGAGCATCGGCACCCGAGGTGCTGGTCGAGCAGGTGGTGCAAAAGCTAAAGGAATGGGGTGGCAGGACGGTTTTGGAAGCGGCCGGCATACGCGAGAGAGTCGTGTTCAGTCTCCCGAGGGAGCTCGCCAAGAGCTCCAATGCGGACGTAGCGCTGACGTAATTCAGACCATCACGGCGCCCCGCCGGCGATCACGTTATTGCGATAAGCCTATCGGTTGGGAGATTAAACCTCCCGAACGCCGATGCATTTCGGTCGTCGAATGCTTGCTGACTGCATCGTAGTGGGCGGGGGCGTGATTGGAATGCTCACCACGTGGGAACTGGCCAAGGCAGGGTGTAAGGTCGTCCTTCTCGAACGCCATCGCCTGGGACAGGAGGCATCCTGGGCGGGGGCAGGCATACTCGGGCCGCTGCCGCCTTGGAGCATCCCGAGCGCGCTCGATCCCCTCCTGCGCTGGAGCCAGGTCCGTTACCCCGCAT
Organism: Chromatiales bacterium; assembly: GCA_043673925.1. Taxonomy (GTDB): domain Bacteria; phylum Pseudomonadota; class Gammaproteobacteria; order JACCXJ01; family JACCXJ01; genus USCg-Taylor. Next base: position 1,660 of record JBIMKC010000096.1, on the reverse strand, counting down.
TGGCCCGGGAGCTCCTTGATCTCACCGGCATCGATTGCGAATGGATGCAATCGGGTCTCTTGCTGCTCGACGCGGCGCTCAACGGCGAAACCTCCTCCTGGGCTCATAGCCGTGATCGCTTCGAGATCCTCGGCCGTGCGGAACTACAGGCTCTGGAACCGCGGGTGCACGCATTCGACCAGGCCCTGCGGTGGCCTAGCGTGGCCCAGATCCGTAACCCGCGGTTGCTGCGCGCCCTCGCTGCCGTGACGCGTCAAGCGGGGGTTGGTATCTACGAGAACGCGCAGGTGTCTTCAGTTACCGTGTCCCATCATCGGGTCGTCGGTGCGAATAGCAGCGCGGGTCGCTTTTTGAGCGAAGCGGTCATTATCGCCGGTGGCGCATGGAGTGGCCAACTACTCGCCGGACTACCCTTCCCCCCGGCGCTGGCGCCGGTACGCGGTCAAATGCTGCTCTTCGAAACCCAAACCCCGCTTTTCCACCATATCCTGCTGCGCGAGGAAATCTACGCCGTGCCCCGCGCCGACGGGCGTGTCCTGATCGGCAGCACGCTTGAGCGTGTGGGGTTCGACAAGTCGGTCACGCCGGGGGCTCGATCCGTATTGGAAGCGGCCGCGTTCGCACTGGTTCCGGAACTAGAGCAAGCTAAATTTGCGGGGCATTGGTCGGGTTTGAGGCCCTACGCACAACGCGACACACCCATCATCGCGGCCCATCCCGCGATTCGCGGGCTGTATGCGAATACCGGGCATCATCGATTGGGTGTGACCTTGGCGCCGGGATCGGCGCGCTTAGTCGCGGACTTGATTTTGGTACGCTCGCCGGTCGTCGATCGGGAAGTGTTTGCTTGGCCGGGTTTTGAGCACGCGCGCCGGGACGGTGCAAGCAACCGGCGTTAGGCGTACACTAACGATCAAACTCGGGCAGAGCACCTTAAGCGCATTCGATGCTCGTTCACGATGAATCCGCCGCCGTTCATCTATTGCAACGGCAAGCAATCAAGCCGACGGCCCAGCGCGTGGAGATCGCGCTGCTGTTGCTGCAAGAGCATCAACACTTATCGGCCGAGCAGGTGCTCGACCAGCTTCGTCGCCGCGGCAAAGCGGTATCCAAGGCTACCGTCTACAACACCCTGCGGCTTTTCGCGGCGCGCGGGATCGTCCAGCAGGTCATCGTCGATCCTGAACGGGTGTTTTATGATTCGAATACCAGCGCTCACTTTCATTTCTATAACGTAGACCAGGGCGCTTTGATCGACCTCGATCCCGACGCATTGCACATTCCGGAACTCCCGGCCTTGCCTTACGGAACGGTGCAAGAAGCCGTGGATGTTATCGTAAGGATTCGAGATAAGTAAGAGCGCACTATTTTACAAAATCACCACATTGCATATACTTGCGTTGACTTAGGGCGCACGCATTCGCCGGTGTAGCTCAGTCGGTAGAGCAACTGATTCGTAATCAGTAGGTCGGGGGTTCGATTCCTCTCGCCGGCACCAGTAAAACAATGAGCGTTTGTTGTCGGGTAGAGACCGCTCCTGGCGTGGGCGCGACTCAAGCCGGTGCGGGCGCGGCATCGGCCGGAGGTGCAGGAGTAGCCCGCCTTTCCTCTTCCGACCAGTCCTTTGGGGGATTTGGGGTGCGGCCGGCCATGAGATCGT
>JBIMKC010000095.1:0-8991 GCA_043673925.1 Chromatiales bacterium | reverse complement strand
GGCTAGTCTTGCTAAACATTCCCGTGTATTAACAGAGAACAAATATTTTAATGGCCACCCAGATCTAATCGCCCAAGGTGTTTATGCAGACAATGCGGTCAAAGCAGGTACCGAAGGAGTAGAGATCAAGACAACAAGAAAGGCGGGGGGAGCTGTTGATACTCATGGGGCACGAGGACAGTGGATGTGTGTGTTTGTCTACATGGTGGATACCAATTCAGAACCAGCGATGGGCCGAAAACCAATGACTTTCACCGAAGTCTACTTGGGCCAAGTAACTATCGATGACTTCCGCAAGAATCCCCGTGGAGAATTAGGAACTCGTACTGCCACTTTACATAAAGAAGGTATCAAGAAACTTCGGGGTAGCTGGATATACAGGCTTTAGAATTCCCCGTTTGGCTTGAATTGAGCCAGCTTGGGAATAGAACCGCATGCGATGTCAAAATAATGTGAATCCTTTTCTACTCCAATGCTCGTGTAACCTATCGCCTCTGCCGCTGCCAATGTGGAACCAGCCCCCGCAAAGGGATCAAGAATTACACCTTCCCCTAGAGGTAAAGCGGCGCGAACAAGTTGTCTCATGAATGCTTGCGGTTTTAGGCTTGGGTGAGGTGCAATAGATTTTTCATTCTTTCCAGTAGGGGCTGACGCAATGACATCACCGAACGGCTTGTCCTCGGTGGGGCGGCGAAACCCTCCCGTTTTCCATTTTCGTAGATTATCTTGTGCGCGACCTTCAAGAGGTTTTCTGAAAACAACCCATGGTTCCCACATAGATCGGGGCATTACACTGACGCCACTGAATTCCTCATGTGCCGCTTTTGGGCGGTCGCCGCCTCGCATGGTCATAGTAAGGCGCACGATTTCACCTCTTCGTTCCAGTCCTGCATCAGCCAATGCACTTGAAACGAGATAAGAAACAAGTGGATTTGAGGCAACCACAACATGTGCCCCAGGAACGAGTTTAGGTAAGAGTAATCTTCCCCAAATGTAGAAGAAGGCTAGAAGTTGCTCCAACTGTTCTTGTGTAAGTGTCGTGAATCGCGGCAGCGGGGATCGTTGGTGACCGTCATAAGATGGAGGAATACGCCAAACACCTCCTTTACCTTTGCGCAATTTCGCTTGTTGGTCAGGCGTATATTCGTGCAATCCATACGGTGGATCAGTTATAACCGCGTGGATGCTGTTTGAATCTTGATTTTCTATCCAATCAAAGCAATCAGCATTAACCAATGTGGAGCTCCCGTAGGTAAATGGCGTTTTCCAACTCTGTGCTTGAGCGATTTCTCGCTGTACCCCACCAGTGCCGTTGTCCCGAAGACGGTAGACACCACGTTCTTCGCGGACGAAAATGTCAGGGGTATTTAATCGTAAGTACGATCTGATTGAGGAGGGAGGCGTTGGCCCCGCGATTTGCTGTACGCGGCCTTCGATTTCCCTAACGGACAAGGGCTTAGAGGTAAACGCCATCACCTGCAGAATAGCGTCTCGAACTTGGCCGGGAGAGTAGCGTGAGATTTGTTCTTCCATGTTTTGCAGCATAGACGTCCCGACGTCTTGTGTCAATGCTCGATCCTAATAAGCCCAACAAAGGGAAGTAGCCCATGATAGTGACGATTTTTCGTTCTCGCCTCAATTCCGAGCATGCAGCCGCTTACTACGAGATGGCAGCCCGCATGCGAGCGCTCGCCGAAGGCATGCCAGGATTCATAAGCTTCAAGACATTCATTGCAGAGGACGAAGAGCGGGTGTCAGTCATTGAGTCCAAGTCCGAGGAAACCTTACGCGCTTGGCGGGAGCACCCAGAACATCGGGAGGCACAAGAACTAGGTCGCAAGGTGTTCTACACTGAGTTCCAGATTCAAGTGGGCTCGATCATACGGCAGTATGGTTCCCATAACTAAATGCCTAATCGGGTAGTGGCAATGTCGCAACCAGGACCTGGCCCCTTTGACTTCGCATGACTTGACGCTCCAACGTCTGGACGTTAGGCTAAACCCATGGAAACTCAAAAGCGTGCCACCGTTTATTTTGATGCCGAGGTCCATCAAGCTCTTCGGCTAAGAGCCGCAGCCTCCCATCGCTCCATTTCCGAAATGGTTAACGAGGCGGTCAAAGGCATTCTAGCGGAAGATGCTGAAGACCTATCAGCCTTCGAGGAGCGTAAAGGCGAGCGCAGCATTTCCTTCGAGTCCTTCGTACAAGATTTGAGAAAGCGTGGCCGAATATAGGCTACTCATCAAGCCATCAGCCGTGAAGGAGATTGATGCCATTGGCTCCAAGAGGGATCGCCGACGTATCATTTCTCGAATCGCGACGCTCTCAGAGGAACCTCGCCCCTTGGGCTGTGAAAAGCTTGCGGGTTCCGAGAGTCGATATCGTGTTCGCCAAGGCAACTACCGTGTGGTGTACGCTGTAGATGACGTCGCGCGGGTCGTAGAGGTGGTCAAAGTCGGTCATCGCCGCGAGGTCTATCGCAAAGGCACCTAACACACGCCCCTTTGGGATCCCCACAAAGATTGCACGAACATTAGCCAGGCCAGCAGTGGCTGCCTACGATTTCATCAAGGGCTTTGGTAGCCGCGAGCAGGTCCGGCAATCGTACTAACACTCGAGGATCGTCGGTGACTTTGAGGCCGACGAAAAAACTCAACGCAATCCGATGCAAAACCTGCTGCTTACGCTTTTTACGATCGTGGTCATCACGTGGCTGCTGCTGACGTTCGCCTTGTACGTGTTTCAACCCAATTTCATCTATTTTCCAACGAAAGCGCTGGTTGCGACGCCGAAGCACATCGGGCTTGCGCATGAATCGGTTTACTTAAGCACCGGCGACGGCGCCCGTATTCATGGCTGGTATGTGCCCGCGGACAAAGCGCGCGCGACGGTTCTCTACCTGCACGGGAACGGCGGGAACATCTCCCACCGGCTCGCCGCGCTGCAAGCATTCCACGCCCTGGCGCTCAACACTTTCATCATTGATTACCACGGCTATGGCTTGAGCGAGGGCGATGCGAGCGAAGACGCCACCTACCAAGACGCCGAGGCCGCCTGGGAATACCTGACGCGCACGCGCGGCCTCGCGCCCGAGGAAATCATCGTCTTCGGCGAATCGCTGGGCGGGGCCGTCGCCGTCTGGCTGGCCACCCGCAACCGGCCGGCCGCTGTCATTCTCGAATCGCCCTTTACCTCTTTGCGCGATCTGGCAAAGCGTTACTATCCGTTCGCGCCGGTGGACCTCTTATTGCGGCTCCACTACCCTACGCTGGAGCGCATCGCTAAAGTCGCTTGCCCCATACTCATCGTCCATAGCCGCGACGATGAGATCGTACCCTTCGAGCACGGCGAACGGCTCTATAAAGCAATCACCGCCCGCAAGATGTTCCTGGAACGCACCGGCGGCCACAACGACGCATTCAGCGCGGATGTTAATCACTACATGCCGACCCTCGGCCGCTTTATTGCCGGGGTGCTCGCGCCCGCGGACGACGCAGCCAAGGTGCGCCCTTCTTCACCCTAAACGCATTGCGGCACCGGTTTTGCCTTAGATGCCGGTAGCGGTTGTGCTACAATCAGCCGCGGAATTCGCTCCTGTTCATAACGCGGAAACGTCGTATGTATAAGGTGATCTTTCATAACCAAGGTCGGGTCTACGAGATCTACGCAAAGAACGTCGTGCAGAGCGGTATGTACGGCTTTATCGAGGTCGATAAGCTGGTGTTCGGAACGCGCTCTACGCTGGTCGTCGATCCTTCCGAAGAGCAATTGAAATCGGAATTCGGTGGCGTCAACCGCACCTATATTCCTCTGCATGCCATCATTCGTATCGATGAGGTCGATAAGGAAGGCCAGGTTAAGGTGACACAGGCAGGCGCCGACGGCGCCAACGTTACCCCGTTCCCAATCTTTACCCAAAAGGACACAACGAAACGCTGAGAGCTTGTGAATAAATCTACTGCGCAGCCCGCCCGCTTCGTTGCGCGGCGCTCGGAATCCTCATGTATTTCCACATACACTGCGGTTCCTCCGCGCCGTGCGCCTCGCGGGCGGACTTGCTCGCGACGATTTCTTCACAAGCTCTGAGCCCTTCGGGCGCCGCGCCGATCGCACGGTCCCGATCGCCGGCGTCTATTCGAGCGCGATGGTGTCGGCAATCGTGTGGCGTAGCCCCAAGCCGCCGACCTCCAAGGTGATCGTCACCGCTAGCCGCTCCGCACCACTCAGTTGACCCGCGGCGATGCCCTCCCGCACGGCGCGCTCGAGCTCGCGCTGGGAGCTAACGCCGACCTTCTTTAAAAACTTCCGCACTTCCAGGTTGAATGTGTCCTCGTTCATGGCTGGCCTCCGAGACCTCTCCGCAATCGCGTATACCCGTTCGAGTGGGGGTTTCTTGTCAATCCCGCCCCCTCAACCAATAATAGCGCATGGCCACCAGCACGCACCTGAAACGCTGTCTACCCAATGCCTGAAATGCTTGACACTCGCACCCAGATCACGGGACTGATCCTGGCCGGCGGGCGCGCGCAGCGCATGGGGGGGCAGGACAAGGGGCTGCTGCCCTTGGCGGGCCAGCCGCTGGTTGCTCACGTCATCGCGGCGCTCGCGCCCCAGGTTTGCGACATCGTCATTAACGCCAATCGCAATGCGGAGGCGTACTCGAGCCAGGGCTACCGCGTGTTTGCGGATGCGGTCGGCGGGTATTGCGGACCTTTGGCGGGGATGGACAGCGGCCTGCGCCTCGCGGCCACCCCTTATTTGCTGAGCGTGCCGTGTGATTCTCCGTTCTTGCCCCCGGCGCTTGGTCAGCGGCTTTACGCCGCCCTCACCGAGGCGGACGCCGAGATTGCGGTGGTCCACGACGGCGAGTGGATGCAACCGGTATTCGCGCTCATCACCCGCGGTCTGCGATCGTCTTTATCGCGGTTCCTTTCGAGCGGCGGCCGTAAAATCGACCGCTGGTACGCGCAGCACCGGCTTGCGATTGCGGACTTCTCCGACACCCGGGAGGCCTTTGTCAATGTCAACACGCCCGAAGAGCTCGCGGCCGCCGAAGACACGATGGCCGGCCGGCGGCCGGCCGCGAGCGGAGCTTTACAAACATGAGCGCGAAGACCCCGCTCGCGCCGAGCTGCGCGGATGACCACGATCCGGACTCGCTGGCGCCCGATCTGGCGCTCAAGCGCATCCTGTCGGAAATTACGCCCTTAAAATCGCCCGAAGTCGTCCCAGTACGCAGCGCGCTCGGGCGGGTATTAGCGCGCGAAATCGTGTCCACCCTCGACGTGCCCGCGCACACCAATGCCGCCATGGACGGCTACGCGCTCAAAGCGGCCGATCTGCCCCGCGCGGGCGTCGCGGCGCTCAAGCTTCGCGGCACTGCCTGGGCCGGCAAGCCCTTCGAAGGCGATGTCGCGGCCGGTCATTGCGTCCGCATCTTCACCGGGGCGCTCATGCCTCCCGGCGCGGATACCGTGATCATGCAAGAACAGGTCGAAGCCGCCGGCGATGTGATCCGGGTGCGATCGGGTCAAAAACCGGGTCAGAACGTGCGGCCGGCCGGCGAGGACATTGCGAAGGGCGAGCATGTGCTCAGTGCCGGAAAACGGCTCATGCCCGCCGATCTCGGGCTTATCGCGTCCTTGGGGATGGGCGAGATCGCGGTCACGAGGCGGCCGCGGGTGGCTTTTTTTTCGACTGGCGATGAGCTGCGTTCGATCGGCGAGCCCCTGTCTCCCGGAGCGATCTACGACAGTAACCGCTACACGCTCCACGGGGGTTTGACGCGCCTTGGCGTCGATCTCATCGACATGGGCGTGGTCCGCGATGTGCGCGAGGCATTGGAGCAAGCCTTCGCAGAGGCCGCGGCGAGCGCGGATGTTCTCATTACGACCGGCGGGGCATCGGTCGGAGACGCGGACTACATCACCGAGACGCTACGGAGCGCCGGCCGGGTAGCATTCTGGAAAGTAGCCATAAAGCCCGGCCGCCCCCTCGCCTTCGGGCGCGTGCACGGCGCGTATTTCTTCGGTCTCCCCGGCAATCCCGTCTCCGTGATGGCCACGTTTTATCAATTGGTCCAGCCGGCGCTTCGCCACCTCATGGGCGAAACCGAAATCACCCCCTTGCTCATCAAGGCCCGCTGCATGAGCCCGCTCAGGAAAAAACCGGGACGGGTGGAATACCAGCGCGGGGTGATCGAGCGCGACGACCAGGGCGAGCTAGTGGTCCACAGCACCGGATCGCAGGGCTCGGCGATCCTTCGCTCCATGAGCGCGGCCAACTGTTTCATCGTGCTCCCCACCGATTGGGGCCGCGTCGAGCCGGGAACGTTCGTCGATGTGCAGCCGTTTTTCGGGTTGGTTTAGCCGGTGTTTTTTTCGACCCAGCGGGCGCCTTCCGCCAATGTCTCCTGCTTCCAAAAAGGCGCGCGCGACTTGAGGTCTTCAATCAAGAACCGGCAGGCCTCGAAGGCCGCCGACCGGTGCGCGGACCACACCGCGATGACGACGATCGGATCGCCCGGTTGCACCTCCCCGACCCGATGAATGATGAGGCCATCGAGGATCGGCCAGCGCGCCTGCGCCTCCTGGCCAATCTGTTCGAGATGATTTTCGGTCATTCCGGGATAATGCTCGAGCGTCATGGCGCGGACGGATGTGCCTTCGTTGAAGTCGCGCATCGTGCCCACGAAAACGGCGCACGCGCCGTACGAGCCCCGTTCTCGAGCCAGCACCTGCTCGTAACGGGTCACCTCCGCCCAGGGATCGATCGCTTGATGACGTATCTCGATTTTCACCAGATTTCAGCCGTAACGATTCGCGGCGAGCGAAGCCCGGCGCGGCGATACATTATAGGCCAGGATTTCAGGGGTTGCGCGGCCCCGGATCGGCACCGGAAACCCGCGCTGACAGTGCATTAATACTTTAACGATGCGGCTTTCACTGTTCGGACAGCGGTTTACACAGCCTTCGGGGATCCTCCGGCTCATGGAAGATCTCGGGCAGGCGCTCGCCGTCAACAAAGGCATGTTGATGCTGGGCGGCGGTAATCCTGCGCATATCCCGGAGGTCGAATCGGTCCTCGAGGCCAGGATGCAAAACCTACTCGCTGCACCGGGAGCGCTGGGGCGGGTCATCGGCGACTATAGCCCGCCCCAAGGAGATCCCGCGTTCATCGAGGCCGTGGCCGGTCTCCTGCGCCAGGAGTACGGTTGGAACATAGGGCCGCGGAATGTCGCTTTAACCGGCGGCAGCCAGTGCGCTTTTTTCATGCTCTTTAATATGTTCGCTGGCGCCGCGGAAGACGGACGGAACAAGAAGATCCTGTTACCGATGTGCCCCGAATATATCGGTTACTCGAACCTTGGCCTCGCGCCCGATTTCTTCGCCGCCACACTCCCGAGCATTGAACTCATCGACAAGCACACGTTTAAGTATCATGTCGATGTGGACCGCATCGCGTGGGCGGATGAAATAGGCGCCATCTGCGTATCGAGACCGACCAATCCCACCGGTAACGTCCTGACCGACAGCGAGATGCAAGCCCTGATCAAACTTGCACGGGCGCATGACATCCCCCTCATCGTGGACAGCGCCTATGGCGCGCCGTTTCCGAACATCCTCTTCAGCGAAGTACAACCGCTATGGGACGAGTCCGTTATCCTGACGCTGAGCCTCTCGAAGTTCGGGCTTCCGGGGACGCGCACCGGCATCGTCATTGCCCGCGAGGAGGTGATCGATGCCATCGCGCGCATTAACGCGATCATCAACCTGGCCCCGCCCAATGTGGGATCGGCGTTGATGCTCGATCTATTCCGTAGCGGCGAGGTGTTGCGGCTCGGCCGCGAAGTGATCAAACCCTACTATGAGTCCAAGGCTAGGGAAGCGGTCGCGCAACTGACCGACGAACTAGATGCATACCCTTTTCTTCTGCATAAGGCCGAGGGCGCTATCTTTCTGTGGCTGTGGTTCAAGGATCTGCCGATCACGAGCGAGATCCTGTATCAGCGGCTCAAGGATCGGGGTGTTCTCGTCGTTCCCGGACACTATTTTTTCCCGGGGATTGGGGAAGCCCAGCAGGGCCGGGAATGTCTACGGATAACCTATGCGCAAGCACCAGAGGTGGTCGAGCAGGGCCTCGCGATCGTCGCGGACGAAGTGCGTAAGGCCTATGCCGAGAGACGAGCATGAGCGCGAGCCGGCTTCTCAATAAAACCGCCGTCATCACCGGCGCCAGCTCCGGGATCGGGCGCGCCGTGGCCCGCCTGTTCGCGCGGCATGGGGCGCGGGTGGTGCTGAACTATCGGCGCTCGCGTGCCTCGGCCGAGGAGTTGGTGCGCGAGATCACGGCGGGGGGCGGGGAGGCCCACGCCCTTCAGGCCGACGTTTCCAGCCCCGATGACGTCGGACGGTTGATCGAGGCGTCGCACGCGCTCCTCGGCCCCATCGACATCTGGGCCAACATCGCCGGGGCCGATATCCTGACCGGCGAGGGCGCGTCACTCCAGCCAGCGGAAAAACTCGAGCGGCTGATCGAGGTCGATCTCAAGGGCACGATTTACTGTTGCTGGGCTGTCGCGCCGCTCATGAAGGCCGCCGGATCGGGGGTCATCCTCAACATATCCTGGGACCTTGCGCTCCATGGCATGGAAGGCCGCAATCCGGAGATGTTCGCCGCGGTGAAGGCCGGGGTCCTCGGTTTCAGCAAGTGTCTGGCGCGTTCCTATGCGCCCGAGGTGCGAGTCAACGATCTCGCCCCCGGCTGGATCGAGACGGCGTTCGCAAAAGAGATCATGCGCCCGGACGCCTACGGCGCCATCGTCGAACGCACGCCCTTGCAACGATTCGGCGCCCCGGAAGACGTTGCCCATGCCGCGCTCTACCTGGCCTCGGACGAGGCCGCGTTTATCACCGGGCAGACGCTGCGCGTGAACGGCGGGCTCGTTTAACCGGATAGGAACTCCAATCTCTTTAACGTCTCTCATTGGCG
>JBIMKC010000094.1:1391-9013 GCA_043673925.1 Chromatiales bacterium | reverse complement strand
GAGCACCGCGACTCCTCAGGCGGCGGTGGGAGCATCGGTCCCGGCGACGTGCAGTGGATGACCGCAGCATCCGGCCTGGTACATGAAGAGTTTCACGGACGAGATTTCGCGCGACGCGGCGGTATGTTCGAGATGGTGCAGCTTTGGGTGAACCTGCCCGCCAAGGACAAGATGGCGGCGCCACGCTACCAGGGCATTTTGAACAGCCAGATTCCCGCCGTGAGTCTCCCTAACGGCCAAGGAACCGTGCGCGTCATTGCCGGCGAGTTCGCCGGGGCGAAGGGGCCGGCCAAGACCTATACACCCATCCATGTTCGGGATCTCCGCCTTGCGACTGACCAGCGGATCGACCTTGCCGTGCCCGACGGTTACACAACGGCGCTCGTGGTGCTCAAAGGCGCTGTACGTGTGAGTGGCTCCGAGGCCATCGAAGCGGCGGAGGTCGGACTGTTTGACCGCGCGGGGGAAACCATTTGCATTGAAAGCGCAAAGAGCGCTACGGCACTGCTGCTCAGCGGCGAGCCGATTGACGAACCCATTGTGGGGAGCGGGCCGTTCGTCATGAACACTCCAGAGGAAATTCGCCAGGCGATGGCGGATTACCAGAGCGGCAAGATGGGGCGCTTGTCATGACCGTGCGTAACGAGCCGCCCATCATGCGATAGTCGGGGCGCGAGCCCCTTCTAGCGAAACCAACCCCAAGGAGAACGTCATGAGCCAAGCGAAGAGATCCCGAAACAACGCGATGATCAATCCCGACGATGCCGTCATTGCTGCTGATCGACCACCAGAGTGGTCTGTTCCAATTGGTCAAGGACATCCCAGTACCGGAACTGCGCCGCAACGCAATCGCGCTGGCCAAAGTCGCCATGCTGCTCAAGATACCGGACATTACCACCGCTTCGGTGCCGGATGAGCGAGGTTTTCATCGAACAATACGCAATTTACCCTTGAAACCGCCGGGAGAAAAACCGGTGTTGCCCTGGGGGCCTGTTGCTGATCGGAGGTGAAATCAGTATCTTAGTTTCTAGCGTCAGCCTCTGGTGGCGCTCAAACACTATACTGCATGTGTACCCTCAACGGCCGAGGATCGATCATGGAATTGCAAACCGAGCAGCTCAGCGACGGAATCATGAAGGTCATTCTTGCCGGCCGCTTGGACATCGCGGGATCCGATGCCCTGGACCTTCGCTTTACGGCAGTGACCGCGAGCGCCAAGTCCGATGTGATCGTTGACATGTCCGCCGTCAGCTATCTCGCCTCTATCGCTATCCGGATGCTGTTATCAAATGCCAAGGCGCTCAACCGGCGCGGTCATAAGATGGTCATATTCAAGCCCGACCCGATGGTAAGAAAGACGCTCGTGACCACCGGCATCGATACGTTGATCCCCCTATGTGACGATATCGAATCCGCGCTGCGATTATTTCAGCAAGCCTAAACGCATCCGGCCCGGCCTCGGGAGGGACTTCGAACGTGGCGCTATCTCACCAGGAAAAGGTTTTTTGCAATACTTTGCGGTTAGTTTCACCAGCGATACTTCCGAGGTGCGGCGGTTGGCGCGGTGGGTCCGGGATATCAGCCATCGCCTCGCTTTGCCGGACGATATCACGTTCCGGCTGGACCTCTGTTTAGAAGAGGCGGTGCATAACATTATAAGCTACGGATATTCCGATCAAGGACCCCACCAAATCGATGTGAAGATCAGCTACGATGCGGATTCTCTTGCCTTGGAGGTCGAGGACGATGGTATTGCGTTTGATCCGTTGAGCGTTCCGGTCTTAGTGCGTCCATCGACCCTTGCCGAGGCAAAAATCGGTGGCCGGGGAGTGCATCTGATCCGTCAGTTCTCCGACCGCTGTTACTACGAGCGCCGTGGAGAGAAGAATCGCTTGAACCTCCTTTTCCGCTTACCGCTCCCCGAGATGTGATATCGACCCGCGGATGGGGATTTCACCGTGCTTTACGTTGGATTATCCGTAGACTTTGTTGAGCAGCTCACAGTACATCTGGGCATGTGCTGCCACAGAGCGTCTATCGGGCTTTTTGGCCGGACAGCGATGCTTTGAGTTTATTCAGATGCGCCTGCACCCTCTGAATATTCTCTTATCGTTCTCAAATTTAGAAACTATGTTGAATGTTTGTTTTATGAAAATTTTGTAACATTCTGTCCTCGCTTGCCTAAATCCGTTAATCCACAAAATCTGTGGATAACTTTGTGGACTATTCGCTTTGAGTGCGCCCATTCATGCACGCCGCTTGACCGGCGGCGGAATTTGCGAAGATTTAATCGAATTTCTATTTTCTATCTTATTTATAACAGCTTAAACAATTTTTGTCATGCAATTAATCTAGTTCCTTGATGCGCGCGCTCAGTGCCGGGATCGCAATCGGTTGCCGGTGAATAAGCATTCTGGCGGAGCGCGGCCGGGCTAGCGTCGTTGGAACTTTCCGCGGGTGCCCGCGTCTTAGCAGGTACGTTCGCTATGAACGTTCCCGCTCTCCCTCCCTGAGCGGGACTTTCTGCCCGGTATCCCCAACCGGGCCAAGTTGGCCCCGGTAAGTATTTCTTCCCTAGTTGCACCGGGGCCTTTTTTTCCCTATCGCCGGGTGCGCGCTAAGCGGCGCCGTCGTTCCAACCGCTGCCCACCACAAACGTCGTGCTGCCGGATGTCAAGCGGCAAACGCATGTTGTATCCTTAGACCACGTGAGCAAATCCATAGCCTTCCTTGTCGTGGCACTGGCGCTGGTCCCTGCCGACGGGCAAGCGAACCCGACGGCGGGGGAGGCTAAGGCGGCCGTGTGCGCGGCCTGCCACGGGGAGCGCGGAAACAGTCAAAATCCCGAGTGGCCAAAGCTCGCCGGCCAGCATCCGAAGTATCTTGCGCAACAGCTTCGCGACTTCAAATCGGGGGCGCGCAAGAATGAAGTGATGAGTCAGATGGCGGCCCCGCTTGGTGAAACGGACATCGCCGATATTGCGGAATTCTACTCGGCTCAGAAACGACAAACGGGGATGGCGGACGCAGGGCTTGCGGAGCCGGGTGAGCGCTTATATCGCGGCGGGAACGCCACCACCGGGGTCCCGGCCTGCATGGCATGTCATGGACCCGCGGGCGCCGGGAATCCGGCGGCCGGGTTTCCGGCCCTAAGCGGTCAGCATGCGGCGTACACGCGCAACCAACTGCACGCTTATCGCTCCTCGGAGCGCAAGAACGGACAGACGATGCAGGCGATCGCCGCCAGAATGTCTGAATCGGAAATCGAGGCGGTGGCGTCATATATCGCGGGATTACGGTAGAGTGGGACAGCCGGACTCGCGACCATGCCTCAGGCAAGAAGCTGCCGCCCTCGGGAACCCTTCGATTCAGGCGTCGGCCACTTCGATTCAAACCACTTTAAGGGGGGTGTTATGCACGCAAGGTTTCGGTGGGTAGTCGCACTTATGTTCTTTGCTAGTAGCGGTTTCGCGGAAGTACCGGCATCGAACGCTCGCTATCAGATCGGAAAGCATTATCAAGAAATCGTTCCTGCCCAGCCGGTCGCGACGGACGGGAAGATCGAGGTCATTGAGGTGTTCTGGTACGGATGCTCTCATTGTTACGATTTTGAGCCGTATATTAATAAATGGGCCGCAAGCAAAGCCCCGGATGTCGAATTTCGCCGCATACCGGCGGCCTTCAATAAAGCCTGGCATCTCCATGCAAAAGCCTACTATGCCGCCGAGGCATTGGGGGTCGTCGATAAAATTCACTCTCCTTTCTTCAAGGCGTTGCACGAGTCCAAGCGGCGGCTGGACGATGAGGCGTCACTCGCCGAGTTTTTTGCCGAAAACGGCGTCTCGAAGGAAGCGTTTACTGAGGCGTTCAGCTCATTTGCGGTGGATGCCAAAGTCCAACAGGCCCTCCAGTCCATTAAACAGTATGGCATCGATGGCGTGCCTAAGGTCGTCATCAACGGAAAGTTTCGCACGCCCGGAGAAGTGGGTATCAGCTTTAGTGACATGCTTAAGGTGATCGATTTCCTCATCGACAAAGAGCGCGCCGCTGCTAAGCCATAAATAACCAGCGGACGCGGCGTGCTTAAAAAGCGTTGGTCACTTTGACAAGTTGCTCCAATTTCCGCCGCGCGTTCCCTTGAGCGAGGGTTTCCCGCGCTAAGGCGACGCCCGCGGAAATTTCTCGGGCGACTCCGCACACATAGAGGGCTGCTCCCGCGTTGAGTAGCACGATATCCAAGGCCGGCCCGGGATCGTTATCGAGCACGGAACGCATGCGCGCCAGACTCTCCAAGGTATCGCCAGCCTTGATTGCGCCGAGATCGGCCGAGCCGATCCCGAACTGCTCCGGCGTCAAGCGATAGTTGGCGATCGCTCCGTCACGCAATTCGGTGACTCGCGTCGGCGCGCTGATACTGATTTCATCCAACCCGTCCTCACCGTGAACGGCCATCACGTGGGTACTGCCGAGGTTACGCGATACCTCGGCGAGGGGCTCGGTCCAGCGCGCTTGAAAAACGCCGATAAGCTGGGCCCTCGCGCCGGCCGGATTCGTCAACGGCCCGAGGAGATTGAAGAGAGTGCGGATCCCCAACTCGCGGCGCGCCGCGACGGCATGCCGCATGGCTTGGTGATGCGCGGGCGCGAACATGAAACCAATGCCGATCTCAGTGATACACGCGCTGACTTGCGCCGGGGTGAGTGCGATGTTAACGCCTGCGGCCTCCAGGAGATCCGCGCTCCCCGAGCGGCTTGAAACGCCGCGATTACCGTGTTTCGCAACCCGGCCACCGGCGGCAGCCACGACCAACGCACTGGTCGTGGATATATTGAATGTGCCTGCGCCATCGCCGCCGGTCCCGCAAGTGTCCACCAGATGGCCGGGGGCGGCTTCGACGGGCTCGGAGAGATCCCGCATGACCCGCGCCGCCGCCGTGATCTCCGCCACGGTCTCTCCTTTCATCCGCAGCGCGACCAGAAAACCCCCGATCTGCGCCGCGGAGGCTTGCCCGCCCATGATGAGCTCCATGGCCGTGCTCATCTCGTCCCCGGAAAGGTCTTGGCCCGCCACGAGTTTGCCGATGGCCGATTGGAGTGGCATGCGATGATCGCTATCGTCTAGTTTCTGGCCAATAATACTTGAAATTTTGGGCACCTCCCAAAGTTCTCTCTCCTATTGGTGGATACCCTAGGGTTTCGTTGCCATCGTTAGGGGCAGGGCTTGTCGCTGGTGTAGCTGCGATAGCCCGCTATTCTTCGGGTCTGCTTTTCTTGTGTGGTTGCGGTAGGATGAATAATGGGGTTTTTCTACAGCGTCCTTATACCCGGCCTGGCGGGAAGAGTCCCGGCGTAGGGGCCTAGCGAGGTTGAACGCGGGCAACCGATGATCTGGGCGGATTACGCTATCCTCGCCATCATAGGCTTGTCCGCGCTCATCAGTATTTGGCGCGGATTGATTCGCGAGGTCCTCTCGCTCTTGGCGTGGATCTTGGCAACCTTGGTTGCAATGACGTTTATGCGGCCGCTCGCGGATCAATTGACCCCTTACATCTCGGTGCCTTCGGCGCGCTTGATCATCGCGTTCATGGCGCTGTTCATCGCGACCTTGCTGTGCGGGGCTATCATTAATTCCATTATTGCCAAACTAGTTATGAGCTCGGGCCTCTCTGGGACAGACCGGGTGCTGGGGATCCTGTTCGGGGTCGCGCGCGGCGCCCTCGTGGTGGCGGTCTTGGTGCTCATAGCCGGTTTGACACCGCTGCCTCAGGACCCCTGGTGGGAGCAATCGGTTCTCTTGGGCCGCTTCGAGGCCATGGCGCTGTGGTTGCGGAACTACTTGCCGCCCGAGGTCGCGGCGTATTTTACGTTTTAGTCGGCGCGCACGCCGCATTGTGGGCGACTGGGAGGCGCTATACAATTCGACTCCGCGCGGGCGCCGGCCGAGCGGAAATCGTTAGCATCGGGATAGTGGTCAGGCGAGGCGAGCCTATGTGCGGAATCATCGGAATCGTAGCGGGCGCGAGCGTGAACCAGTCCTTATACGACGGGCTAACCGTGTTGCAGCATCGCGGCCAGGATGCCGCCGGCATCGTGACCTGCCACGAAGGGCGCTTGCACCTGCACAAGTCGAGCGGCCTGGTGCGCGACGTCTTTCAGACCCATCATATGCTCGAGCTGGTGGGTCACGTGGGCATCGGGCATGTTCGCTACCCGACCGCGGGGTGCGCGTCGATGGCCGAGGCGCAACCCTTCTACGTCAATTCACCCTATGGGATCTGCCTTGCCCATAACGGCAATCTCACCAATGCCGAAGCGCTGAAACGGGAGTTGTTCCGGGACGATCTGCGGCATGTGAACACCGACTCGGATTCCGAGGTGTTGCTGAATGTGTTCGCCCACGAGCTACAGCGTCTGGGGAAGCTCAAGGTGGATGCCGCGGATGTCTTTCATGCGGTCAGCCAAGTGCATAGGCGCTGTCAGGGCGCTTACGCCGCGGTCGCCATGATCACGGGGATCGGTATCGTCGGGTTTCGCGATCCCCGCGGGATCCGGCCCATCGTGTTTGGGCAGCGCATGAGCGGCGCCGGTCCCGAGTATGTCATCGCTTCGGAAAGCGTCGCGATCGACACCCTGGGATTCAAGCTCGTCCGTGACATCGAACCCGGAGAGGCGGTTTTTATCAGCGCTGACGGCACGCTCAAGACACGCCAATGCGCGGAGCATTGGTCACACGCGCCGTGCATCTTCGAGTATGTTTATCTCGCCCGGCCGGACTCGATCATCGATGGGATTTCGGTCCACAAGGCACGCATGCGCATGGGTGAGACGCTGGCGCAAAAGATTCGCAATACCTGGCCCGGTCACGATATCGATGTCGTCATCCCGATCCCGGACACGAGCCGCACCGTGGCCTTGCAACTGGCCTACGAATTGGGGCTCAAGTACCGGGAGGGATTCATCAAGAACCGGTATATCCCGCGTACCTTCATCATGCCCGGCCAGGCGATGCGCAAGAAATCCGTGCGCCAAAAACTCAACGCCATCGATTTGGAGTTTCGCGGCCGCAACGTCCTGCTCGTCGATGACTCGATCGTGCGCGGGACCACCTGTAAACAGATCATCCAGATGGCGCGCGAGGCCGGCGCCAAGAAGGTTTACTTCGCCTCCGCCGCGCCGCCCGTGCGCTACCCGAACGTGTACGGCATCGACATGCCCTCGGCCGAGGAGTTGATCGCCCATGATCGTTCCGAGGAAGAAGTCGGCAAGATGATCGGCGCCGATCGCCTGATCTACCAGAACATCGAAGACTTGATCGATGCCGCTCAGCGCGGAAATCCCGACATCACGGCCTTCGATGCCTCGTGCTTTACCGGCCGTTATGTGACCGGTGATGTGAGCCAGGAATATTTAGAGCACATCGCTACAATGCGTTCCGACGAAGCCAAGCTCGATCGGTCTGGAGGCATCGACACACTGACTGATTTGAACGCCGTCGCCGGTTGACACCCGGAGGCTGATCTCCTAGGCTAACCAGCGCGCCGATTTGATGTCAGCTTGCAGGCGCTTTACAAATTTGGCTAAAGCGATCCAACCTGCTTTAGCGCAAGCTATCGCGGGTTTTTT
>JBIMKC010000094.1:0-1291 GCA_043673925.1 Chromatiales bacterium | reverse complement strand
GCGACAATTGGGGATTCGATACGCGGGCGGTCAGGGGCGGACAGGTCCGCACCTCCGAAGGGGAGCAAAGCGAGCCCATCATCGCCAGCTCCAGCTTTGTATTCGATAACGCCGCCCAAGCTGCGGCCCGTTTCGGCGGGCAGGAATGCGGGAATATCTATTCCCGGTTTACGAATCCGACAGTCCGGGTATTCGAAAGGCGCCTGGCGGCCCTCGAAGGCGGGGAACGCTGCGTCGCCACCTCCTCAGGGATGAGCGCAATCCTCGCAACCTGCATGGCGCTGCTCAAGGCCGGCGATCACATCGTCTCCTCGCACAGCATCTTCGGCACGACGGTCGGATTATTCAATAATATCCTGGCCAAGTTCGGGATCACGACGAGCTTCGTGCCGCTCACGGACTACGGGGCTTGGCGCGGAGCCCTTCGATCCGAGACCCGATTCCTGTTCTTGGAGACGCCCTCGAACCCGCTGACCGAGATTGCCGATCTCGCCCGTCTGGCCGCGCTCGCACACGAGAAGGGGTTACTCTTGATTGTCGATAACTGCTTCTGCACCCCAGCCTTACAGCGCCCTTTCGAGCTTGGGGCGGATCTCGTGATTCATTCGGCGACCAAGTACATCGACGGCCAGGGCCGTTGCATCGGCGGCGCGGTCATCGGTCCGGAAGCCTTGGTGGGGGAGGGCGTCTTCAATTTCCTACGCACCTGCGGGCCGACGATGAGTCCGTTCAATGCCTGGGTGTTTCTGAAAGGTTTGGAGACCTTGAGTATCCGCATGCGCGCCCATAGCGATAACGCCCTGCGGTTGTCCGAAGCCTTAGAACGGCATCCCGCGGTCGAGCGCGTCTATTATCCTGGACTGCCATCCCACCCGCAGCATGATCTCGCGCGCCGCCAGCAAAGCGGGTTCGGCGGAATCGTCTCATTTGTGGTGCACGGCGGCCGCGAGGCGGCCTGGCGATTGATCGACACGACGCGCGTGTTTTCCATTACGGCCAACCTCGGCGACACCAAGAGCACGATTACGCACCCGGCGACCACAACCCACAGCCGCTTGACACAAGAAGAGCGTATCCAGGCCGGGATCGGCGAAGGATTAATCCGCATCTCGGTGGGGATCGAGGATAGCGCGGATTTGATCCGCGACCTGGAGCGGGGATTGGCGCAGGTTTAATTCTGAATACCTCGCCGTTTACGGCGGGCGCTTTAGCATTGGGGTTTCCAAAGGGGAGTACTGCAACTCTCCCCTTTGGTCAAGGGCGGGGTTCATACCCCGCCCGCGAAGTAAAA
>JBIMKC010000093.1:0-9039 GCA_043673925.1 Chromatiales bacterium | reverse complement strand
GCGACTCGCTCCGCGGCTTCGCGCATCTGGGCTTGCTCGCGACACTTTTGCAGAGGTTCCTAAAGCGCTTTCGGGACAGGTATGCTCCGGAATTTCGGTTTCCGGCGCGGGCTTTGTAGCGCCTGGGCCGTGATGACACGCTCACGCGAGCATCACGATCTCATCGCGCGGTTTCGGGGATTGGCGAGTCAGGAAGCCGAGCGCCAGCAACCGGTCCCGCCGCGCTTGCCGTTTTTGTTCCCGCTCTCGCTCCTCGCCGTGCAAGCGCAGTTGAAAATAAGCGATGACCGCGAGGTGATAGAGAAACCAAAGAATAAGAATCCAGGGTTCCATGCCTCTATCGGTCGGCCACACCGGCCGTCCGCTCCCAGCGTAAACGATATAACGATCTTACATCGCGTTTATCGACGATGCCAACGGCTTTCAGGATAACCCTTGACTTTGCGATCCCCTCACGGATACTAGGACCTATGAACTCTTTCATTCTCACCAACCAACTTCTCATCGCCATGCCCGGTCTCGCGGATCCTAACTTCCATAAGACCGTAACCTATGTGTGCGCCCACAGCGATGAAGGCGCGATGGGCATCATTATTAATCGGCCAACTAACATTAATTTGGGCGACGTGCTCACACAAATGGAGCTTGTGCCCACGAACCCGAAGATCAGTGATCTTCCGGTGTTTCAAGGAGGACCCGTTCACCGCGAGCGCGGTTTTATCATCTATCAACCGCTGAGTCACTGGGAATCCATGATCAAGGTAAGCGATGAGTGTGGGGTCGCGACCTCTCGGGATATCCTCGAGGCCATCTGCCACGGCAACGGGCCGCAGCAAGCGTTGGTTGCTCTCGGATACGCGGGTTGGGGCGCCGGGCAACTGGAGCGCGAGATGGCGGAAAACGCCTGGCTGAACAGCCCCGCCAATCAGGAGATCTTGTTTGAAATAGCGCCCGAACGGCGCTGGGAGTCGGCGGCCGCCTTGATCGGTGTCGATATCGACCGGCTAGCGCCGGATGCGGGCCACGCATGAATGCTTCCTCGAGCAGCGTGCTCGGCTTCGACTTCGGCACCAAGCGCATCGGTGTGGCGGTGGGACAGACCATCACCCGCACGGCCAATCCGCTAACAACGGTACGCGCCTCGGATGGCCGACCGGATTGGTCCGCGATTAACGCCTTGATCGACGCCTGGAGGCCCGGCGCGATCGTGGTAGGTATGCCCGTCAACATGGACGGCAGCGAGCACACGCTCGCGCCGGCGGCGTTGCGGTTCGCGGACCAGCTCGCGGGCCGTTTTGGCCTGCCGGTTTATACGGTGGACGAGCGGCTGTCGTCGTACGAGGCCCGTTCCCGGGAGCCGGAGAGGAAGCGCGGTCCGGTGGATGCGATCGCGGCGCAAGTGATTCTGGAGACGTGGTTCGCGGATCCCGCGCCGCACTCGGAGAGCTGGAGAGGCCCACGTGTTGAAAACGGCGATTGTTCATTCTGAAGTCCTGGATCTCATCACCCGGATGGCGGTGGACCTCAAAGCCCGGATGCGGCCCGGGGCCGCGCTGGTCGGGATCCATACGGGCGGGGTCTGGGTGGCCGAACATTTGAACCGCCACTTGGGCCTGCCGGATCCGCTCGGTGAGCTCAACATCGCGTTTTATCGCGATGACTTCAGCCATATCGGGATGCATCCCAGCGTACGGCCCTCGACCCTGCCCTTCGATGTGGACGGGCGGCATATCGTACTCGTCGATGACGTCCTGTTTACCGGGCGCACGGTTCGGGCGGCGCTAAATGAGATCTTCGATTACGGCCGTCCGGCGAGCGTGATGCTTGTTGTCTTGGTCGATCGGAGCGGGCGGGAGCTTCCGATTCAACCCGATGTCGCCGCAACGACGATGGATCTGCCCACCGGACAGCACGTCAAGCTCATTGGCCCGGACCCGCTGTCGCTGGTAGTCCAAAGAGCCGCATGAAGCCGCATCAGATCCAGATTGATGAGCAAGGCCGCCTTAAACACTTTATCAGCATCGAAGGACTCCCGCGCGATTTACTAATCGCGATCCTCGATGCCGCGCAGTCCTTTGCCGGTGTCGGAGAGCGCGCGATCAAAAAACTGCCGCTGCTGCGCGGGAAGACCATTGCGAATCTGTTCTTTGAGCCGAGCACGCGGACGCGCACGACCTTCGAGCTGGCGGCTAAGCGGCTCTCGGCCGACGTCCTCAATATCAACGTCCAAAGCTCCGCCACGCGCAAGGGCGAGTCGCTTCTCGACACCTTGCGCACGCTCGAGGCGATGCACTGCGATATGTTTGTCGTGCGCCACCCGATGAGCGGCGCGGCGCAACTCATCGCCTCGCATGTCGCCCCCCATGTCCGAGTGATTAATGCCGGTGATGGCCGCCACGAGCACCCCACCCAGGCGGTGCTCGATTGTTTTACCATCCGCCGGGTCAAGGGCGATCTCTCCAGTCTGGTCGTTGCCATCGTGGGCGATGTCCTGCACTCGCGCGTGGCGCGATCGGACATCCACGCCTTGAATATTCTCGGGGTGGGGGAGCTTCGCGTCGTGGGACCGAAGACCTTGATCCCCGCCGGCGTCGAAGCGCTCGGCGTGAGGGTGTTTTACGATCTCGAGCCGGGACTCCGCGATGCGGATGTGGTCATCATGCTGCGCCTGCAAAACGAGCGCATGCAGGGGGCCTTGCTGCCGAGCGCCCATGAGTATTTTCAGACCTATGGCTTGACCGCCGCGAAGCTTGGCGCGGCGAGGCCCGATGTAACCGTAATGCACCCGGGACCGATCAACCGTGGCGTCGAGATCGACACCGCGGTCGCCGATGGCCCGCATTCGGTCATTCTGCAGCAGGTGAGCCACGGGATCGCGGTGCGCATGGCGATCATGTCGATCGCCATGGGCAGTCAGGCGGCGCCGCGCCGGACACGCTGAGATGCGGCTGCGCATTACAGGCGGCCGCATCCTCGACCCGGCCCAGAATCTCGATGGAATCCATGATCTCTATGTCGCCGCGGGACGGATCGTCGCGATAGGCGATCCGCCCGAGGGGTTTACCGTCGAGCGCGAGATCGATGCGCGCGGTCGCATCGTGTGCCCCGGTTTGGTCGATCTGAGTGCCAGGCTTCGGGAGCCCGGTGAAGAACACAAGGCGACGATCGCCACGGAGACCCGCGCGGCGGCGATGGCGGGTATCACGACCCTCTGCTGTCCTCCCGACACCGATCCCGTCATCGATACGCCGGCGGTGGCCGAGCTGATTCACCGGCGCGCCGAGCAAAGCGGCCGCGCACGCGTGGTTTGCCTCGGGGCGCTCACCCGCGGGCTCAAAGCGGAGCAATTGGCCGAGATGCGCGCGCTCAAGAGAATCGGCTGCGCCGGGGTGAGCAATGCCTTGTCGCCCATCGCCAATACCGAGGTCCTGCGGGGTGCGATGGAATACGCCGCGACCTGTGATTTAACCCTGTTCCTGCACCCGGAGGACCCGTGGCTCTCACAAGGGGTAATGCACGAAGGGCCGATCAGCACGCGGCTCGGTTTACCGGCGGTTCCGGAAACCGCGGAGACGATCGCGCTCAGCCGCGATCTCCTGCTGCTCGAACAAACGGGCGCGCGCGCCCACTTCTGCCGCCTATCGGCGCGGCGCTCCGTTGAAATCATCAAAGCCGCTAAGGACCGGGGTCTGCGGATCAGCGCGGATGTGAGCGCGCACCACTTGCATCTGATCGATGTCGATGTGGGCGACTACGACAGCAGATGTCACGTGCGTCCGCCGCTGCGATCCCCGCGCGATCGCGATGGCCTCCGCGAGGGGCTCAAGGACAGCGTGATCAGCGCGATCTGTTCTGATCACCAGCCTCACGATCGGGATGCAAAGGATGCCCCGTTCGAGGCAACCGAGCCCGGTATTTCGGCGCTCCAGTCGTTGTTGCCCTTGACACTGGCCTTGGTGGAGAACAAGGTTTTGAATCTTTCACTAGCGCTGGCCGCGATCACCTGCCATCCCGCGCGTATTCTCGGGATCGAGGCGGGGACGCTGCGCGTCGGCGCGGGCGCCGATATTTGCATCTTTGACCCCGAGGCGCACTGGACATTGACCGAAGAGAACATCGCCAGCGCCGGTAAGAATACGCCCTTCACGGGGTGGGATTTCAAGGGCAAGGTCATGCACACTCTCTTCGGTGGAAAGCTGGTATACACGGAAGCGAGCCGATGAACGCTACGCGGGGAACGCTATTCGTCGAAGATGCGGAAGTCGTCAGCCACGAGACGCACGCGGGTGATCAGCACGTATTGAGGCTTTTATCCCCGCAAACCGCCGCCCACGCGCAACCGGGCACCTTCATTCACATCCAGTGTGATCCGGCGATCCTGATGCGGCGTCCCATGTCCATCATGCGGGTCGAGCGGCGCCAGGGACAGATCGATATCCTGTACAAGATCCACGGCCTTGGGACCGAGCTGCTGGCGAAGAAGCACCCCGGCGAAGTCCTCAATCTCGTGGGCCCGATCGGCGTCCCGTTCAAGTTGAGCGGCTATCGCCCGCGGCCGCTGCTGATCGGAGGGGGCGTCGGCATCCCGCCCATGATTTTCTTGAGCGAGCACATGAAGGGTCAAGGGGCTCGCCTCAAGCCGCTCATCCTCATGGGGTCCGAGGTCCCGTTTCCGTTCCGGCCGCGTCCGTCGCAGTTCCTGGTTCCGGGAATACCGGCGGAGGTGATCGCGGCGATGCCGCTCATGGAAGATTGGGGTTTCGCGAGCCGTTTGGCGAGCCTGAAAAACCTGCCCGGTTGCTTCGAGGGCTATGTCACCGATCTCGCCCGCTATTGGCTCGCCGCTCTCGATGCCAGCCAACGCGCGGACGTCGAGGTCTTCGCCTGCGGACCGACCGCGATGCTGCGCTCCGTGATCGCGCTGGTCCGGGAGTATCAGCTTCCTTGTCAGGTATCGCTCGAGGAGTACATGGCCTGCGCCGTCGGCGGCTGCGCAGGCTGTAACGTTCGCATCAACACAGCGAGCGGCCCGGCGATGAAGCGCGTCTGCGTCGATGGGCCGGTCTTCGACGCCGCCGCCGTCGTGTTTTAATAAGCCGTTTAGCGACACGCATACAGTCAGTGCTCGCTCGCAGCATGAGCGTGTCCACCACGGGGATCATGATCTAATCCACGTGCCGACGCGCCTCCGACGACACGTGGCTGAAGCTGTGGGAAGCGCGTCGATCAGTACATGAAGAAATCCTTTCTCTGTCTGATGGTCGGGTGTTTCTGGCACGCGTATCTACCAGCGGCCACGATAAAGGAACTGGACCCATCAAAGCAGTATCGGGTCAAAGAAGTCCAGATCGCCGGCAATAAGGCATTCTCCGCTCGCGCTCTTGAAACGGAGCTCCTTACCAAGAAACGCCCCTTTTACTTATTCTGGCGCAAGCCACCGGTGTTTGATCCAGTTGTCTTCGAGACCGATATCAAGCGACTGCGGCGCTTCTATGAGGTGCATGGGTACTACGGCGCACGGCTGGGCTATGACCTTGAGGTCGACGACGAGGCGCTGATCACAGCGCGCATTCAGATAGAAGAAGGCCGGCCGGTCAAGGTCCAAGACATCAGCGTCGAGATCACTAGAGACAGGACTCCCGATCGGGTACCAGAGCTGCCTTTGAAGTCGGGTGAGATCTTTACAGAAGAAGCCTATCAGCAAAGCGAGGGGGCCTTGCGGGCCTATTATCTGGATCGGGGTCACGCCCATGTTGAGACCCAGCGCGAAGCGGAAATCGATCCAAGAGAACGACAGGCATGGGTAGACTACGTCGTCAAACCGGGACCGCGAGCCGTGTTCGGAGAGACACGGGTGCAGGGAACGGAGCGGGTTTCTGCGGAGTTGATCTTGCGAGAGATCACCTATAAACGAGGTGATCAGTTCTCTCTTGGGCAGATCAAAGTCTCGCGGGAGAAGATCGTCAACCTGGGATTATTTCGCTCCGTGCAGCTGGTTCCCGAAGAGACCAAGAAAGATGTCAGAATAGTCCCTATGCGAGTCCGTGTCGAAGAGCAATCGCCGCGAGACATTAGCATCGGCATAGGGTATGGGACAGAAGACCAGGTCCGCGGCCAGGTCCAGTGGACTCATCGCAACTGGCTTGGGGGCGGTCGCCAGCTCTCCTTCAACCTTAAGGGGTCATTTATCACGCGCGAGCTAGACGCAAACTTCATCCAACCCCACTTTCTTACTCCGCATACGCTGGGGGCTATCAACTTGGCCCTGGGACAAGAGGATGAGGACACCTTCCTGCTTAATTTCTCGCGCTTCCGCCCGCGCCTAGAGCATCGGTTCTCTCCCACGCTGTCTGGGTTCATGGGCTACCGATTGGAGTATGACAAGCTGGAGGAGGTGGCTGACGCGACGGTCCAGGCGCTCGGTGGTATCAAAGAAAAAGGTTTTCTGTCAGGCCCCACACTGGGCATGGTGTGGAACGCCACGGACGATCTGCTCAATCCCCAAAAAGGGGGCATCGTGACTCTAGTTGGCGAGCAGGCCGGCGAGCCCTGGGGTGGGGACTTTCGATTCTTTAAGCTGAGCGCCGAGGGAAAGAAGTATCAGCAGCTGAGGTGGGACACCGTGTTGGCCGGTCGCCTGAAGGTCGGTATCGCGGATAGCCTTGGGGCAGACGATGATTTCCCGCTCTTCGAGCGGTTCTTCGCGGGTGGCGAGAAGAGCGTGCGCGGCTATGGCCGCAGGCGACTCGGACCGCTCAGTACCTCGGACGATCCCATTGGCGGCCTGAGCCTGGTGGAGGGTTCCATCGAGTTCCGCCGCCCGCTGTGGAGGGATCTCAGCGGGGCCGTGTTTCTGGACTTTGGCCAGGTCTCGACACGCGCCTACGATCTTCCGTTCGACGAGCTGGAATTTTCCACCGGTTTCGGCGTATCCTATCTGACGCTGGTTGGACCATTGCGTTTAGACTTAGGCTTCCCCTTCAATCCACCGCCGGACGATCCGGCCTGGCAGGTGCATTTCAGTATCGGGCAGTTCTTTTGACATGGCCAAGATAAGGACTTATTTCGGCTGGACAGCGCTGATCGCAAGCGGGGTATTACTGCTAGTCGTAGTGGGGCTTGTGCTGTATTCACGCACCGCGGAATTTCGCGATCTCTTGCGCGAGAAAGTATTAGCCGCCTTGAACGAGAATGTCCGGGGCCAAATCGGCCTGGGCAGGGTGCAAGGGTCAATATTGGCCAACCTAGTCCTTTCGGATCTCACCCTGCGATACCAAGGGGAAGTAGTCCTGGCGGTGCCGCGCATCACCGCGAGCTACCGGCTGCTACCCTTGCTCAGGGGCCGCGTAGAGGTTGACTCTTTGCGGGTCGTCGGGGTTGTCGTGAGGGCTAAGCAAGATGCACGAGGTCATTGGAACCTTGTAGAGGCGCTGTCTCCACGAAAACCAGAGTCCGACGAAGGCGCAGGATTACCGCTGACGGTGGTCCTCGATGCCGTAGTGTTGCGCGGGCGTCGTATCGATCTCCGACTGCCGGGTGGCCAAAGTTATCACTTGACAGATACAGAGCTGGATGCCCATGTCGTGCTCGGCCCTGCGGGCATCGCGGCCGAGGTCAGTCGGCTGGCAACACGGCTGACGGCATCGGGGATGCCTCCCGTTCAAATGGATGCCGCGCTTGCTTACCACGACACCACCGCGCCTGCCACCGTGCGGGTCAAGCGTTTGGTCCTCTCCACGCCGCTGTCTAGCCTACGCTTTGCAGGCGAGCTTCGCGACCTAAAGGCCCCTCATGTTGAGGCGACGATGTCGGTCGATAAGTTGGCCGCGGCAGATGTCCGGAAGTTCGTTCCGGATCCGGGGCTCAAGTCGGATGTGACGGGTAACCTAGTGGTGCGCGGTCCCCTCTCTCACCTCCAAGCGTCGCTCAAGCTCGCAGCCGCTCAATCGCGCATCGCGGGCGACCTGCGGGCCGATGTGAGCGGACCTCGACCGCGATACACGGCGACGGCCCGCTTGGTACGGCTCGATCTAGCCGAGCTCCTCGAGTTAGAAGAATTGGCCGGGGTTGTGGATGGCACGCTGTCGGCGCGTGGATCAGGTGCGTCATTGGACCAACTTTCGGCACAAGCCGCGCTTAAGGGTCGCGGATTGCGAGTAGGCGATTGGCAGATCGGCACGGCCGCCATAGACACGGGCTTGGAGGGGGGTATCGCTACGCTCAAAGGGGAGGTTAGGGGAGAGTTGGGTAAGGCGAACTGGCAAGGAGAGGTCCGCTTGGGAGAGACGCCCCATTATCGGCTCGACCTATCGGCCGAGCACTTAGACATCAAAAAGCTTGCGGCAGGAGGAAAGCCGATCGAAGGTGACCTCAATCTAAAAGCCACGATAAGTGGGAAGGGCGTGGCCCTCGCAGACATGGACACCAGGGCCAAGGTCGATGTACTTCCATCCCGGGTGGGGCCGGTTCAAGTCCGAAGCGGACAGGTCGATGCGCACGTCGCAAAGCAGCGCATTAGGATCGACCAGGGGCGGCTCGTCGCCAATGGCACCAACATCGCCATCAACGGACAGGTAGCCACGAAGGCGGATGCGGCCGGAGCGCTGTCTTACGCGGTGCAGATGGATGACATCGGGCCGTGGTTGTCCCTTGCGGGCCAACAAGGCTCTGGAAGGCTGGAGCTTAGGGGAAAAGCGAAAGGCGCGATCGGCGACTTGGCGGCGCAGGGTGAGCTGAAGGCAGCCACCTTGCGCCTGCCGGACTTTTCTTTGCAGAGCGGGACCGTCGACTTCGATATCAGTGCGATCGGAAGGCAGCAGCCGCGCGGCACCGTAACGGCCCGGCTGGCAGGGCTAAAGGCGGCCAATGTTGGTCTACGAACACTCGATGCGAATGTCACCTTGCCGCCCACCGAAACCCTATTCGCTCAGATCGCAGTAAAGGCACAGGACACCGAGGCGCGTGCGCACCAGTTGCGCTTGGAAGTCCGATCGCTAGCCGACCGACTCGCCGTAGGCCTCAAAGAATTCCGTCTGGCGT
>JBIMKC010000092.1:0-9138 GCA_043673925.1 Chromatiales bacterium | reverse complement strand
ATAATGGAAGGCCGCATATACTCTTCCCTCGATAGCGTCCTGATCAATCTCGATAAGGGGATAAGAACCGTCTTTGGCGTCCAGGATAGCTCGGTGGCGCCGGTGCCCGGCACCGATCTACGCGAGCTCGATTCCTCGCAAGAGCACCGCCGACGCTCGGAAGGACTCATGCGCGTAAACCACGCGGGCGAGGTGGCTGCACAGGCTTTGTACCATGGCCAATCGCTCGCGGCCCGCGATTCTGCGGTACGGGAGACGATGGCAAAATCGGCCAGCGAAGAAAACGATCACCTCTATTGGTGCGAAGAGCGCTTGCGTGAGCTTGGGGGACGTACCAGCTTATTGAATCCGTTTTGGTATTTTGGGTCCTTTATGTTCGGTGCCACCGCCGGTATCGCGGGTGACCGGTGGAGCCTCGGATTCATCGCCGAGACCGAGCGCCAGGTCGTTCGGCACTTGGAGGAGCACCTACACAAGTTACCGCCCGACGACGTCCGCAGCCGCGCTATCCTGCAGCGGATGAAAAGGGATGAAGCACAGCATGCCACGGTCGCCATCGAGACGGGCGCCGCGGATCTGCCTGAAGTCATCAAAATGCTCATGACGGCCGCCTCGAAGGTGATGACCACCACGGCCTATTGGCTCTAAACCAGCGCAGGATTCTCCTTGCGTCGGGCTGCACCGGGCGCCCCCGCTTCATCAAGAAAGCAGGGAGCGTTGCCCTTGAAATACCCAAGAGCGGCCATATATCTCCGCCAAGCCGTAATAACACGGGTAACAAGCAGCTTGATGGAGAAAGACTATGTTAGTGACACGTTATGAGCCTTGGAGCGTATTGAATCAAGTTCAACATGAGATGAATCGCATGTTCACGTCGCGCTTCGGCGCTGATCACAACGGCGACAACTCGAGTGCGGTCACCAGTGAGTGGATGCCGGACGTGGATATCAAGGAAGAGGATACGCGGTTTGTACTCTACGCCGATTTGCCGGGTATCGATCCGAAAAACATCGAAATCACGATGGACAATGGGGTGCTAGCGGTAAAAGGTCAGCGCGCATTGGACAATGAGGAGGTGCGCGCGGATTACAAGCGTGTGGAGCGAGCCTGCGGGACGTTTTATCGCCGCTTTAGCCTGCCGGACACCGTGGATGCGGAGCACATCGAGGCGACCGGCCGGAATGGTGTTATTGAGATCGTGATCCCGAAGCACGAACGCGTGCAACCGCGCAAAATCGCCGTGCAGGGTTAAGCCCTCAGCGTTGTTCGGCGGGGCTTTGCCCCGCCCTTTTTCCGATCGCCGGCGCTACTTCGAGCGCGGCGCGTGCGCCCTGAAATACTTGGTGAAACATCTCGCGGGTGAGACGCCCGGTGAAGGTGTTTCGCTGGCTCGGGTGGTAGGAGCATATGAGCGTCAAGCCGTCGATGCCGTGGCAGCGAGCATGGCCGAATGCCGGCACGGGTGACGGTACCGGAAGCCCCAGCGCTCGGCGCGCGCTGAGATAAGCGTTGAGCGCGCTGCGGCCGAGTACGATGACCGCGCGTACTTGTTCTAGCCGTTGCAGCTCTTGCAACAAGTACGGCCGGCAGGCGGTGGATTCTTCGCCCAGGGGCTTGTTTGCGGGCGGCGCGCAGTGAATAGCGGCCGTAATGTAACAGTCGCGCAGCGCGAGGCCGTCGTTGGCGTGCGTTGAGGTCGGCCGATTGGCGAAGCCCGCACGGTGGAGCGCTTCAAAGAGCCAATCTCCGCTGCGATCGCCGGTGAACATGCGTCCAGTCCTATTGCCCCCGTGTGCGGCCGGGGCGAGTCCAATAATCAAGAGGCGCGCGTCCGGATCACCGAAGCTCGGTACCGGCCGGCCCCAGTAATCGTTTGTTTGGAAGCGCTTGACCTTGGTGCGCGCGATCCCCTCGCGGTAGGCGACGAGGCGCGGACAGCGCCGGCACTCGATCAAGCGCTGCTTAAACTCGAGGTGCCACGCCGAGTCTGACATGGTAGGCCGCCATCCCGTATATACTATCATGAGCTTACGCGGGAGATCTGGCTCAGCGGCGGCCATGAGCCTGAGATCGGTATCGGTCATCGCCAAGGCATTGTGTTTACAACACATGGAGTTATAAGGGCAAATTGCAAACTGGTGCTATACTTGGCGGTAACCGCGGCATGATCCGGTTAGGGGCGAGAACATGAAGAGCCGAACAGCATGCGTTGTCTTGTCCGGCGTACTATGCGTCGTCATACCGGCGCAGGCGCGTATGTACCAATGGATCAACCCAAGCTCGGGGAATACGCAACTTTCCGGGAACCCCCCCACCTGGTATCGGAGTCCCCAGGGTGGGCCGCGCGTACTTGTCTTTGAGAGAGGTAAGGCAATCGATGACACTGCCATTGTTGTGCCGGAAGGTACTCGGGATGAGCTTCGAAGCCAAGCATTTCAAGCGCAGGAGTCTACGCGCGCCGCCACGACTACCCTTGAGGTTTCGGCTGAGGGAGAGGCCGAGACCGCGGCGGCCGATTCAACCGCCGCTGAGGCTGGGAGTTCGGAACAGGACGCACGAGAATCGGCGTCGGGTGACCTCACGGAGATGGATGCCGATACAGTAAGGCGTTTGAAAGACATCATCTCAGCCTGGGACCGTATGAAATTGGAGCAGGCGAAAGAACTCATTCGCGGCGCGGCTCCGAACGAACCGAATACGCCGCCGCAAGCGCCCTAAGCGCTGCGCTTAGTTGCGGTAGATCGCATCATAGGTGGGTTCGGCGTAAGCCACCGTCGCGGTTAGGGGGAGTGTGGCAGGTCGCGGCGCGCCTTGTGCGCGGCGGCAGCCACGGGTCCTGAGCCTCGATGTGGCGCCGTGCGAGCTTACGCACGGGCTTGTGAACGCCTACTTGTCACTGAAAGCGCGCGCTTCACTGTAACCCGCTTTAGCCCATCGGAGATTAAACGGAAGTATGGGGTTTAGCGGGATCGATTGCTGTACAATCTCAAATTCATAATCGAACAAGAGGAAAAAGCTAGAAGGCCGTGTTACACGCATCCGTAGCCACGTTTGCACGGAAGTTGGCCAATAAGCGACCGAGGGGACCTGGAGCGGGCTCATTTCACTCGGTTCCGGGTCGCGGTCCAGGGCCATTGGTTGCACGTATGCGGGAGGCCGCTTATTTATAACAGGATCCCGTGGGATAGGTCGACTAGGATTCGGTACGAACAACACCACTGACTCGGGAAACCGGTGAGGCGGGAGATTAGGCATCATGAAGCGTATACGACTTGTTGTCTCTTTGATCTGTTTCGCGTGGTGCGCGTTAGCACTTGCGGCCGTCGCTAAAGACGCTGAAGAGCTAGTGAAAAGCACGGCGGACCAGGTCACGGCGCGGGTTAAAAACGAGCGTGCCGTATTGCGCAAGGATTCGGTGCGATTGCACCAGCTTGTCGATGAACTGATCATTCCGCACTTTGACTTTGCGCGTATGTCCCAGTGGGTGCTGGGCAAGCATTGGCGCAGCGCCGATGCGGCGCAGCGGTCACGTTTCGTAGAGGAGTTTCGCAAATTGCTGGTGAAAACCTATGCGACGGCGCTCCTCGAGTATGCCGATCGTGAAACACGCTATTTCCCGGTGCGGGCGGAATCGGATGCCACACTGGTTACCGTGCGCACTGAAATAGAACAGCCTGGCAGCGCCGTAGTTCCCATTCATTACCGCATGCATGTCAAAGACAACGCCTGGAAAGTATTCGACGTTTCTGTGGACGGAGTAAGCTTGGTGGCGACCTATCGCGCATCGTTCGCCTCCGAGATCCGTAAATCGGGAATCAATAGCCTCATCAAGAGTCTTGAAACGAAGAACGAAAAAAAGTAACGCCAACCATGGAGCGCTCGCTCACGAGGCTAAAGGAAGTTGGTCCCTGGGGGGAGACGTGGACATCGGGACGGTTCCAAGCATCCTCGATCGAGACGCCAGGATGTTCACCGATTCTTCGGTTGTTGTGGACTTAAAAGCGGTGACAAGGATCGACAGCGCCGGGCTTGCGTTGTTAGTCAATTGGGCCCGGGAAGGCCGCCGGCACAAGGTAGCGATTCGATTTCAAAACATCCCGGCCCGCATGCTGGCGATTGCAAAGATCTGCGGGGTGGATAAGGTATTGCCCGCCGAGGCATTTAAAGGACAGAATCCGTCCCCGGTACGAGGTTGTGAATAAATCGTCGCAGTAGATTTATTCACAACCTCTGAGGCCAAATTACGCGGGCAGGACACCGTACGCATATTTGCAACGTGACGCCACAACAAATCAAAGCGCTTATCGAGTCGGCGATCCCTCACACGGAAGCGATCGTGGACGGTGATGGCCGGCACTTTCAGGCGTGCATCATCAGTCCAGCCTTCGGAGGCCTCGCGGCGCTGCAACGCCACCGCTTGGTGTATGCCGGTCTCGGGACCAAAATGGAAACCGAGATCCACGCATTATCGATGCGCACTTACACACCCGAGGAGTGGGCAGCCTCGAGGCCGCCGTAGCGTCGGGCGTCTCACCCTGCCGTCGCGATTGAATGGGGACGTCACGATGCGCGCTAGCAGCGAGCATATCCCAAGCACCATGCGCTGACATGGATAAGCTCATTATCACGGGAGGCGTGCCGCTGCAAGGAGAGATCCGCGTCTCGGGCGCGAAGAACGCCGCGCTTCCTATCCTTGCGGCGACCTTGCTCGCGGACAGCCCCGTCACGGTGGGAAATGTTCCCCACCTCCGCGACATCACCACGACCATGGAGTTACTGGGCCGCATGGGGATCGATCTCATGGTCGATGAGCACATGAACATCGAGGTGGATGCCACCACCATCAAGGAGTTTTTCGCTCCTTATGAACTGGTCCGCACCATGCGTTCATCGATTTTGGTCCTGGGGCCGCTGCTGACGCGCTACGGCCGCGCCGATGTCTCCATGCCGGGTGGTTGCGCGATCGGCTCTCGGCCCGTCAATATACACCTTCACGGCTTGAGCGCCATGGGAGCGAAGATCTCGGTGGAAGGCGGCTATGTTCGTGCCAGTGCTGAACGGCTCAAGGGCGTGCACCTCATGCTGGACATGGTGACCGTAACCGGCACCGAAAATCTGATGATGGCGGCGACGCTGGCGCAGGGGACCACCGTAATCGGTAACGCGGCGCGCGAGCCGGAGGTGGTGGACTTAGCGAACTGTCTCATCGGAATGGGCGCCAGGATTGACGGCGCCGGCACCGATACCATTGTCATCGAAGGTGTGGAAAGCCTCCATGGCACCAAGCACAATATCATGCCTGACCGCATCGAAACGGGCACCTACCTCGCTGCCGCGGCGATGACGGGAGGGCAGGTGAAACTGAAAAACACCTGCCCGCATTTGCTCGAAGCCGTGTTGACGAAATTGGCCGAGGCCGGGGCGGAAATCGAGACCGGCCCCGATTGGATAACGCTTGGCATGGCAAACGGGAAACCAAAGGCTATCGATATCTACACATCACCGTATCCAGGGTTCCCGACCGACATGCAGGCGCAGTTTACGGCAATGAATTGCATTGCCGAAGGCACAGCGGCCATCACGGAGTCGGTATTCGAGAATCGCTTCATGCACGTGCTGGAGCTCCAGCGCATGGGTGCAAACATCCGCTTGGAGGGCAATACCGCAATTACCTGCGGCGTTAAGCAGCTTGCGAGCGCACCCGTCATGGCAACCGATCTGCGGGCTTCCGCGAGTCTCGTGCTTGCCGGTTTGGTGGCCCGGGGAGAAACCGTGGTGGACCGGATCTACCACATAGACAGAGGCTACGAGACCATCGAGGAGAAGCTGGCTCAACTCGGGGCTCACATCCGTCGCGTACCGAATTAAGAAGCGGTGGCACTTCCAGTGGTTGAAATGAGGCCTCAAGCAGGACGCGTTCGGGGCGTCGATCAGGGATCCACGTTGGCCATCGCGGTGTCGAAGGGCCGCATCCTCTCGGAGTTCCGCATCCTCCTCGATCGCATGGGAATCAAACCCGCCGAGGATCCGGAGACCTCGCGCAGTCTCGTGATCCCGCTCAAGGATCGGGGGCTACGCTTGGTGATCGTCCGCGCCGCGGACGTGCCCACGTACGTCGATTACGGCGCCGCCGATCTTGGCGTCGCCGGAAAGGACGTGTTGCTGGAATACCGGGGCGAGGGATTCTATGAGCCGCTGGACCTCGATATCGCACGCTGCAAGCTCGTGGTCGCGGGGAAGGCCGAACCTCTGCCGCGCGTCGGACGGCTGCGCGTCGCGACGAAATACGTGCAGACGACGCGCCGGCATTTCGCGCAGAAGGGAGACCAGGTCGCGGTTATACATCTTTATGGATCGATGGAGCTCGCGCCCTTGGTTGGATTGGCCGACTGCATCGTAGACCTAATCGATACCGGCAACACGCTCAAGGCAAACGGATTGGTGGTGCTGGAGACGATTGCGGAGATCAGTGCGCGGCTGATAATCAACAAAGCCGCGATGAAGGTGAAAAACACCGCGGTGAAGGCGTTCATCGCGGAGCTTGCGGAGGCGGTGGATAAGACCGCGACGGATCGCAAGCTGGCCCTATGAGTGAGCGCTAGCGAGTTTTACTAATGAGAATTCGACGCCTAGACACGGCAGACCCGCAGTTTGATGATGAGCTTAGCGCTCTCTTAGGCCACGATAGTTCAGCCGACCGCGAGATCGCCGAGAGTGTGCGCGCGATCGTCGACGATGTGCGCCGGCGTGGCGATGCCGCGCTCATCGAATACACCGTGAAGTTCGACCGCCGCCCGGTGGCTGGCCCGAGCGATCTTGCGCTCTCCGACGAGCGGCTAGGCAACGCGCTGGCGTCCTGTGAGCCGCGCGTACGGGGTGCCCTGGAGACGGCGGCCGACCGCATTCGCCGCTACCATGAGCGGCAACAACAGGCATCCTGGAGCTATCGGGAGGACGATGGAACGGTGTTGGGGCAGCGACTGACAGCGATGGATCGGGTCGGCGTTTATGTGCCCGGCGGCAAGGCGGCCTATCCCTCGTCGGTTTTGATGAACGTCATTCCCGCCAAGGTCGCGGGCGTGAACGAGATCGTCATGGTGGTGCCCGCGCCCGAGGGTAACCTCGAACCGATCGTACTCGCGGCGGCGGCCATTGCGGGGGTCGATCGGGTGTTCACGGTGGGTGGGGCGCAGGCGGTCGCGGCGCTTGCCTATGGGACCGAGACCATCCCGCGTGTCGATAAGATCGTCGGGCCGGGGAATAGTTATGTCGCCGCGGCAAAGGCGGTGGTGTTCGGAGAGGTTGGCATCGACATGATCGCCGGGCCCTCGGAGGTGCTCATCGTCGCCGACGGCGCGGCGCCCCCCGAGTGGATGGCGATGGACCTTTTCGCGCAGGCCGAACATGACGAACAAGCCCAGGCATTGTTGCTCTCTCCCGATGCGTCGTATTTGCAAGCGGTCGCGGCGAGCATCGAGCGTGAGCTCCCGGCGATGGAGCGCGCTTCGATTATCGAGGCGGCCTTGTCCTCCCGAGGGGCTTTGATCAAGGTGCGGGATATCGAGGAAGCGATTGATCTCGCCAACCGTATCGCGCCGGAACATCTTGAACTGGCGCTGACGGATGCGGAGCAATGGGTACCGAAGATCAAGCACGCGGGGGCGATTTTCGTCGGGCCTTACGCGGCGGAGGCGCTCGGGGACTACTGCGCGGGCCCCAACCACGTATTGCCGACCGGCCACACGGCGCGCTTCTCCTCGCCGCTGGGCGTCTACGATTTTCAGAAGCGGTCCTCGTTGATCATTTGCCCGGCGCCGGCGGCAAGCAAGCTAGCACGCACGGCCGCCGTATTAGCGCGTGCCGAAGGGCTTACGGCGCACGCCCGTTCGGCCGAGTACCGCATCCTGCCCGAGCGCTGATGAAGCGCTGCACCGAGCAAGCACCGGGAGCGATGAACCCGGCGCGGATCGACGACTGGGTCCGCCCCGAGGTGCGGGAGCTTGCGGCCTATGCCGTCCCCGAGGCCCACGGATGCATCAAGCTCGATGCCATGGAGAACCCTTACTCCTGGCCCGAGGAACTCGCCGGCGCGTGGCTGGAGGTTCTCCGCCATGTCCTGCTGAACCGCTATCCCGACGGCGAAGCCCGCGCCTTGAAGGATCGCCTCGCGATCTATCTGGAACTGCCCTCGGGATTGGATCTGCTGCTCGGTAACGGTTCCGATGAGCTTATCCAAATGGTTGGGTTAACCGTGGGAAGGCCGGGCCGGTGCTTGGTAGCGCCCGAACCCACGTTTGCCATGTATCAGCTGATCGCCAAGATCACGGGCCTCGAGTATGTCGGAGTGCCTTTGAGAAGCCCGAATTTTGATCTCGATGGCGCGGCGATGCTCAGCGCGATCCAAGGTCGTCAGCCGGCCGTGGTCGCTTTGAGCTATCCCAACAACCCCACCGGAAATTTTTTTGATCGCGGGCTCATCGCGGAGATCATTGCCGCAAGTCCCGGTTTAGTCTTGATCGATGAGGCCTACTTTAGTTTCGCCGGCGGGACCTGGCTTGATGAGCTATCGCGTCACCCGCGAGGACTGATACTCCGGACCCTTTCCAAGATCGGACTGGCGGGCCTGCGCATCGGCATGCTGATCGGAGCGCCGGAATGGCTTGCCGAGATCAATAAAACCCGGTTGCCGTACAACATCAATTCTTTATCGCAAGCGAGCGGCGCGTTTATGCTTAAACACGCCGAGGTGTTCGCGGCCCAGATTGCGCGCATATGTTCGGAACGTCAGGCGCTCTACCAAGCGCTCGCGGCGATGCGAGGCCTACAGGTGTGGCCCAGCCGCACAAATTTCCTGCTCCTACGCATACCCGGCCGGGCAGATCGGGTAGTCAATGGGCTTAGACACGAGAACATACTCGTAAAAAATTTAAACGGGCAGCATCCGCTCCTCGCGGACTGTCTGCGGGTGACGGTCGGCCGGCATGAGGAAAACGAGGCGTTTTGTGCGGCATTGACAATGCACCTCTGCGAATAAACCTGTGAAACCCCACAACCGCGTCGGTTATGTATAATTCGCCTCAGAGTTTGTGAAAAAACCGTCGCGAGCGAAGGGAGGTCGCGTTCCGCCGGAGCGCAGGA
>JBIMKC010000091.1:0-9168 GCA_043673925.1 Chromatiales bacterium | reverse complement strand
CACCTGCGCCATGAGTTGCGCACCCCCATCAACCACATCATCGGCTACAGCGAATTGCTGTTGGAGGAGGCCAGGGACAGTCAGCTCGAACCCTTCGCCGGCGACCTCCAGAAGATCCGCACAGCGGCGACGACCCTACTCGGGATGCTGGGCGCCCTCTTCGATTCCCCAACGCTAACCGCCGCCTCTCCTTCACCTGCCCCGCAGCCGGCGGGCGATCTATCCTGGCTTCACGATGAAGACACCGAGGCAGTGACGGCCGACCGTGAAGCCACCGCCCTCCTCCCTGGCCGCCTCCTGGTCGTGGACGACAACGAGACCAACCGCGACATGCTGTCCAGGCGTTTGCGGCATCAAGGCTATCGGGTCAGCGTGGCAGAGGACGGCCGGCGCGCCTTGGAATCAGTGCGGGCCCAGTCTGTCGACCTGGTGTTGCTAGATGTGCTCATGCCGGAGATGGATGGCTACGAGACGCTGAAACAGATTAAGGCCGACCCGCGCCTGCGCGACATCCCCGTCATCATGATCTCGGCGCTCGATGAGATCCAGAGCGTCGTGCGCTGCATCGAGCACGGTGCGGAAGATTACCTCCCCAAGCCCTTCAATCCGGTGCTGCTGCGTGCCCGGATCGGGGCCTGTCTGGAGAAGAAACGGCTGCGTGATCAGGAAGTGCTCTATCTCCAGGACGTGTCCCGCGTCACCACCGCCGCGGCCGCCGTCGAGTCGGGTCAGTTCGTGGCCGACACGTTAGCCGAGGTGGGCAAGCGTCCAGACGAGCTCGGGCAACTCGCCCGCGTCTTCCAACGGATGGCGCAGGAAGTCGCGGCCCGTGAGCAACGCTTCAAGCAACAGATCGAGACCCTCCGCATCGAGATCGATGAGACCAAGAAGGCGCGTCAAGTCGCGGAGCTCACCGAGACCGATTTCTTTCAGAAGTTGCAGGCGCAGGCCCGAAACCGCCTGCGCTCAAAAAAATAACTTTTGTGTGCTTACCGGCTGGCAACCGTGCCGAGGCGCGGCTACACTGCTTGCGTATGAGCACAGGATTCATCTACGACCCGGCCTACCTCGAGCATGACACCGGTCACGGGCATCCGGAGTGCCGCCAGCGGCTCGAGGTGAGCATGGCGCATCTGGCCGCGCAGCCGTGGTTCGAGCGCATCCGGCGCATCGCGGCGCGCCCGGCCGAGATCGCGTGCATCGAAACCATCCACGACCACGGCTATATTCAACGCGCACGGGGGGCCTGCGCCGCCGGGGAGCGGTACTTGGATTCCCCCGATGTCGCGATCTCGTCGCGGTCTTTCGATGCGGCTCT
This sequence comes from Chromatiales bacterium, assembly GCA_043673925.1. GTDB lineage: Bacteria > Pseudomonadota > Gammaproteobacteria > JACCXJ01 > JACCXJ01 > USCg-Taylor. Next base: position 7,850 of record JBIMKC010000091.1, on the reverse strand, counting down.
GCTCGCGGCGGGCGCGGGACTTGAACTGGCCGATCGGCTCCTCGGCGGGGACATTGACAACGGTTTCGCCATGCTCCGGCCGCCGGGTCACCACGCCGAGCACGCTATGGCGCTCGGGTTTTGCCTCTTCAACAACGTTGCTATCCTGGCGCGTTATCTCCAGAAGCGCTATGGGATCGATAAGGTGCTGATTCTCGATTGGGATGTGCACCACGGTAACGGCACCCAGCACAGCTTTTATACCGACCCTTCCGTATTCTACGCGAGCCTGCATCAATACCCGTTCTATCCGGGCACCGGAGCCTGGACGGAGACCGGGAGCGGCGAGGGCGCCGGGACGACCTTAAACTGTCCGATGGCGGCCGGCGCCACCGATGGCGACTACCACGCGGCGTTTAGGGAACACATCCTGCCCAAGATTAACGCCTTTAAACCGGAATTTATCTTGGTCTCGGCGGGCTTCGATGCCCACCGCGACGACCCGCTCGCGGAGGTTTGCCTCACCACCGAGTGCTTCCGCTGGATGAGTCAACGCATGCTGGAAGCCGCGGACCAACATGCCGAGGGCCGGCTCATCGCGCTGCTCGAAGGCGGATACAACCTGCGGGCGCTGCCGCTCTGCATCGCCGAACATCTCAAGGTCCTCGCCGGCGTCCAGCCATCTCCGGATCCGAGCTTCATCCCATAAACCGGGCCTAGGTGCGGAGGCTATCAATGAACGAGCTTACTCGACGGCGCTGCAAACCCTGCGAAGGCGGTCTGCCGGCCTTGACCGCCTCCGAGGCCCGGGATCTCATAAACTACGTGCCGGGTTGGGATCTCGCGGACGATGCCAAGTCGATTTCAAAAACCTATCGCTTCAAGAATTACCAGGAAACGATGGCCTTTGCCAATTCCGTCGCCGCGATCGCCCATGAAGAGGATCACCATCCGCTGATGGAGATCGGTTACCGAACCTGCGCGGTTCGCTATACGACGCACGCGATCGATGGCCTTTCGGAAAACGATTTTATCTGTGCGGCCAAGGCCGATGCTCTCCTGACGTCGGCGGATAGCGCTTGAGACCGGATCCTCACCGAGGGCCTGTGAATACGGCGCCGCGCGGGGATTCGCCTCGACGACGGCCTGGGCCGGCGTTAAACTTCTTCGCTTTTTCTTCTGAAAAACCAAAAAGCCGCGCCGGCAATTAGCACTAAGACTGCGCTAATAGCCGCCCAAAGGCCTAGCCCGGACCAGTCAAGCCCAACCGCCACCTGAAACGGAAACCGCAACAAGTGCTTCTTGCCGCCCGGTGCTTCTATGCTCACGACTTCCACGAAGTATCCCGGCCCTTTAAACGTGTGGTCGATTTCGATGAGCCCCGAGGAATAGGTCTTTGAGGGTAAACGCTGTAGAACCAGCGCCTTGCCGTCGCTGGAACCATCGAGCGCCGCCGGCCACGACTCGACCTCGAGCAGCCTGGCCTCGGCTGGCATCTGGCGTAACTCCGCGTCGACAAAATCGAGCGTCAGAACGGTTGGCCCGGTGAGGGGAATATCCTCGCAGAACCTATTACTGCCGGTCGCGGCCTGATAAGCATTGAAGTTGAGTGCATAGGCCCCGATTTTGCGCATGCATTTCTCGCTCGTCTCGCTCTGCGCAACCGCGGTATGACTGACCAGCAGGAACGCGGCCACAACCGCTATCCGCCCACATATATGCGCCTTCATAATTTGCCTCCTGTTATAGTTGTTTAAGACTCGCCCGCTGTCCTCTCCTCAGAGCTTGTGAAGAAATCTGCTGCGCTCGGGATCTCGCGTTCCGGCGGTGCTCGAAATCCTCATGTATTTCAATATACACTGCGGTTTCTGCGCTCCGGAGGAACGCGACCTCTCTTCGCTCGCGACGATTTTTTCACAAGCTCTCACTAAGGCTAGACTACGCGAGGGCAACACTCAATCGCGGGGCTCGCGTTGCGCCCTACCCCACGGTGATTTGTTATCATGCCGTGACTTGACGTATTGAGCATCATGACCGAGAAATGCTATCAGATTTTGTTCCTGTGCAGCGGAAATTCCGCCCGCAGCATCTTGGCCGAGGCAATTTTAAACCGGATCGGCCGCGGCCGGTTCCAGGCCTTCAGCGCCGGCAGTCATCCCAAGGGCCACGTCCACCCGCTCGCCCTTGATCTGCTGAAGGGTTTGAATTTTCCAACCGCGGGACTGCGCAGCAAGTCCTGGGACGAGTTTAGCGGTCCTGGCGCGCCGTCCTTCGACTTTGTCATCACCCTCTGTGATAACGCGGCCGCCGAGACCTGCCCGATCTGGCCAGGCCAGCCCATGAGCGTTCACTGGGGCCTCCCGGACCCGACCGCCGTTGACGGCGATGACGGCGATCGGATGCCAGCCTTCCGAAGGGCTTTTGAGACGCTGGAACATCGCATCGCTATGCTCGTGAATCTGCCCATGGCCTCCCTGGACCGCTTAGAGGTCAAGGCGCGGCTCGAAGGGATTGGCCGCGCGCAACAACCCTGGCTCTCCCGTAAACCGATACCTCCCGCGGAGCGCTTAATCGCCGCGCTCGACGTTCCGGGCTCATCCGAAGCCAAGGCGTTGGTGGAATCGCTCGGGGACGCCGTGATGTTTTACAAGCTCGGTCTGGAGCTATGCATGTCCGGATCTTACTTCGATCTCATCGAATGGCTCTTGAGTAGGCAAAAAAAGGTCTTCGCCGATCTCAAATTCTTCGATGTCCCGGAGACCGTGGGCCGCGCGGTGAGACGCCTTAAAGATCGCGGCGTGCACTTCGCCACCGTCCATGGCAATGACGCTATGCTGGAGGCCGCGGTGCGAGAGAAGAGCGATCTAAAGATCCTCGCGGTCACGGTGCTCACGAGCTTGGACCAGCGCGATCTTGACGATCTGGGGTTTCAGTGCGACGTCGAACGATTGGTTTTATCGCGAGCGAAACGCGCCTTGGCCATCGGTTGCGATGGCGTGATCTCATCGGGCCTGGAGGCGCCCAAGCTACGCGCCGAACTCGGCGAGCGGCTGCTTGTCGTCACGCCGGGGATCCGGCCGGTGGAAAACCGGACGAGCGACGACCAAAAACGCGTGGTGGACGTGAACGAAGCCTTCCGTAACGGCGCGGATCATATCGTGGTCGGGCGCCCGATCCGGGATGCAAAAGATCCGCGCGCAACGGCCGAGGAGATGCAAGCAACCATCAGGGCGTTGTTTTCAAACACGCCGCACGCGTGATCGGCTCCATTCGTAGTAGTTCTTTAAAATACGTTGCATCGTCGCGGTCAACCGGGTTTTCCGCCACAGGTTAGCGGCTTTTTTTACGGCCTCCGCCTGGGTGGGATACGGGTGGATGCTCGCGAGCAAGGTTTTCACGCCCCGGCCCGCTCGCATCAGCACCGTGATCTCACTGATGATCTCGCCAGCATGCTCGGCGACCACGGTCGCCCCGAGGATGCGATCCGTTCCCTTCTTGATATGCAGCCGCGCAAAGCCCTCCTCTTCACCATCGAGGATGGCGCGATCGACTTCGGCCAGATCGTAAGAAAAAGTTTCGGTTTCCATGCCCCGCTCGGCGCAAGCAACCGCATTCATCCCCACATGGGCAATCTCGGGCGTGGTGTAGGTGCACCAGGGGACGAGGAGTGAGCGCGTGGTGGCGGAGCCCAACCCAAAGGGATGGGGAAAGAGCGCGTTTTGGATCACGATCTGCGCCAGAGCATCGGCCACGTGGGTAAATTTGTACGCGGAGCAGACATCACCGGCGGCGTAAATCGAAGGATTCGTGGTCCGCAAATGATCATCCACGCGCACGCCGGCCGTGGGATCGAAATCGACCCCGGCCGCTTCCAAGCCCAGGCCTTCGACGTTCGGGGCTCGCCCTACGCCCACCAGGACTTCATCGACACACAATTCCTGCCGTCGGCCTTGTGTTTCATAGGCTACAATCTTTCCGCGCTCAGCGCGGCTCACCTGGCTTATGCCGGCGTTCAATGCGAAATTTACCCCCTCGCTTTCCATCCGCTGCTGCACGACGTGGGCCGCATCCGGGTCGTCCCGCAAGAGGATACGCTCGGCGCGTTCTAGCACCCAGACCTCGCTCCCGAAGCGAGCGAAGGTCTGAGCCAGTTCGCAGCCGATCGGCCCGGCCCCGATGACCGCTAAGCGGCGCGGTAGCGCCGTCACATCGAAGACCGTTTCATTGGTGAGATAGCCGGCTTCCATGAGACCGGGGATCGGCGGCGCGGTCGCGCGCGTACCCGTGCAGATGGCCGCTTTTCTGAAGATCAGCGTCTGGTCCCCAACCGCGATCCGGTCCCCTGCGGTGAAACGCCCTTCGCCCAAGTAAACATCGACCCCGAGCCGTGTGTAACGTTCTACCGAATCGTTGTTGCTGATGCGTGCGCGCAGCCGCCGCATGCGCGCCATGGCCGCGGCGAAGTCGTAGCCGATCTCGCCCGCGATCCGCAATCCGAACTCCTCCGCGTTGCGCAGCCCGGACCATGCGCGCGCGGCGCGAATCAAGGCCTTGGAAGGCACGCAACCCGTGTTAAGGCAATCACCGCCCATTAGCGCTTTTTCGACCAGCGCCACCTTAGCGCCCAGCCCCGCCGCCACCACCGCCGTCACGAGCCCGGCCGTTCCCGCTCCGATGACGGCCAGATTGTACGCCCCGGAAGGCTGTGGATTAATCCATGTGCTCGGCCGAACATTCGCGGCCAGCTCGCGGTTGTACGCATCATCGGGAAGGAGCCCGTAGCGGCGCGCGTTATTCACGCTTGATACTCCCGAATCGCAGCCGGCGGTAGAGCACCGGCACGAGCGCCAGCAAGCCCAGCAGTGTGAACGCCAGCAGCACTCCCGGTGTCGCAATATCGGCCATCGAATTCAGGCCGCCGAGCTGCCGGCCGGCGTAGGCATAGACGAAGCTGCCCGGCACGATCCCGATCGCCGTCGCCAGCATGTAAGTCGAAAGCCGGATCCGGGTGAGCCCGCAGAGCAAGTTGACAAGAAAGAAGGGGAAAATCGGTATGAGGCGGAGGGTCATAAGATAGTTGAACGCGTTTTCGGCAAAACCGCGTTGAAACGCATCCATCCTTTGGCCGAACTTAGCCTCCACCCACTCCCGCAATAGATAGCGGGCGGCGAGGAACGCGAGCGTCGCTCCGCTCGTGGCCGCGATATTGACGTACAAGGTCCCGAGAACGCTCCCGAACAGAAATCCGCCCGCCAGCGTCATGATCACCGCGCCGGGCAAGGACACGCCGGTGATCAGCGCATAGCTAATGATATAAACGGCGACGGCGGTGCCGTAGTTAGCCTTGGCAAGGACCAAGAGCGCATCGCGATGAGTCTTGAGGGCCTCGAAAGACAGATAGCGACCCAGGTCATAATAGAAAAAGCCGGCGGCGGCAGCAGCGAGAACCACCGCCAGGATGCACTTGCCCACAGGCAGAGACCGCGATGGGTCCACGGCACGCTTTACCTCAAATCTATCGACATTGTCCGGGGCAAAGTCTAACACGGAGGGGATCGTGCGTGCTTGATATCCGCCGGCGGAAAGGCTTCTGACCGCTAGGCCGTGGGAGTCACAGGCTTTCCGCGTGATGCGTCGTTTACGCGTGTCGAAGCGGAAAACATCGGATGTAGGGAGGGTCGGGGCACAGTCCGTAACCCGCCAACTCGACGCGCGTAGCGCGTCTCCTTGCGTACGACTTCGCCCGCTTTCTCCGGTTCAACAACGAGGACAAAACCGCGCTCGCCAAGGACTGGCACACACCGGGGGAGGAAACTGCGTGGGCAAGCCTGTCCACGGCGCGATTTACGCGTACGCTAAGGAAATGATAGATTACCCACCATGAAAGCCACTCTACCTGACCCCGAAATCGTCACCCGTAAGGGCAAACCGGTTTCCGTGATTCTCCCCATCAAACATTACGAAGAACTGCTGGCGCGGCTGGAAGACATCGAGGACATCGCGTGGTTGAAGCGCGCTCGCCAGAAACCGCTGCGTTACCGCCCGCTCGAAGTCTATCTGGCGAGGAGAAAATCCGAAGCCCGTGTATCGGATCCTGCTGGAACGCGCCGCCGAGAAAAAACCTGAGCCGGCTGTCTACCGACGCTCATGATCGGGTGATCGCGGCGATTCAAGCGCTGGCGCGCAACCCGCGTCCGCCCGGCTGCCGGAAACTCACGGGCACCGAGAACGACTGGCGCATTCGAGTGGGGGATTACCGGGTGATTTACGCGATTGCCGATGTCATTCGCGTGGTGCGCGTGCATCGTGTCCGTCACCGCCGCGAGGCTTATCGCTGAAAGGAGACGCTGAATGCGCTGGCTGACTCTTGTTTCAATCCGCGCCCGCTCAAATGAGCGGGCGATACTGTTGTCGTAATCTATCATGATCTACTCGATGAACTGCGCGGATGTGGTCACGATAATAGGCGCATCCCAGTTTTCTGCCGCATATTCGGTCGGGTGTTTCTCGAAGGGTGCCCGCGGTCGCGATTCGTTCACGTCTTCCGGTACGGTCACAGCGGAGTGGTGTTCGACTACGATGCCTTGGTTTGCAGGATCGAGTATGCGTCGGCACTGCGCGGCGTTCTGTTCTATGATCGAAAGGTAAGGGAGGACGACGATCACCCGCCGCAGCCTGTGCTGAGCCGCATGAGCCAAGGCAAAGGCCATTCCCGAAAGCGTCTTGCCTCCACCCGTAGGAACGGTCAGCGAGAAGAAGCCAGGCGACGATTTCGCCTTGTCAAGACACTGCTGGAAGATTTGATTGCGAATCCCATTGAGTTCGCCCCCCTGTGACTTGCTCTCCTTTTCAGCGCTCAAGCGTTGCAGCAGTTCGTTAGGCTGAAGTTCTAACGACTTTCGTAGCGTGCCTCTGTAATGCGCCTCGGTATCGAGGAAATCCGCATCCACCAAGGTAGAAAAGAGCATCCGAACGTAGAACTCGGCAGAATGTTGGTCGTTAATGGCAAAGGCCGGCTCGGCGATTTGCGCGGGAATTGCGCCCAATTCTTTCTCGAACCGCTCGGCGACGATCGGCACCCGTTGGTTTGGTGAATATTTTGAATCATCGACTAGCAATTGCAGTTGATTGAGGTCATGCAATCCGGCGTGGTGTCCGGCAATGGCAAAAGCGGGACCTAGCCAGCCCCTCATGTACGCCAGTGCCGCGCCGTACACCGCGTGATGGGTTTCGGTGCTGCTTTCCCGCTTACCACACAAGTATTGCTGAAATTCATCCCGGTACTTGCCGAGGTCGTGCAGCAACCCAGCCCAGTAGGCGACATCGCTCAACGGAGGACAGCTTTGTCCAGCAAAATAACTCGCCAAGTTGCCGACTGCTTGCAGGTGATCCCGCAATAGATGGGGGATCCCGTTGGCATTCTCTGTATGGGCAAGAAAGCTCATTTTTGCACGTGCAAGGTTTTCGTAATACTTGATCGCATGGCACTGATTTCAGTAAGCGAAACGACGCGCCCTGCGACCAGTGGTCTAGCCCACTATCCTTACCTTGCAACCGTGCCTGGAAGCGGTCTCCATATTTCCCGAGGACCTGCAGAAGGCCGGCCAGGCCGGCTTCTTCCGAACCTGGGAACCCCCTTTAGAAACGCTTGGGCGCGCTTCGACACGCAGGCCAAGTGATCCTTCAGGGCGTGCGTATGGCCCGCCGCGTTAGCGCTGTGTGCGAGATACCGCGAGGTCGTCATCCGTGCATGCTTATCCCTTCATCGTAAAGCAAGCTTCGGGTTTATCCTTTTTCTCATGTATCGCTGCACGTATTATCAGCTTTTATTATGATTCTAACTAGCTAATGGGCACCTCTACAAATTGCGA
>JBIMKC010000090.1:3456-9237 GCA_043673925.1 Chromatiales bacterium | reverse complement strand
CTCCGCGATGCGCGGGCGGATCGATCGCCATAGGCCGTGGGTCGAGTAACAGCCCCATCCCCAGCGCAGCCATCCGAGCAGGGCATAGGCGAGCCACAGTGCCCACGCGAGCATCAGTAGCCGGTAGGCGCTGAGCGGCACCGACCACACCTCGGCCTGCGGTAAGGCCGGATCGCTGCGGTCCTGATACCAATTGAGATCATAGGCGCTCGAGCCGTTGCCGGCGACCTGCATCTCCGGATAACCCAGGAGCCCGTTCTGGATCGCATCGAAAAGGCAAGACAAGGCTAGTACGGTGAGGACGCCGAGGCCAAGCTGGAGGGCGTCGAAAGCGTAGGGTTTGATGGCGGGATTCAGTTGCGCGCGCGCACCGAGGGCGAGCAGCCAGCCCACGACGATGAGCGCCCCCCAGATTGAGGCTTGGCTGAGTCCGATTCCGAGCAAGAACCAATGCCAGCCTTTGAGCGGGGTGATGCGCGTGCGCCCGAGCCCGTAGGCCACGAGCACGAGCACCCCGAGCACGCCCCAAATGAGCACCGCGGGCCCGAGGCGCGGCCCCCGGCTCAGGAGCAGCCAGCGGTCGTTGCCCAGCGTGACCTTGAGATAATGATTGACGCTCGGCAGGCCGAGATCGACCTCGGGCGATAGGAACCGCGTCTCCATCCCGCGCGGCTCGCGCCACAGGAGTTGAAAACGTTGCGTCCCAGGCACCACCGGCAAGGTGACCCGGCGGCCTTGCTGGCGGATCGGTTGGGCGGCGCCGCCGATGGTGACCTGTTGCAGCCGGGCCGCCTCGGGCAGCGTGAGAGTGTGCTGGCCCCCTTGGCTGCTCTCGAGGGTGAGGTCCAAGGTGGCGTCGATCGCGCGTTCCCCCGCGCTAACCGTCAGCCGGCTGTTCTGTACCGTCATGGTCGGGCCGGATACACCCGCGGGTCTAGAAATACCCAGCGTAATCGATTCGCCCGGCCAAGGGCGCCATTCCGGCAGCCAGCGGCCGCTCGGATCCTGATGATGCACGACCGCGATGCCTTGAACCGCCAGATGCCAGATCGGACTCACGTCCGCACGCCAGGTCTCGATCCACTGCGTGGTCTCGGGCGCGGTCAGCCCGAAGGTGAGCGCATGCTCCAGTACGGAGTCCCAGCGTACCGATCTCCGTTGTGCATCCAGGCTCACCAGCACCTTGTTGTCCTTCACCCGCACGTTGGGGGTGGTCACCGATTCGCCCGCGAGCAGTGGAACTTCGATGACCACCGGCTCGAGCGTTGGAGAGATGCGCGTCACGGTGGTTTCGGCGCGCCAATCGAGTCCTAACCGCAGCGTGCGCTCGACCCGTGCGAACGAGGGCAGGGGACTGGATTCCAAGACCGGAAGATCGTCGGTGCTCGCGGTGCGGGTGAGTTGGATCTGGGCATCGGGGACGCCGTTCTCATGCACGCCATCGACACGCCAGCCCTCGGCGCGCACCTCGACGCGGTGCGGCCTCAAGGGTAGCGGCAATTGCAGTTGCGGGCGCGGCGGTAGGGACCCCGAGAGCAGAAGCTCATGGCGTCCGGGTTCCAGGTGCACCCAGATCTCGCCACCCTCGGTGCGCGCCAAATCCGTGGCCGGCTGGGAATCGACCAAGATCTCTTGCGGCAGCCACTGACCGGCCTGGGCGGGCAGGGGCACGGATACGGACTCCGCGGCGTGGATCTCGATGCGCAACCGCATCGCCGCGGGCGCGATTTCCGCATACATTCTCGGGCTTTGCGCGCAGTTGGGCAGGCACTCCGGCGGGGCCAGCAGACGCTGGCGGAGTTGTTCCAGGAGCTTGGCGCTCGGGTACTCGGCGCGCGCCTCGGGCACTGGTGCGAAAAGGTAAGCAAGTACCAAGAGCACCGGGGTCTTAGCCATCGGCGTGCCGGCGCCCCAGGTGGTCGCGAACGGCACTATCATCCGTGCGCACAGCACCAGGAGCAGGATCACGCGCGCGAGGCTCAAGCCTAGGTTCATCGCGGGTGAGAGGAGCACCAGCCGCACCTCCTGGCCGTGTTCCACCGGACCGTTCCAGCGCAGCGCTATCTCGTTCCAGCGCCATTCGGGCCGGCCCGGCCCGGTCTGGACGCGAGCCTTGGGGTCTACTTCGCCCAAAACACCCACCCGCGCCGTTAGCTTTGGTGCGTCAGCCTCTTCCATCAATCGCCGCACCATCCTATCCCCTTTCTGTTCGGCACGCTCTCTCATCTTCTCTACGCTCATGGGCGCATCCGAGCTGTCCACCCTGCCACCGGCCACCCCTTCCATGGGCTGGCTAACGGTGGCCGCCTCGGGCGGGGCGGCCGGTGAAACTTCCATCACCGGCTGTACAGGCCCGGGCCGCTCGAGCTGAGGATAAAGACCCAGGCGTACTTGCTCGATCGCGAACGGGATCGCGATCAGCAGCAAAATCGCGGCGCTCACGTTTCGGTAGCCGCGTGCCAGAGCGAGGAAGCGGCCTGCGGGCAGCACCCGGACAAGGGCGTTCGCCGCGAGGAGATGTAACCAGATGAACTGGGGCGCATCGGCTTCGTGCCAGATTAGCGCGAGCCCGGCGAGCATCGCGAGTCCCCAGCGCCAATGCCATAGCCGGGCCGTCGCCAAGGCGGCGATTATGACCAAGAAGAGTTCGAGCAGCGTCCATCGTTCGACCCAACTCGCGCTCACATCGTCGCTGCCCGCGGCCGCGAACAACCGCCATCCCGGGGGAAGGTGGAGGGTCGCTTGGAGCGACTGGACGTCTTGGTTCCAACCCACCGCGGGGAAGCGGCCCACATCGCCCTCGTAGCGGCTGTCGGCATCGAGATTCAACGCGCCGCGCCGGACTTCGACGCCGGGCCGGTTCGAGTCGGGGAGGGTAGTAATGAATTGCGGGACAGCGTCGATCGCGACCCGTCCGAGGTGTAATTGGTCCCCGGCCTCGAGCCGCCAACCGCGCGTCATCGTTCCGCTCACGAGATCGCGGACGGTATACCCGCTCCCCTCCATGTCGAGCCACAGGTTCCGCACGAGACCCAAGCGGTCGGGGGCCGGATCGGGATCGCCCCGGCGCACCAGCTTGAATTCCAGGACGTCCGCCGGGCCGATGCGGTAGGCGGGCAAAGATTGCCACTCGGGGGGCACGTTGGTCTGGCGCGGATCGATGGCCGTGAGGCCTTGGATCTCGACCAGGCGCAGGTGATTGCGGGCATCGAATACCCAGGTCTCCGTCCGCGGCCAAGGGTCGGTTGGAGACGCCGCGTGCAGCGTGCTCACCGCGCCGGGGGCGCGCGCGCTCAACTCCACCGCCCAGTGCCCCGGGCGCAGTTGCAATCGCAAGCGGCCATCGGGCTCGAGACGCGCGGGCAGCGCGCTCGACAAACCCAAGGGAATGAACTCCGGTAGGAGCGCATTGCTTAGCATCAGTTCGCGCGGCTCACCGGCGACATCGATCTCAAGCCGGGTGAGAAGCTCAAGCGGCACCTCGTCGATGATGCGCCGGAACACCTGGATCTCCAGCCGCTCTTCGAGCGCGGTCTTTCCCGCCTGTTGCTTCAACCAGAGCTGTCCATCGGGGCGGATGTCAGGCCAGCTTACGGCTATCTCATTGACGATGAGTGACACCAAAGCGGTATCGGGCGGTACATACAGGGATTCGGGCAGGCGTTCCCAGCGCCACCGGCCGGTGATCTGGTACCGTCCCGGTGGCAGCGACACGCCGGGTCTACCCTCGCGCTCGGTCACGGAAGCAGGTTGCCCGTCCACCTGCACCTCTTGGGGCCAGCGCTCGAGATCTCCCGGCAACCCGATCCAGCTTTCGCGGTAGACGCGCCAGAACTGGATAAACTCCCCCTCGCCCTGGTCGATCTTGAGCACCAGCCGCGATGGCCAGGCGCAGCGCCGAGCCTCGGGCTGGTTGTGGATGAACGGGCACTCGCGATCGCGCTCTTCGTACAGCACCCACGGTACCCAGGGGGCGAGGCTAGGCGGGATCTCGTTTTCCCGAAGCGGGCGCGCCTCAGTGCCGAGGCTCTGGCACAGCAAACTCAATAAGACCAACACGACTCGGATATGCATAGCGAGGGATCCCCGGATCGGTTCGAGCGGCGCTTTAAACACTACCCGCTAACGCGGGAGGTTGATTATGGGGTTAATGATAAAACAGAATCGGGTCAAATTCAGGCCGGCTACAATCGTTAATATGTCACAGAATCGACGCCAATTCGGCAAGCGCGAGGAGGGGATGATGACCTGGCCAGCAATCTCACTCGCCGTACAGAACCACGACCTGCATCGGCGAATAAAACGGCCGTTGCTAAGGATTTACGGACCAAGCGCTGGAATCGCTGGTCCACTATGATTGGCCGGGCAATATTCGCCAAGCAGGGCCAATCCCTGGCCCTGGCTTTCCGACGCTGCGCGTTCGCTCAGATGAGTGCGTGCGTCCGGATGGAAGTCCTTCTCGAAGGGAGCAAGCGATCGGGTCGAGCTGACGGGATTGCGCCCGTCAGCTCGACCCGATCCGAGACTGAACCTTGCCATTTCTCGAGGCAATCAGCGTGATCCGAGTAGATCGGGGGCAGATCCTTTCCCCAGGCGGAAGCCGATTACAGCACCAGCGATGCCGGCGATCCACTCTATAGGGTGGACGAGATCGAGATGAGAGAGGGCAGGGATGATGGCCAGACCGATGAAAAGCAGGATGACCAGTGTCGCCGCGGCGGTGCGTCCACTGACGGCCTGGCTTCTCGCCGCATAGTACCCCACGGGGAACAGGAGCCCGGCGATCCAGAGGGTGGTCAACCACAGCATCTCGGCGCCGAAGGCGTGATCGAACGGAAGGAGAAAGGTCCACCCCCAGCTCACGCTCAGCGCCAGGTCCTGGGAGAAGGACTTGTCTCCGATCTCCGCCTCGAGATGGTATCGCCCCGGCGTGTAGCGCGCTCTCAGCTCGACTCTCGCTCCCGGCTCGGTCGGCAACACCCCGGTGAGCCGCAGGGCTGGACTGCGAAGCCTGAGCGCGCCGCTGCGGGTCCTCAAACGGTAGACCAGGTCGATACCGTTCTGCCCCAGCAATACGATCTCCCGTTGCCGGTCATCGAAAATGCTGAAAATGGGAGCGAGGTCGGCGGTGGGAGTTCCCGTGAGTGCCCGAACCTCTAGTACGCTCTGGGGGGCGAGGAGTGCCTCCCGTACTGCCGCGCTCGACGGAAGGCGCGTTCCGGGTAGCGGCATCCGGTCCAGCCGGGCCGAGACCACCGTTCCCGTGAAGGGTTCGAATTGGCCCAGCACGGGGGCCCACTGCCCATAGTAGACGCTACGTGGCAGTGTGCGTTGCAAAGCCCAGCCGGTGAATCCCTGCACCAGAACCCATCCCGCCACGCCGACCGCCGCGAGCCAGAGGCTGATGCGCGGGCTGGTGAAGAAGACTTGCCGCCAGTGGCGACCGAGCAGGTAGCCGATCCCTCCACCGATGCTGTTGGTGATCAGGTCGCTCAGGCTCGCATCGCGCCCAATCACGACACTGAGCTGAAGCACTTCGATGGTAAAAGTGGTGAGGACGACGGCGGCGATACCGCGGGAGCGGGAAACTCCCAGCAGCCCGAGTCCGATCCCCAGGGGAACGAAGAGGATCACGTTGAGGGCAACGTCGACCAGCCCCATCTCTCCACACACCAGGCACCACATGCTGGTGGCGGCGGTGACGGCGTCCTCCGGCGTGGGATAGAGCGTCAGGACGAAAACCAGGAACCATCCCACGGCCACCAGGATGAGGCCGGCTTT
>JBIMKC010000090.1:0-3356 GCA_043673925.1 Chromatiales bacterium | reverse complement strand
TCGCAGCCCCAGCGGCTGCGTTTTCTGGGCGCTTTGCGGTCAAAAAAAACTTATCCCCTCACCCGACCGCGACGATCGGTTCGGTCAAACGCACCTCTTGAGCACGCTCCAATTCCTTCGCCTCTTCTTCCTGCTGCAGGGCCCACATGCGCGCATAGGCGCCGCCAAGGTCGAGTAGCTCGCGGTGGCTGCCGCGCTCGATGATGCTTCCCTGCTCCATGACAAGGATCTGATCCGCGTCGACAATGGTGGACAAGCGATGGGCGATCACCAAGGTCGTGTGGTTCTGCGCCACCTGCCTGAGCTCGGCCTGGATGGTCTTCTCGGTTTTGGAGTCGAGCGCGGAGGTGGCTTCGTCGAACACCAAGATGCAGGGATTCTTCAAGATGGTGCGCGCGATGGCGACGCGCTGTTTCTCGCCGCCCGAGAGTTTTAGGCCGCGCTCTCCCACCAGCGAGTCATATTTGTCGGGCAGCGACTCGATGAAATCGTGGATATGCGCATGCTTGGCCGCTTGAATGACTTCAGTACGCGACGCGTGGGGTTCACCATAGGCGATGTTGTAGTAGATCGTGTCGTTAAAGAGCACCGTATCTTGCGGCACGATGCCGATGGCGCGGCGCAGACTTTTCTGCGTGATCCGGCGAATGTCCTGGCCGTCAATAACGATGCGACCGCCGCTCACGTCGTAGAAGCGGAACAGCAAGCGCGACAGCGTCGATTTACCCGCGCCGCTGGTCCCCACGACCGAGATCTTGTGGCCGGCCGGCAGGTCGAAGCTCACAGCATGCAGGATCGGGCGCCGCGGGTCATAGGCGAAATCAACACGCTCGAAACGCACGGCGCCGGGCCCGCTGGCCAGGTCTTTCGCGCCGGGATCGTCTTGGATCTCGGCGTTGACTCCGAGCAGCCTGAACATCTTCTCCATGTCGGCGAGCGACTGCCTGATCTCGCGATACACCATACCGAGGAAGTTGAGCGGAATATAGAGCTGGATCATCAGCATGTTGACCAGCACCAGATCGCCGAGCGTCATCGTATGCTGCACTACGCCATCGGCGGCCCGCAACAGGAGCAGCGTCACGCCGATCGCGATGACCGCGCTCTGGGCGATGTTGAGGCCGGCAAGCGACGTTTGGCTGCGCACCGAAGCCTGCTCCCAGCGTTGCAGGTTATCGTCGTAACGCCGCGCCTCGAATTCTTCATTGCCGAAATACTTGACAGTCTCATAGTTGAGCAGGCTGTCGATGGCTTTGGTGTTGGCCTTGGAGTCCATCTCGTTCATCGCGCGGCGGAACTTGGTGCGCCACTCCGTGATGCTGACGGTCAGCACGATATAAATGACCAGAGTCCCGAGCGTAATCAGCGCGAACCAAAGCTCGTATTGGGTGACGAGGATTAGGCCCACGAGGGCCATTTCGAGCAAGGTGGGAAAGATGCTGAAGATGAGAAAGCGCATCAGGCTTTCGATTCCGCGCGTGCCGCGCTCGATATCGCGCGACACGCCCCCGGTTTGGCGCTCCAGGTGGAAGCGCAAGCTCAGCGCATGCAAATGCTGAAATAGCTCGAGCGCTACGCGTCGGATTGCGCGCTGCGTGACACGCGCGAAGACGACGTCTCTGAGATCGGTAAATAGCGTCGCGGAGAATCGGAGCAAACCATAGCCGATTAGCAGGAACGCCGGCACCATCAACAGAGCCTTGGGTTGATTCAGGCCATCGACGATCTGTTTTAGGACCAGGGGAACCGATACATTGGCAAGCTTGGCGACGACTAGGCACGAGAGCGCCAAGACTAAGCGCCCGCGGTATTCCCAAAAATAGGGTAACACCACGCGCAACGCCTTGAGGTCGGCGGGATCGTCAGTCAACGAACGTCGGCGGGATTCAGAACGCATGATAAGGTCAGCGGCCGGCCAAAGCTAGCCCCGGAGACTCTACGGAGAGGTACCGCCCGGATCGTCTGCCGTAAGCGTCCGAGCATCTATGTGACGCTCGGAGGGAACACCTCCGGCGCCAGGTGCACGTGGAAATGGATCGCGCCCTCTGTTCCTCTTCATCGTGTCTAAGCCGCCGGCCGTTGCGCAAGCCTATCGCTCGCGTCGCGCGCTGCTCCGATGCGTTTGATGGATGCCGATAACTCCGGCAGCATGTGTGCGAAAGTAAACATGTAATAGTGGAACCCCATCAAGATAAAGGGAAGTATAAAAGGCATTTGGTCGGGGCATTTGATAACGACCTTCCAGGCGAAGGACAGGCTTGCGCGTTTGTAATGCGCCGGCAGCCGGCGAAGGATGCGGTAGAAAGACCTGAGCTGGCCCAGAAAGGATCGCAGCGTGCGGGTTTTATCCGTGCCCTGCAGCAGGAAGGACACCCCCACATGCCCGAGCCACAGGGCTCTCGCTATACGTTCTCGGACGGCACCGGGATGAGGGAGGTGACAGAGGGCTGCAAAGGCCCGTTTGAAATACTCTTCCGGCGCATAGATCGATTGCAGGATCTGGCAATGCCCTTGCAACAATCGAATCTCGGGAATCAGGGTGACGATATTGGTATAACCCGAGGCGATCGTACGATCGTGCCCGCGGCCGTCTCCCGCCAAGAGACGGCCCGCTTGCTTCATGCGGGCGTAGAGCGGGGTGCCGGGTAGCGCCACCAGCGGCCCGATCATGGCGTTGGCAATGGCCGCCTGTCCGATAAACTCGATCTGGCGAGCGAAGATGTCTTCCCCATCGCTATCGAAACCGATGATAAACCCGCCAAAGACCAATAATCCCGCGCTCTGGATCCTATGCACGCGCCCCTCGAGCGAGCCTTTCAGGTTCTGGAACTTGCGGGTCTCCTTTAGACTCTCTGCCGAGGGGGACTCGATACCGAGAAACACCCAGGTGAAGTTGGCCCTGACCATCAGATCCAGCAGCTCACCGTCTTCGGAGAGATTCACCGAGGCTTCGGTCCCGTAAATAAACGGGTGTCCGTGGGCAGCGTTCCAGCGGGCCAGTTCCACCAGCAACCGCTTGACCTCCTTCTTGTTGCCGATGAAGTTGTCATCGACGATAAAGATCATCCCCCGGTATCCGGTCTCAAGCACCGCCCCCAGCTCCCGCAGCAACTGAGCCGGTGTTTTCGTCCTTGGCTTGCGGCCGAACATGACGATGATGTCGCAGAACTCGCATTGAAACGGGCAGCCTCGGGAGAATTGAATCGGGATGATTCCATACTCGTCGATGTTCAGCAGCTCGAAGCGGGGGATTGGGGTGCTGGAGACATCGGGCTTCTCCTCGCTCGTATAGCTGTCTTTATAAATACCTCGTTCCAGGTCCTCGAGGAAGGCCGGCCAGGTGATCTCGCCTTCGT
>JBIMKC010000089.1:0-9277 GCA_043673925.1 Chromatiales bacterium | reverse complement strand
AGCCCCCCGCCACCCCATCGGCGCGCGCTCTGTCGCCAAGGTCCGGTTTTGGCCGAAACGCGGCCTTTCGTCAATGGTCGGTTTCCGGGCCGAGCGACGGCCCATCACTTGGCACCCGCATCCCGGAAGTAGTCGTCCAGCGAATTCTGTGCAGCCTGCTGATCGGGTAGGGTGTCGTCTATGCCGGAAAACAACGGGCTTCTTCGAAGAAGATCAGGCTCTAGGTCGTCTACATCAAACTTGCCTTTATCATTTCCCAAACGACGAGCCGAGTCTTTGGGCCTGGCGGATTCACGGGCCTTGGCTTGGGCCGGAGGCCCCTCATAGCGGCCACCTTTGCCCATCACCATCTCATCGGCTTCGGCGAGCGGGCCCGACTTAATTAAGGTCAAGTCTTTCACCGCCACCGTCGCATCGGCTAAAGCCATACCAGCCAAGGAAAACTCGAACGCGAAATCGTGGAATTGCACCCGGTCACCGTGGGCGAGGCAGACCGGACGGATGACTGTATAACCGTTCAAGGACGTGCCGTTTTTGCTGTTCTGATCGACTAGCCAGAAACCGTGGTGCTCGCGTTCTATGACCGCGTGGCGACGGCCTATAGATGGTCGGTTGATTACGATATGGTTAATGCGTTCACTAGGTGGAACGCGTCCGATGAGGGTAATCGCACCCAGTTCGTGACGTTCGCGGCCGGTCACGGCACTGAGATCGTATAAGAACGCCTCGGGCAGCTGCGCTTCGGGCGGTGACCTTAAAGCCGGTTTGGACTTGCGGGTCCGAAGAAGTACCGCGATCAGTACGAGGATCCCCACAGCGAGCACCAGCGCTGCGATGCTAAACGCAACACGATCCGCCTCGGCTCCTCGCTCGGCGGGCGTGATGGCTGGCAATGGCGGCTCGAGGGCAACGACGGAAGGAGGAGCAGTTGCGGCGGTACGCTCGGTCTGAGAAGATTCGGTGGCGAGGGTAGTCGCGGTTTGAGCCGGTTCGGTTTCGATGGCACTCCCGCTCTCGATCGGTTCGGATGGGGTGGTGTCGGTGGTCGGTGGTAGCGATGCCTTTTCAGCCGCTCCCGGTGACGAGACGGTCTGGGGTAGATTAGAAGACGCTGGCTCAAGCTCAAGGGGAACCGCCTGTGGAAGCTCTGGCTTTGCCTCGACGGGTAGTTGCACTACGTCCTCGGTAAAAAAAGACTCCGCGACCTGTGCAAATACACCGGCTACATCTGCAGCCTGCTGGGCCGGGAAATAGCGCCCACCGGTTCGCTGTGCGATTTCTTGCAGCAACTGCACATCTGAGCCGGTAGACAGAGTAATCGTAAAAATTTTGATGCCGGTCTCGGCCGCGTCGCGAGTCAGCGTCTCACGCAACCACCGCGTCAGCTTAAGGTCTCGGGCCTTACGGCCCGTATCGACTACGTCGTCGTTTAATAACACGATCGATTTCGCAGCCCCCGGCCGTCCGTTGCGCTTAAGCTCTTGGATTGCCCGCTCCACCGCCGCGGGTGTGTTGGTCCAAGGGCCCCGATAGTTAAGCTGGGCCAGGTTGACCCGCCTCGCATCGCGATCCGGAACAAACGCTAAGGGGCTAGCCAGGAGTTGCTCGTCAAAGATCACGAGGGAGACCCGGGCGTCATCCGGCATGCCCTCAAGAAACCGCTCCACCGCCTCTTTGATCAAAAACTGTGGGTCGAGGGGCTTCATGCTACCGGAGTTGTCCAGCACCAACACAATGTCCCTGGGCGCAGTGTCGGAGTCGCTGGCAGCGGGTGGGGCGGCCGCTAGAGTGGAAATAGCTAAGGCATTTAATGCGGTGCCGACGAATAACAATAACCCCGAGCACCGGCGGGCTAAACGTTGCATGGTCCTTACCCCCTTTAATTTTTTTCAAGCTAAAGCGGGTTAGTTCAGCAACCTGTGCCGCTACGAGCCCTCACGCATTGAGCGAACCCCCTTCCCTCACTCGCCGAATCGCATAGGGATAAACTATAGGGTACCATAACTCGTAGAATGTCGAATTTCAAGCGGATCGCTTCCTCCCTTTCCAGGATTAAAGACTATGCCTAGCACTAAGCAAAGCCGCCAGAGAGGTGGGTATCGGCATGGAGGTGAGCGTCGCCGGGGCCACAGCCGGACGTCCTCCCGAGGGGAACCGCGTTGACGGGAGAGGATGCGTGGCTTTAATTAAGGAAAGCGGCCGCAGCGTAGGCGAGGGCGCCCTGCTCAACGGGCGTTTTGAGCTGATCAAGTGCGTCGGCGCCGGGGGCATGAGCACGGTATACAAGGCGCTCGATCGGCGCAAGCTGGTGTTCGATAATCGCGAGCCCTATGTGGCGGTAAAGATCTTAAACCCGCGCTTTGCGCCTGACTCAGAGCGGCTTGGGGCGTTGCAGCTGGAAGTCGAGCGCTGCCAGAGGCTAGTGCATCCGAATATCGTGAGGGTGTATGAGTTTCACCGCGAGGGCCCCACTGCGTACATGAGCATGGAGTACCTCTACGGTGAGCCGCTGACGCATCGCATTCGCCATGAAGACTTCAAGGGCCTGCCACCGGGGGAGGCGCTGCGCATCGTCGATGCCATGGGGCAGGCGTTGGGCTTTGCACACAGCCAGGGGATCGTGCACTGCGATTTTAAGCCGGGCAATGTGTTCCTCACCGAGGCGGGTGCGGTCAAGCTGATCGACTTTGGGATTGCGCGTACGTTTCGCGATCCCGAGGAGGCGGCCTCGAGGGAGTGCTCGTTCGAGGCAGTGAGCCCCGCCTACGCCAGCCCGGACATTCTAGAGGGGCGGGAGCCTGATCCCCGCGACGATGTGTACGCCTTGGCGTGCACGGCGTATGAATTGCTGAGTGGCGCGCATCCTTTCGCCTACAAATCGGCGATAGAGGCGCGGGAGGCCGGACTGACGGTCGAGCAGTCTGCGGAACTGACCCGAGGGCAATGGAAGGCCCTGCGCGGCGGGCTGTCGTTTGAGCGAGATAAAAGGACGCCCACCATAGAGCAGTTCCTCGAAGAGTTCATTCGCCGGGACCGCCCGCGGCGGTCCATCGCAATGGGTCTTGTGACATTCCTCATGGTGTTTGCGGCGCTGATTTGG
The DNA here is from genome assembly GCA_043673925.1 of Chromatiales bacterium. Taxonomy (GTDB): domain Bacteria; phylum Pseudomonadota; class Gammaproteobacteria; order JACCXJ01; family JACCXJ01; genus USCg-Taylor. The sequence goes on along the minus strand of JBIMKC010000089.1, from coordinate 6,177 downwards.
CCGCTGAACGGATCAGTGATCAAGGAGTGGTCCTCGCCAGCCTCGAGCAGCTCGGGCGTCCCTACCCCTGGGGGCCGCCTGTCTGAGGCTAAGGACGAGAGCACGGCCATCCCACCCTCTGTACAACGCACCATTGCCCAGAGGGCGTCACAGCGGGACCCGCCCGCTGCTCAGAGGCTACCGACAGGTGGAGACGACGTAGGAGAAGCTCTTCAGGCGCTCGTAGTGCCCGAAGCCTCATCGGAAGGCCCCCTGGGCGAGGCAGAGGTTGTACGGCCTGGAGAGGAGTCGGCCGTGGCCGCGAGGAGGGCTGAAACTGTTGCCGATGAGGTTCCCAGACATCAGGGCGCCGCCGAGGGTATTGAGCGGATCAAAGGACAGTATAAAACATGGGTGCAAGCGGCTCGCCGGAGGGGCGATTGGGAGCGGGCGCGAGTCACCCTAGAACAGGCCTCGGCGATTAAGCTTAAGGACGGGCAAGTGATCAAGGCGCTGCGCGAGTTAAAAAAAGCACGAACCTCAAAGAAGGAGAGGGCGAGAGGCAAGATGGAAACGGAACTAGGGCAGGCACCTAACAAGACTACACATCGTTTTCAAGAGCTGGAAAATCGTTTGGCTCAGGCACGGCGATCCAAGCATTGACGTGTGTTTGTCAATACCTTCTCTTACAGTTGGTGCAGGTTTCGTATTGAGGACGCTCAAGGAGCGCGAGTATCGCCCCAACAAGCGACGCGGCCGTTGGGGTGTACCCCGCAGGTGTGGTAGCCACCCGCGGTGATTTGAATGAACTCGTCCACTGCGGTGAGCGCCTGTCGATAATTGTTTTTCCCCCAGCACTCCACGCGGCCGTCGGGGCGCAGCCCACAGGTATGCAGGTATCCCGCACTGACCTGGACGAACCTACCGGCCCGCGGTGTGCTTTGTCCATCCGAGTTGGACCCCCAGCACTGTGCGTGCCCATCCGGATGTAGCCCACATGTGTGCATGCCACCCGCACTGACTTCCATGAAGAGGGCCCCGGGGGCGGTTACCTGTCCATCTGAGTTGAGCCCCCAGCATTGCACGCGGCCATCGGGGCGTAGCCCGCAGGTGTGTACGCCACCGCTGCTAAGCTCGCGAAAGGCACCCTCGGTGGGCGTTCCTTGGTGGGAATGCCTGTTCCCCCAGCACTCTACGCGGCCATCGGGGCGCAGCCCACAGGTATGGAGGTATCCCGCACTAACCTGGACGAAGCTACCGGCCGGCGGCCTGGTTTGCCTATCTGAGTTAGATCCCCAGCATACTACCTTACCGTCGGGACGCAGCCCGCAGGTGTGCATGTACCCTGCACTGATCTGCGTGAAGGGCGGTCCGGGAGCTTTTACCTGCCCATCCTTGTTGGATCCCCAGCATTGAACGTGACCGTTATTCTGCCGCTGACAGCTGTGTAAGCCGCCTGCTGTTACACGTCCGAGACCTAGGCTATCGCTAGGAGGGCTAGCCTGTCTATCGCGGTTTTCTCCCCAACACTCGACCCGCCCGGTGGAGCGTACCGCGCAGCTGTGATAGCCGCCCGCGGCAACTTCTATGAATACACCGTTCGGCGCATCGCTTTGTTTGTAGTTATTGTTCCCCCAGCAGGCCACCTGACCCTCGGGCTGCAGGCCACAGGTGTGGTAGCGGCCCGCGCTAAGCTGCGTGAATGCACCGGGCGGGGGGCTGCTCTGACCATAGAAATCGCTTCCCCAACAAGCGGCGGTGCCATCGGCACGCCGCCCACAGGAATGCAACTGCCCGGCGGCGATTTGGACGAAACTGCCGGGCGGAGGCGTCAATGGTCGATAAAACAACCAATTGCTCCCCCAGCACCTCACTGTGCCATCCGGGCGCACCCCACAGGTGTGCCAGCTCCCCGCACTGAGGTGGGTGAACGGGCCATCGGGGGGCGCTGCTTGTCCAGAGCGATTGTCACCCCAGCATTCCACGCGGCCATCCGGGCGAATCCCACAGGTATGGGATTCGCCAGCGCTGACTTCGGTAAAGCCGCCACTCGGTGGGGCTGCTTGTCCAAAATCGTTATGCCCCCAACAAGTCACGGCACCATCGGAGCGCAATCCGCAGGTGTGCTCAAAGCCAGCACTGAGCTGGACGAAGTGGTTACTGAACGGTGATGCTAGCGTACCCCAGCATACGACCCTGCCGTCGAAGCGAAGTGCGCACGTATGCTTTCCGCCGGCGGTCAGTGTGGTCGCTGCATAAGCTTGAACCACCGCTGTGATCCCGAGGAGCAGCGGTAACACGGCGCATAGAACAACGCTCACTCGTCGAATGAGGCGGAGTTGACCTTCCCGCCCCCATTCAATGCGGGCTGGCTATCGACCAACCTTAGGTTGTCCGTAAAGTCTACATTCGGCGGTCGGATTTGTGACGGAGTCGACATTTTGCATAACTTCCAAAAGATTCTTTTTGTTTTCGAGGATAATTAAAGATCGTGCGCGTGTATACAAGAAAATGGGAGGCAAAGCAATGCCGAAATTACCTTGCTCCGGGGTGCTTTTAGCCTTGATAATCATTCTCGCGGTCACCCCTCCCGCCGCGGCAGCGAGGAGGGCGACTGCTGCCGAGCCACTTCCCAAGGATATCGTATTATTGCTGGACAACTCCAGCAGCATGAAAATAAATGACCCGTATTCCTTGGCCAAAGCTGTAGCTGGACAGTTCGTCCGGGACGCATCGGAGGATACCCGCCTAGCCATCCTCGTCTTTGATAGCGAAGCTCGGTTCGTTGTGTCCCTTGCCCCGACTCCAGGACAGACCAGGGATTCCGTGGTTGCCCGCTTAGAGCGGGTGAATTATGAAGGACTTGCCACCGATACCCCCGGCGCCGTCTCCCAGGCCATCCATGAGTTGAAGCTCAATAGTCGGCCCGAAGCAACGAAGTCGATTATTCTGGTGACGGATGGGGTTGTGGATACCGGGGATAAGAACCGTGACCTTGACGATACGGAATGGTTGCGCGAAATACTCACGGCTGACGCTGCGCATCACGATATCAGCATCTTCTCGGTCGCGTTGACCAACAAGTCTGACACCCGACTCTTGCAAGCATTGGCCAAGCGAACGGGAGGTGAGTACTTTCGGGCGGCGCGTTCCGAGGAACTTCCCCCTATTTTCGAACGTATCCAGCAACGAATGATAATAAGCGCCACCCGGCTCGGGGATGGACGATCCCAGACAATCGCTCAGGACGAGGAGGAGGCGCCGAGACGTGACACGAGGAGCCCGGAGTCGTTGACTAAAGCGGCAAGCACGCTAGCTTTCGAGGGGGCGCAAATAAACTCTGCGCTGATTCCCCCTTGGTTCGGGCGCCCCGTATCGTCGCCCGCCGAGGACTTGGCCAACGACCGCGGCGGTTTGGGGTTAATAGGAATCAGCCTAGTGCTCGTCACGCTTATCGTTCTGGTCCTGCGGAACTCAGCCTGGAGCAAGCGAGTGCAGCCCCACACGGAGCGCTCTTTGACGCCTGGCGATATACCTTTCTCCGAGGCTGTTTTATATGACCTCAAGGGAATCACGGGTCGGCAGCGGTACGAGCTTACTAGCCCCATCACCACGATCGGGCGTTTTCCGTCACCTGTTGAAAAACAGGGCAACCAGATCGTGATCACAGAACCCACGATCGGCCGCATTCACGCGGCGATCGAGCGTAAGCATTCCGGTTTTTGGCTGGTTGACCAGAACAGCAAAAACGGCACGTTCGTCAACGATTATCGTGTCGTCGGGCCCATCAGCCTTACCCACGGTGATCGGGTGCGCTTCCACAACATTGAGTTCGAGTTTGCCTTGACCGGATTCAGCCTGGCGGACAAGACGATCGTCGCGGGGAGGACATTTACCTATGCGGGGTAGGTCAAGCGGGGCGAGCCGTCGGGCGCTTCTACCAACCGCTTAACTCATTCCTGATCTTCCAACGCTCACCGACCTAAGCCTGCCGCTCTTCGCCGCGCCTCGGTCTCTCGCCTCTCAACCGGCGGCCTTGAGTTCCGCGCCCTCAGGCAACACGCCGTCTTCCAAGTAGCGCCATAACGCGACCAGCAAGCGCCGCGGCTTCAAGCCACGATCCGGACGAGTTAACTCGCCCGGCCCGTTCGTCTCGCTCTGTCTCGCCACAGTCACGCACATGGGCAGGTTAATGAGGCTGCTAATCTTATTTGTTGACCGATGAGTAGCGTGAGCGACAACACACTGGCCCCTCAGTACCCTCTGTTTTACGAGCATAGGCGTTTATACTTCCAATACCAGGCTGTCGTGAAAGCGTTCCGATCCAAGTTCGCCATCAGGCCCAAAAAAAGCGTGACTGATCACTGATCTCCCCGCCCCAATCCTCTCCGGGGGATAGGGGCGAGGGAAAGCGAAGGTCGGATCACGACTCACGGCTCACGAAATGCGACCCGCGCCTTGCTAATGCCAAGACTACTGGACGCCATCGAGATAGAGACCGGGCAGAACCCCTCGGCCAGCGTCATCTGGATGCACGGCTTGGGCGCCGACGGCGGCGATTTTGTGTCTATCGTGGACGAGCTCGGGCTCGACGCGGCGCCGGCGCTCCGTTTCGTGTTCCCGCACGCGCCGATGCGGTCGGTGACGATTAACGGGGGCGCCGTCATGCGCGCCTGGTACGACGTCTCCTTCGGCGAGCTCGAAGGCACGTCGCGCCGCGCCGACGAGCGGGGCGTCCGCGAATCGCAAACGCAGATCAACGCCCTGATCGATCGCGAAGGAAAGCGCGGGATCGCCGCGTCGCGGATCGTGCTCGCCGGATTCTCGCTGGGCGGCGCGATCGCGCTGCAGACCGGGCTGCGCCACCCCGATACGCTCGCGGGCGTGATGGCGCTGTCGACCTACCTGCCGCTCGCGGAGTCGCTGCCGCAGGAAGCGCCGGCGGCCAACAAAGAAACGCCCATCTTCATGGCCCACGGCCTCTACGACCCGGTCGTGCCGCTGACGATGGGCGCGGGTTCGATGACCTTTCTGGTCGGGCTCGGCTATTCCATCGAGTGGCACCAGTATCCGATGCCGCACTCGGTCTGCCCGCAGGAAATCGGCGATATTGGCGCCTGGCTGCGGAAAATACTAACTGCGTGACGTGCTCAAACGTGACTCACGCCTTCTAGCTACGACGCATCCTCATGTCACGAATTATCGCTTCACGCTGCCATGGCCAGGGACGGCCGCGCCGGCGGCATCTAGAATGGCAACTCACTATGCAAGACTCAACACCCCAGGCCGTGCAAGCGGTACATGAGCTGCTGGTGTGGCTAATACCTCAGCTCGATACGTTTCCGCGCGCTCGTAGATACACGATGTGTCGTGTCGTTCGCAACCGGAATGCCTCGGCGGGTAAGCGGCTATGCCATAATGTTGCTATATGTGTGGTCGCTTCGTGCGTTATTCTTCGCCCGAGAGCTTTGCGGAGCTGTTGGAGGCGCGTGGGATGCTCAGCCTTGCGCCAAGCTACAACGTTGCTCCCTCCCAATCTGTGCTCGTCGCGCGCAATGGCGAGCGGGGACGCCGGGCTCTCGCGCTACTCCATTGGGGCCTGATCCCAGCCTGGTCTAAGGAGCCAAAAACGCCTTACAGCACGATCAATGCGCGGGCCGAGACGGTGGATACCAAACCGGCCTTCCGGCATGCCATTCGGCATCGGCGCTGCCTCATCGGGAGCGATGGTTACTACGAATGGAAAAAGTTCGAGCGCACCCCCTACTTCATACGGCTCAAAGATGGCGCGCCGTTCGCGTTCGCGGGTCTTTGGGAGCACTGGGAACGCGGGGAAGAGCGTATCGATTCGTGCAGTATCATCGTCACCGATGCGGCCGAGACCCTTCGGGATATTCACGACCGGATGCCGGTCATCCTCTCACCTGAGCACTACGATACCTGGATGGATCCCGAGTTGGCCGATCCCGTTCGGCTCAAACCGCTGCTCGCGCCTTATCCGAGCGAGCTCATGGAAGCCTATCCCGTGAGCACGCGCGTGAACAGTCCAAAGAATAACCACGCCGATCTCATTGTGCGCATGGCCTCTCACGGGTGATATCATCGCCCCGTGACAACGCGATAACCCCGAGCGTGTGAGGGTTGCGTCGATACTGTCTTACCCCGCGCAAGGCGACCTCGGAGCGCGCGCCTACGTTT
>JBIMKC010000088.1:0-9283 GCA_043673925.1 Chromatiales bacterium | reverse complement strand
CATCGGCGGGGGCTAAGCCCGGCTTGCACGTTTCACCTTCCCGCCTGTGATCTAAACGAGGTTAGCGAGCGTATGCCAGGCGCAATCACCGAAGAAGACTTCCTCACCATCGCCAATGTGCGCTACCGCTCGCGGCTTTTGGTCGGGACCGGGAAATACCGCGATCTGGAGCAAACGCGCCTCGCGATCGAGGCGAGCGGCGCCGAGATCGTAACCGTGGCGATTCGGCGCACGAATATCGGCCAAGACCCGAGCCAAGCCAATCTGCTGGATGTACTACCTCCGAGCCGCTATACGCTTTTGCCGAATACCGCCGGGTGCTACGACGCGCAATCCGCCATCCGGACCTGCCGGTTAGCGCGCGAGCTGCTCGAGGGTCACACCCTGGTGAAGCTCGAAGTGCTCGGCGATGAGAAAACCTTGTTTCCGGCCATCCCGGAGACGCTCGACGCCGCCGCGACGCTCATCGCGGAAGGCTTCCAGGTCATGGTCTACACCAACGACGATCCGGTCATGGCCAAGCGCTTCGAGGCCATGGGCTGCGTCGCGGTGATGCCGCTCGCCGCGCCGATCGGCTCGGGGCTCGGCATACGCAATCCCTATAACATCCGCGCCATCGTCGAAAACGCGGGCGTGCCGATCTTGGTCGACGCCGGTGTCGGTACGGCCTCCGACGCGGCCATCGCCATGGAGCTCGGCTGCGACGGGGTGTTGATGAACACCGCGATCGCCCAGGCGAAAGAGCCGGTCTTGATGGCCTCGGCCATGCGCAAGGCCGTCGAGGCCGGCCGCGAGGCTTATCGCGCCGGACGCATCCCGCGGCGCGCTTATGCCAGCGCCTCCTCCCCGATCGAGGGTCTGTTCTTCTAAGGCCGCGGCGATGGGCGAGGGTAGCGATCGCACCGCCACCGCGCCCTCGAGCGCCCCGCCCCGCCGTTCGATCCGCAGCTATGTGCGCCGCGAAGGGCGCATCACCGAGGCGCAACAGCAGGCCTTGGCCACGTGGTCCGAGCGCTTCTGCATCGGGCCTGGCGAGGAACCGCTCGATTTTAACGCCATCTTCGGCCGCGACGCCGAACGCTATCTGGAAGTCGGCTGCGGCGCGGGCGAGGTCTTGATCGCGTTGGCGAGCGAGCATCCGGAGAATGACTACCTCGGCGTCGAGGTTTACCGCCCGGGGCTCGGGCGGCTGTTGCGCGGGCTTGCTGAACAGAAGCTTGAGAACGTACGCATTCTGTGTGGGGATGCGGCCAGCCTCATCGACCGTCAGGTGAGCGATCAAAGCCTCGCCGGTGTGTATGTATTCTTTCCCGATCCCTGGCCGAAAAAACGGCATCATAAACGCCGTCTGATGCGTCCGGAGTTCGTGGCCATGCTGCGCCGAAAGCTGTGCTCGCACGCGCGCGTTTTCTTGGCGACCGACTGGGAAGATTATGCGCGGCACATCGTCCAGGTCATGGACGAAGACGGCGGGTTCGTAAACCTCGCCGGCCGGGCCGTCTACGCGCCACGTCCGCGCTGGCGGCCGCTCACGCGTTACGAGCAGCGCGCGCACGCGCGCGGCCACCGCATCCGGGAACTCCTATACGCGCTCGCCTAACACGGTCGGATTCACCTGGGAACTATCCGCCGGTATAAAATTAACGCGCTAGTCCAACAATTCTCTCACAATGCGCCCTCCTGCTCGCCCTTGCGGTTATGAGCAAGCATCCACTCGGCGAGCTCTCCTAAGACCGCCGGGAGGGACCGTTGCCGGAGCCGCTGCAAGCGCTCGCGATCGCTACTTTCGAGCGGCCTCGTGCTGGGGAGCGCCGCCAGAGTTTGAACGTCCATACACCAGGGCTCCCAGGCGAGCCGCGCCTCTTCCCAAAGCCGGCCGGCCTGTAGCGCGATCTCGATTCCGGCGGGATCGGGGTCGCAGGCGATCCGGGCCGCGGCGGGCAGGAGTGTGATGAGATGCTCTACGCTTTCCAACCACCAGCTCGGAGCGAAACCAGGCACCCACAGCACGGCGTCCTCGGCGCCTGAGAGGCGGGCGACGCGCTCGAAGCTAGTGCGGTTCTCCACCACGCGCCAATGCTGAATAGCGCCTTCGATGGCGATGCAGCGTTGGATCGTAGCGGGCGTGAGCGCGATGCAATCGGGGACCGCGCGCAGGTCGAGCAGCTGCTCGCCCCGGCAAAGTGTAAACGGCGCGCGCAACCAGAGCGCCGGTGTGTGCCGCTGCACGCCCAAGGCGGTCAGATCGAGCTGTGCATCGAGCCAGTCCCACTCCGCCTCGCTCAGCGACTTGGTGCTGCCGCGGGCATAGAGCCCGAAATCGCGCCGGGTGCCGAAGCGCTGCTCGTCGATCCAGCGATCCAAGGCCCGCAGCAAGGCGAGCCGGTCGAGCGCGCGTTGCGGCGGTTGGCTCGCCAGCGGCGCCGCGATGACCGTAAGCCTCGGGTCGTGAAAGGGTCGCGCGGTCTCCTCCTCAAAACGGCGGGCGAGGTCGTCTCGCCGCGGCAATCCCAGCGCTGCTTGCATCCGCCCGAGGTGCAGGAAGCTGACCCAAAAAGGCTGCCAGCGGCCCTGCTCGCGGCTTTCCTCCGTCTCGAGCCAGCCGCCGCGCAGGAGGCTCTCGAGAAGCTCGTGGGCTTGCTGGTAGTTAGCATGGCCCGCGAGCTTCTGGAGCGTGCCCCACTTCACCCGCTCCCCATCCCGCTTGGCCCAGAGCAGGAGCAACCCGCGCCAGTCCGCGGGCAAGGCATCGAGCTGAGAGGGGTGCTCGGGGAATGCGCGGCGCAGCCGGCGGCCGCGCAGCGTCACCTTGGCGCCCACGTCCAGGCTCTGCGTGCGGATCCCGTGCGGGTCCGGCGGCGACCAGCTCACGGGGCCTGGCGGATCATGACGGCGACGGGCGGGGCCCAGCCCTCGCCCGGCGGCTTCTTGTAGGTAACAAGCGTCAGATCCGCGGGGTCGAAGATGTTCACGTTGTGGGTGATGGGCGTCGTGATGAGATACTGAGCACGGGTGGATTTCAGGAAACCCGCGACGCGATCGATGTTGAAGATATCGAGATGGGCGAAGGGCTCGTCGATGAACACGAAGCCGCCCGGCTGGTCCTCCTCCATCATCAGCCCAATCAAGAGAATAAGCGACTTCATCACCTGTTGGCCGCCGGAGGCTTCCCCATCGTTCAGGCCCACGACGCCCTTCCGGTCGAAATCGAAGCCGACCGCAAGCCCCGCTTGCGCCAACACCAGATCGTCGTTCTCCAAGTGCGGCGGCTCGCAATGCACCTCGATCCCGGCCAGATCCCCCAGTTGCCGGATGTTCTTCCCGTAGCGCCGGACGGTGGCGCGCAGTACATTGATGTACTCGCCGCGCGCCGACTCGGTGAGTGCTTGGGCGCGCTCGTTGGCGGCGCGGCGCTTATCGGTCTCCAACTGCATGGCCGCGAGATCGGCCCGCAGCTTGTCACGCAGCGTGACGACGTTCTCGTCGGTCTCCCACTCCTCGGTCTCGAAGCGCCGCTCCAGCTCCTTGACGCGAAAGCCGACGCTGCTTTCGTTATGGTATTCCGCCCGTAGCGACACCAGGGCTTCGCGCTCGCGCCATGCGGGAGGCAGGCTTATGCGTTCCTGGCGCAGTTGCCGGATGCGCTTGACTTGCTCTTCCCGTGGGGATCGGAGGTTCTGCGCGATGGCGGCGATCTCCCGCTGCAAGCGTTCTTGCTGAAATTTGGACCGATCCAGCGCATTGTTGGCTTCATGGCGCGCGTCCACGGCCGCGTCCCGCTCGCGGCTGGCGGCGGCCAACTGGTCTCCAGCTCCTTGGGCCTGGTTCCGCTGCTCGGGAAAACGCCGCTCGGCGGCCGCGAACTCCTCGGCGCGCGCCGCCAGCATCTGCGCCGCGTCGAAGCCGTCGATGGCGGCCTGTTTCTCCACTATCGAGCCATGCAGCCCGTGCCGCTTTAGCTCCAGCTGGGCGAGCTGTAACTCGATCCCCCGCGACTCCGACTGGCTGGCCGCGAGGCGCGTACGGCGCGCCAGCTCGCCGAAGTGGTAGTCTCCCTCCGGGACCCCGATGTAGCGCCCGCCGCGCCGCTCACGTTGATAGCCCTGACGGGTGATCCAGTCCTGGGCGACGGGAAGCCGGGCCCCCGATTGCACATCCTCCACCCGCTGCACGCGGTTGAGCAGCGTGAATAGCCACTGAGGGGCCGGCCCCGTGAAACGCACGATCTCCAGCACCGAACCCGGTTCGGGCGCGGCGGGCGCGGCCTCGGTCGCGGTGATGAAGTGCCGGTAGCGCAGCCGCTCGCCGATCTCCCAGGCCGCGGCTCGGTCGGACTCGCGGCCGAGGAGGACTAGGCAGCGGTAGGGCGCGAGCAGGGCCTCGACCGCACCCTGCCAGCCGGGGTCCGCCACCTCCACAAGCTCCGGCAGCAGGCGATGCTCGATGCGCGCGGCATCGAGCGCGCCGCGAAACTCCCGCAGGAATCCCGGCTCGGGCGGCGGCCCGGACCGCAAGGCGGCGATCAAGGCCGTAAGCTCCTCTCGACGGGCGCGGCCGTTCTTCCATTCCAGATCGATCTCGGCCAGCCCTTGCCGCTCCTCCCCGAGCTGTTGTGCGAGACGCGCCGGGTCGAGACCGTGGCGGGTCTCGGTCATGGCCACCCACCGGTCGCGTTCTTCGAGCAACGCGGAGGTCCGGGTCACGGCATCGCGCGCTAGATGGAAACGCGACTCGGCCTCCGCGCAGGCCGCGCGCGCCTCCGCTTCCCGCCCTTCGGCAGCGAGCAGATCTCGCGAGAGACGACCGATTTCCGCCTGCGCCTCGGCAAGCTCCAGTTCCTTCTCGCGCCTCTGGCGGCGCTGCCCGCGCAACTGAATGCTTGCTCCGCCGATGGACTCCACAAGCTCGGCATAGCGCAGGCGCGGGAGGACCTCGGTCGAGAGCCGGGTGTGCTCGGCTTTGAGATCGCGCCACTCGAGGTAGCGGTTAACACGCCTAGTCAACTCGCCGACCTTGTACTCCAAGGCCGCGAGGTTATTGCTCATCTCCTTGAGCTCGCCCTCGGTCTCGCGCTGTTGCGCCTTGGCCTCCTGATAGGCATCCAGGACCTGCTTGTCGCCGAACACCTTGAACACCAGATCCAGGAGCAACTTGGGGGAATACTCACAGAGCTTGTCGGTCTCGCCCTGCTCCAGGGCCAAGACCTCAGCCATGGCGGAGGTGATCCCGGCGTTGTCGAGGCGGCGCTTGTAATCGTGGAGGCCCAGCCACTCGCCCGAGGGTTCGAGCGACTCGATCGCCGCCTCGCCGGGCGCGATCAGGTACTGTCGCTGCCAGTCGCCGCCCTGCTTGCGGATGCGGCAGGCCAAGGTCACCACATCATCGAGGATGGGGAAGAAGGGGTGCCGGCGGTTATTGATACGCCGGTTGTCCACCACAGCGCGCAGCCAGGAGAACGCCTCCCCGGAGTGGCGCGCGTAGTTCTTGTAGTTGCGCTTGCCGGAGCACTCGAGCGCGAACAGCGTCCGCAGGGCGTCGAGGAGGGTGGTCTTGCCCGAGCCGTTCGGCCCCACGATGGTGATGATCTGCGCATCGAGCGGCAGGCTAAAGCGCCGCCAATAGTCCCAGTGCACCAACTCCAGCGAGCGGATGTGGAACATCAGATATCCTCGTCCGGATCGGAAACGACGGGCTCGACCTCCCGCGTCAACTCACTGCGCCGGGCGAGCAGATCGGCGAGCGCGCCGTCGATGATGCGCCGCTCGAGCAGCGGATAATCGAGCAGCAGATCGAGCAAGGGCCCTTCATGAACGATCTTGTTGCGGCGGGCGATGAACCCGAGGCGCGAGAGGACGCCAAGGTTCACATTGAGACGCATCTTGCCGCCAAGCTTGTCGCCGAAGTCCGCGAGCAGCGTGGCCTCGGCGATCGCGCCCGAAACTTCCTCGCCGCGTGGCATGGGCTTGGCCTCGCCGAACATATCTCCCTGGCCGGCATCGCCGCGCTCGCGGCGGCCGATCTGGCGCTCGCGCTTGGGCAGGATCATGAGCGCCCATAGGATGATGAGCAGCGCCACGCCGTCCTTCTGCAGGCCCATATTGTTGTTCAACCACTGCTCCTGCGCGCCGAACACGGCCTCTTCCAGCTCCCGTTTGATCCCCGCCGCCACATGACTGGCGTAGGGATTATCGAGCAGCTCTAGGCCGCAGTTGGACAGGCGCAGGTCCAGCTCCTGGCGGAAGACCTCGTCGGTGAGCGCCCGCCGCGCGAGGGGATCCTCCCTCGGCAGCGCGCGGTGCGCCAAGAGGCGCGCGATCAGGGCTTGAATATCACGGTCCACGTAGGCGGCTCCGGCGCCAGAATATGCGGGTAACGCCGTTTGCCTGTAAACTACCGCACAATGCATTGGACCTCAATCTTTGGGCAGTTAAAGCGGGGTTATAAGTAAGACCTTCTGTTTTATATTTGATAGGCAAGAGAGGCATTGATCTCAATGACGACGAAAGCATGGTGTACCGCGGCTCTTGTGTTGCTTATTTCTTTCGGACTCTCGGCATGCAGTGAGGAGGTATCATTATGCAAGGAAGCGATGAATGTGAGATCCGATCAGCTTAAAGTAACCGACCCGACTCGAAAGAAGTTTCTCGACGAATGCCGCACCAGAGGGTTTACATATACTCCCGATCAATGGAAATGCATTATCAAGAGACTGGAACAACGGGAGGCTTACGACAAAGCGATCGGCGCGTGCGCGGGGTCAGGGTAAAAACTCTTGCGTGGTTGAATCCGCCATTCTCCGAAGGTCGTGGTCCACGGGTCAATCCCTTCCCTCGCCCATCAAAGGCGCGAGCATGCCCTCGCTCAACTCCCCCACTTCATCGCGGCCGACTGGGCGGCGCTCATCGGACAGGGTAAGCGTAAGCGGCACGCGCGCCAGCTCCGCCACCGGCCCGGCGAACGCCTCCGACTGGGCATCGCCGACCAGCGCAAGCAGCGACAGCCGGTAGGCGGCCCGGCCGAAGCCGCCCCCCACGACGGCATCGGCCAGCGGGGTCTCCTCGGCGATGCCTTGCAGCGTACCCAGGAACTCGCTCAGCAACTCCAACTGCTCGCCCTCGATACGCTGGGTTGCGGGCGCCTCTTGCGGGGGCGGCAGGGTGCTGGCCGCGGCCTTTTGCCGCTCGCGCTCGAGCAACTCGTATTCCGCGACGTCCAGCATCTCCTGCGGGGTGACGAACAGCGGCTCGGGATTCGCCCGAAGCGCCCCGTGCAACAGCGCGCATAGCGCCACGCGGTCGAGCCCGCGCAGCCAGTGGGTGACATCCGAGGAAGACAGCCCGCTCTCCCCGAGATGCACGCGCTGCCGCTCGAGGCTGTTCAGCGCCCGGCCGAAGACTCCGGTCATGCGCAGCATGCGGCTTTGCGCTTGACCGATGGCCTGGGCGATGCGGTAAGAGGCGGTGTCGAGATCGCCGCTCGCGGTCACGGCGCGCATGATCTCGGTGCCTTTTTCAATCCAGTGAAACACTGATTTGAGCTTGTCCTGCGCGCGCCGCAGCCGGAACTCCGAGCCCCCGAGCACCGCCTGGTCAAACTCGTTCTGCAGCTCGTTCAAGCGCCCGAGAAGGTGCTGGAGGGTCTCCGCGGAGACCTTGCCGATGGCCTGGCCGGCCGCGACCTGCGCGGTGATGAAACCGAGCTCGGCGTCGGCCTCCCCGGCGAGCGCCAGCAGGTTGGCGAGCGCCGAAAGCGCGATGCGGCCCGCGCCGCTCAACTGATAGACGCGCTCCTCGCCGTCCCAGACGAGAAGATCGTTATCGCGCAGGCGCTTGAGCACCGTATCGAGCTTGACGGGATCGAGATAGGCGAAATGCCCCTGCAATTCCTGGGGGCCCCAGCGCGGGGCCTCGGCGCGGGCGCCGATCTCCCGCAGGACCAAGAGGCGCACCAGCACCTCGTCCTCGCCGCCACGAAAAAGCGTTATAAAAGCGTCGAGCGCCTCCCGCGCCCGGAGCAGAGGGGAGAGAGCCGGTAGATCCCCCGCCTCGACCCCTGGGGCGAAAAATTCCTCCAGCAAGGATGCGGCCGGACAGGCTTGTGGTGCCGGGGAGGTAATCAAACGTTCGCGCATTTAGGCTCGACCCTGGAAGTCTGTCCGAAAAATATCCCTTCGCCCACCATTCCTACCCCTCGGTGGAGAGTCCATCGGACTCATGCGCTGCACGCCCGGCGAGTTCGCATCCCCCTCAGAGTGGAACCACGGGAATGCATATCTCGCACTTGAACGCCCCGGTTTGCGGGTCACACTTGGCGTCTTTCGGGTAGTACTCAAAGCACGGACGAGCATCGAGTTGAAGTCCGCTGGAGGGCAACCACTTCCGGAGCAACGCGGCCCATGCTTCGCCCACCTGTTCGCCAGTACCCTTGAAGCCGAGGACAGCATACTTGCCGCCCGGAATAGTTGTCTTGAAGGCATTTCCGGACGCGACAAATTCCGGCGGAACTTCGGCGCAGGCGTCATATCTGCATTGCTCGGGTGTTGTAATACTTGGGTCATCGTGGCTGATGCCATAACGCGGTTGTTCAAGCAGGTTGTTTGTTACAGCCCACGGATAGTAAGTGCCTTGCCAGAACCGCGAGATGGGTTCGCCATAGGGGCCTAGGTGACGAAGATAGGCGACGGTCACGGGCTGCCGGTCCACGAGTTTCACTTTCATGATTGTCTCCGAATCAGGTTTGCGGGAGCTTTCATGTTCCGATGAAATGACCGTATGTGCCTGACTTATCTTGCGATCAACCTGACCAGGCTTGCTATTTGCAAAAAGCCGTTTGGCTTGCTGCTTTCGCCAAGAGGTAGGCGAGCAGCCAAACCTAGCATTGAAGGCGCGCGTAAATGCTTCGGCGGAACCGAAGCCCACCGACAATGCGGTTTGCAACACCGTCACGCGCGGTTGAGCAACGAGCCGCATGGCTGCGACCTCTACTCGCCGACGACGCAGATAGTCGCCGAGCGTCTCGCCCATCCATGCGGAAAAGAGCCGATGGAAGTGGAATAAGGAAAAGTGCGCGACTTCGGCCAAGGTGCCGAGATCGAGCGGGCGGTCCAGTTGCTGATCGATGTATTCAACCACTCGATGCATTCGACTCTCGTACTCCGAGCGGCTATCACGCGAAGCCATGTGGCAGCTAAATCGGGATAGGGAGGAGCCTCACGGCCCCTCTCCTCCCACACCACCGTACATACGGATCACGTATACGGCGGTTCGATGAAACATATTCCTAC
>JBIMKC010000087.1:7419-9395 GCA_043673925.1 Chromatiales bacterium | reverse complement strand
TGAGGGAGCTTATTTCTTTTTCTTTAGCTTGCCCCACATTTGTGCGCGAACCTGGCGCAGCGCATCATCAATTGCCGCCTCAATTTGCTCCAGGGGCACACCCGCATTGCGCGCCTGAACAGTAGCCACGGTTTGTGCAAATACCTCTTTCTGCACCGCACGCTCGATGAACTTCGACAAGTCTCCTTTTTTCATGCCCCGCTGCGCAAGAAACGACCGTAGAGAGACATCGGTGTCTTTGGAAACCTTAACGGTCCAGCGTATGACCTCGTCCATATGAACTCCTAAACACTTAGACGCTTAAGCGTTAAGCCTACTACCCAACACCACCGTACGCAATCCGGATAATGGTCTATCCTTTTAGGAGGTCATATTGCTCGTGTGCTTAGTTCGGCATCCCGCTAATGCCAGTTGAAAAGTTCGGTCTTCGAGGCATTGAGCTCGCTGTGGGTAACGCCAGTCCCGGCGCTCATGCGCTGGACATCACCGGGGTGGATTACCGAGCCGTTACCCAGGCTGTCCTTGTGCTCGAGCGCACCCTCAAGGATATAAGTGATGATCTCCATGTCCCGGTGGCTATGGGCGCCGAACCCTTGGCCCGGCTGCACCCAGTCCTCGTTGATGACCCGCAGGACGCTGAAGCCCATCTGTTCAGGGTCATGGTAATCGGCGAAGGAGAAGGTGTGGTAACTCTCAAGCCACCCGCGCTGGGCATGGCCACGCTCGAAGCCTTTGCGCACGCTGATCATGTCGCCCGCCTACTCTACGAGTTCTCAGACGTTCCCCATTTACTATTAAAGACGAATTCCTTGAGGGGCTTCCGTGGACGACGCACGAGGTCTCGTTCTCTGAGCCCCTCGGGCAAAGCCTTGGGGTCTCCTGCATAGCCTATGGCGATACCGGTCATGGGTTCATGACCTTCAGGTATCTCATAGACTGCGCGGGCTTTATCCGGCAGAATTCCGATCATTTGATGCACGCAGAGACCCCGCGCCGTGGCTTCCACTACCAAGTTGGCGGTCGCCAGGCCGAGATCGTGAATGGCCGCGCGATTGGGTTGATCATTGAGGGCAAACCGGAGTTTGACGATCCCCAAGGCCAGGACCGGGGCGGCTTTGGCCCACACCTGGTTTCCCTCCACCAGACAGGAGAGGAGCCGTTGAAACTCTTCGGCGTTTTCTTTCTTCGCCACGATATAACGCCACGGTTGCTCGTTGTAGGAGGACGGCGCCCAGCGCGCCGCTTCGAAAAGCGAGCGCAGGTCTTCATCTGACACCGACCGAGCAGCAAAGCTGTAAGGGCTCCAGCGTTTTGAAATCAGCTCATGTACGGGATGATCTGCGAAGACTTCCATCGACATGTTTCCTTCCCCTGTTTGTAGTTCAATCTGAGACCGCGGCCATAAGCCGCGCCAGACCGCGTAGCGGGTTGGTGTCGGCTGCAGCGGCTGGACAGGCCACCTCTCCGCCATCTCGATGCGGGCAGACCGCCCGCGCACCCACTCAACCGACCACACGCAACACGACCTTGCCGCGAGTGGCCTTGTGTTCGTACGCCTGGCGCGCCTGGGCGAGCGGGGCTTGAGCGCTAGCTCCGCGGGTCGCGCTACACAATACTCCGCTTGCGCGCCGTCTTCAAACCAAATACTCCCCCTGCGTCGAAATCGGGATCAGCCTCTCTCAGCGGTAGTCATAATGTCTAGACCTTTGTTACGGGCGGTCGGCGACAGCCCCTGGCGGCAGGCATTCCGGCAGGTCAAGGCGCGCCACGCCGACCCGGTTGTCGGCCATCCCGTAATAAACGTCGAAGCAATCCGGCGAGCCGAGATCGTCGCGTCGATCGATGGCGGTGGGAAACACGACGTTGGCGACGATCCCTTGGCGTTCCTGCGGCAACTCCGGCGTCAGCACGGGGTCCGCCGAACGATAGCGGATAGAGCGCGGATGCTCCTCCGAAAGCACCAGGACCCCAGCCGA
>JBIMKC010000087.1:5076-7319 GCA_043673925.1 Chromatiales bacterium | reverse complement strand
ACAATCCAAACAAGCGATGATTGCCTCGCTAACCCGCTTAGTCTCATTGGGATCCCTGACTTGGATAGTAACAACGCCTGCTTCCTTGGCCGGATAGTCGTTGCCACCAGGGAACAAAGCATCCCCTATAAAAATCATCTCTTTAATTGTAATGCCAAGGATGTCTCGGAGTTTTCTGATACCGTAGGCTTTGTCAATGCCAGGCTTTGTGACATCAACAGATGTCGTGCCACCCAGTCGGACGAAAAAGTCAGGAATTATGGTTTCAAGGATTGCTTTGATTTTCTTCCGCTTGGCGAAATCCGGGTCCCATTTTTTCTTTTCTTCAATGGGGGCCTGCTGACCTAATGCCGAGAATGTAATCTGACTGCCTCGGTCTTCAATCACTTCTCCCCAGTGCTTTCCTGGCTTGAAACCCGACAATTCAAGCGCCTTGTTCAGAGAACTGATGATTTTCTCTTTTTCGTCCTCGCTGAGATCTTCTGAATAGATCTTTTCCCAAGCTCCTTCATATCGGAAGAACTTTGTTCCACATGTAGGGAGGAGAGATAGATTCTTCAGACGTTGGTCATGGGGAAGATTGGAGAGCAGTTGTTTTTCGAACTGTGGCCAATTGCCTCCGGAAATGACGGCCACTTTGACGATGCTGAGAAGGTCACGCAGAAGTGCTGACATTTCGGCATCAAGAGACGCTTTACTTTCGGCAAGCGTACCATCCAGGTCGAAAACAATTAGCTTTTTCATTGTTACTTATTCCGCATTCGGCGCAACTTCTAACAAGCTCACTGTACCCCGCGGCCGACAGACACACGCTCCGACCACGGCCGGCAAGAGCAAACCGTCCCCACCCCACCGCCGCAGCACACCCAACAACGCTGCGTCATCGAGCACGGCTTTAGCCTGCATGCCGAGCTCACTGGGCCATCAGTACCCTTCTTCTTGACGAAAAAGGGCGTTTATGCTTCTTATACCCCAATTAGAGAGTAAAGTTACGTTATGGGCCCTTAATCGTAACCTCCGGCCTATCGGTGCGGAAGGAGAACTTTTGAAAAACGACATAGCTGAAATAAAGAGCCTAATTGAAACTCTGCGGCCAAGAGAGAAAATAGATCCAGATGTATTATCCGTAGAACACCTTGAACGAATGGCTGCGACGACGTCTTTAATACCGAAGGCGGCAAATCGAGGTGCCCGGCTGATCGATATTGGCGGAAGAGTCTATTGGATTCCTATTTATGCGAAATTACTGGGCTATGACCATATTACGCTCCTGGAGCGTCCAGGAGGCGGGTTCTTTGAGGACTTCCAGATTCCAGGTCGGGGCGAAGAGTTTGTTGCTGATACTATTGAGGCAGATGCAGAGTTAGACGTTTATCCAATCGCATCCGAAAGCATTGACTGCCTCGTGTGTTTTCATTTACTCGAGCATTTGGCTGGGGATCCCATGCACTTGATTGCGGAAAGCAACCGGATTCTTAAGAAAGGCGGGTACATGTCGCTGACAACACCAAATGTTTTGTATTATCAGAACCTGGTGCGTTTCTTGTTTGGCGGTCACCCCTTTGGATGGTCCGTTTATACGGATTCTTATGCCGATCGACATAACCGTGAATACACGCCTATGGAGATCCAAAAACTATTTGAGGCGGGAGGGTTTTCGGTGGAGTTACTTCAAACACGGACCTCTAAAACGACACAAAACTTGAAATCAAAGGCCTTGGGCTATCCCTTTTGTTTCTTGGCTGCTTTGACAGGACGGGTGAGCCTCAAACTCCGAGGTTCTGAAATACAGACACGAGCGCGCAAGGTTTCCAACGTGGTGGAGCGTTTCCCCAAGTTCTTGTATGACCTATTCGGCGCTAAGGCGGTAACAGTAAAGATTGGAAATCTCACACGCTGTTAGAGACATTGGGACGACTAGAAGCCGACAGCAGCCCAGCCTCGTGGCCGGCCCGCTTGCTCCAACTGGGTGAGCTGGTAGGCGCCTTCCCACTCCGGACCGTCCCGCCGACCAAGGCCCCTGGATCGGCGCCGGTGGACTCGCGTCCAGGCGATGGACTGCCGCCTCTTTGTCCCCCACAACCGCCCAGAACCCGGTTCTCGCCTTGCAGGAAGACGAGCAGGTCGCCCGCCATACCTGGGCATTGTTCCCAGAGAGTCTTTCCCGATAGCCGCCAGCAAAGGCCGTTGAAACTGCTCGCGACCGCGCCGAGGCCTCGACAAGAGCAGACGCAGTGAACGCG
>JBIMKC010000087.1:0-4976 GCA_043673925.1 Chromatiales bacterium | reverse complement strand
GAACGCGATGAACGAAACAAAATCGAGCTATCCAATCCATGCGGATCACACCGCAAATCAGCACGCCATGGGCGGGCATTTGTGCTGCTCATCCCACCCACCCACGGCTGCCGCCGATAAGGTGGTTCAACCGCTGAAAGACCCCGTGTGCGGAATGACGGTGACCGTTCAATCTCCGCACGTGTTCCATCACAAAGGCAAGCCGGTTTACTTCTGCAGCGCGGGCTGCAAAGCTAAGTTCGCGGCCAACGCGGCCAAGTATCTGGTTACCGCTTCAGGGGCCGCTGCACTGGCACCGGCAATGCCCGAGCCGGTGGTCGCCGGTACGGTCTACACCTGCCCGATGCACCCCGAGGTGCGGCAGGACCACCCGGGGGCCTGCTCCAAATGCGGCATGGCGCTCGAGCCCGAAATGCCCAGCCTCGACGAGGGCGAAAACCCCGAACTGTTGGACTTCCGGCGGCGATTCATCGGGACCCTGCCACTGGCCGTCATCGTCACTGTGCTCGCAATGGCAGGCCACCGCTTGCAATGGTTCGACATGGCCACGCAGAGCTGGATCGAACTCGTGCTCACCTCGCCCATCGTTCTGTGGGCAGGCTGGCCGTTCTTCGAGCGCGCAGTGCAGTCGGTGGTCCATCGCAGCCCGAACATGTGGACGCTGATCGGATTGGGCACCTCCGCGGCATTCGTCTACAGCGTCGTCGCTACGGTGGCTCCGGGCGTGTTTCCCGCGTCGTTCGTGGCCATGGGTCGTGTGTCGGTCTACTTCGAGGCGGCGGCGGTGATCATTTCGCTGACCCTGCTCGGTCAGATTCTCGAACTCAAGGCCCGTTCACAAACCTCTGCGGCGATCAAGTCCTTGCTGGGCCTAGCGCCCAAGACAGCCCGACGAATAAATGCCGATGGCGCCGAGGAGGACGTTCCCCTCACCCACGTTCATGTCGGTGACACACTGCGCGTACGGCCCGGTGAAAAGGTGCCCGTCGACGGTGTCGTTGTCGAAGGCGGCAGCGCGGTGGACGAATCCATGCTGACTGGCGAACCGATGCCCGTCACCAAGCGCGTCGGGGACAAGCTGATCGGCGCGTCGGTGAACACCACCGGTGCGCTGGTGATGCGCTCGGAGCGGGTGGGCTCGCAGACCGTGCTGGCCAGCATCGTGCAGATGGTTGTGCAGGCGCAGCGGTCCAAGGCACCGATGCAGCGCATGGCCGACCAGGTGGCCGGCTACTTCGTCGTCACCGTGATTGGCATCGCGCTGCTGACCTTCTTGGGTTGGGGATTGTTCGGGCCGGAGCCGAGCTGGGTCTACGGCCTGATCAACGCCGTGGCGGTGCTCATCATTGCCTGCCCCTGTGCGCTCGGTCTGGCCACGCCGATGTCGATCATGGTCGCCACCGGCAAAGCCGCAACGCAGGGCGTGCTGTTCCGCGATGCGGCGGCGATCGAGAACTTCCGCAAGGTGGACACGCTGATCGTGGACAAGACCGGGACGCTGACGGAAGGCAAGCCGCGATTGGACCGCGCCGTGGCCTCCCCGGGCTATACCGAGGAGGAGGTACTGCGCCTTGCGGCGAGTCTCGATCAGGGGAGCGAGCATCCGCTGGCAGACGCTATCGTGAGGGCGGCCCGCGAGCGGGGGCTCGTGCTCGACAAGGCCGAGGGCTTTGAATCCAGCACCGGCATCGGCGTTCGCGGCAGCGTGGGCGGCAAGCAGTTGGCACTCGGCAACACGACACTGATGACCCAGCTGGGTGTACCCGTCGAAATCCTAAAGTCGCAGGCCGAAGCGCTGCGCGCCACAGGTGCGAGCGTGATGGTCCTGGCGATCGATGGCCAGCCGGCCGGCTTGCTGGCCGTGTCCGATCCCATCAAGGCCAGCACGGCGGAGGCGCTGGTCACCCTGAAGTCATCGGGCATGCGCGTGATCATGGCCACCGGCGATGGCTTGACGACGGCAAAGGCGGTCGCGGCCAAGCTGGGCATCATTGAGGTGCATGGGGAGGTCAAGCCCGCCGACAAACTGGCGCTGGTGGACAAGTTGCAGCGCGAGGGCCGCATCGTGGCAATGGCCGGCGATGGCATCAACGATGCCCCTGCGCTAGCCAAGGCGGACGTGGGCGTGGCGATGGGTACCGGGACCGACGTAGCAATGAACAGCGCCCAGGTGACCCTCGTCAAGGGCGACCTGCGGGGCATCGCCCAAGCCCGGGCTATTTCGCAGGAGACCATCGCCAACATGAAGCAAAACCTGGGCTTCGCGTTCGTCTACAACGCGCTGGGCGTGCCCTTGGCCGCGGGCGTGCTGTTCCCCTTCACCGGATGGCTGCTGTCACCGATGATCGCGGCCCTGGCCATGAGTCTGAGTTCGGTGTCGGTCATCGGAAATGCGCTGCGCCTGCGCAAAGCGCCGCAGTGAATGCGAACTAGCCACCGGACCACCCAACCAGGAGCAACACCATGGAACTTGGCATGATCGGCTTGGGGCGCATGGGCGCCAACATGGCGCAGCGCCTGATACGCGGCGGACATCAACTGGCGGGCTTCGATCCGAAACCCGAAGCACGCAAGGACCTTGAGGACAAGGGCGCCGAATCCGCGGATTCGCTTGCCACGCTGGTAGCGAAACTGCCAGCCCCACGCACGTTATGGCTGATGGTGCCCGCCGGCGAAATCACCGAAGGCACCCTCACGAATCTTCTGCCTCTGCTGGCCACGGGCGACACGGTCATCGACGGCGGCAATTCCAATTACAAGGACACGCTGCGCCGGGCCAAGAGATTTGCCGACAAAAACATCCACTACATCGACTGCGGTACCAGCGGCGGCGTGTGGGGCCTGGCCGAGGGCTTCAGCATGATGATCGGCGGCGACGAAGCGGCTGTCGAACGGCTGGCGCCGATCTTCGAAACATTAGCGCCCGCCAAGGATCAAGGCTGGGGCCGCGTCGGCCCCGTGGGCTCCGGCCACTTCACCAAGATGGTCCACAACGGCATCGAATACGGCCTGATGCAGGCCTACGCCGAAGGCTTCTCCATCCTGCAGCACAAGCGGGAGTTCGGGCTGGACCTGCACCAGGTCGCCGAAATCTGGCGCTACGGCAGCGTGGTGCGCTCCTGGCTGCTGGACCTCACGGCGGCGGCGCTGGAGAAGAATCCGGCGATGACCGGGATCGCTCCTTACGTCGACGATTCCGGCGAAGGGCGCTGGACCGTGGCCGAGGCGATCGATTTGGATGTGCCCGCGCCGGTCATCACGCTGTCGCTGCTCGAGCGCCTGCGCTCGCGAGACGCGGACTTGTACTCCGACAAGCTGCTGGCGGCCATGCGCAACCAGTTCGGCGGGCACCCGATCAAGAAGGAATGAGCGCTACGGACGCGCAGGACGCTGCCGCCCCCCGCAGCGTGCGCTGGATCGCCGTCGCCGGCGCCGCGGCGCTGCGGCAGGTCGCGTACCGGCGCATCCTCGACGCCGCCGCGCGCGCGATCGAACGGCGCGGCCGGTTCCTGATCGTGCTCGCCGGCGGCAACACGCCGCGCGGCATCTACCGGATGCTGCGCGCCGCGGACACCGACTGGTCGCGCTGGCAGGTGTACTTCGGCGACGAGCGCTGCCTGCCGGCGATTGATCCCGAGCGCAACAGCCGGATGGCGGCCGATGCCTGGCTCAATCGCGTGCCGATTCCGCAAGACCAGGTGCACGCGATTCCCGCCGAACTCGGCGCGGCTGCGGCGGCGCTCGCCTACGCGGAAACGCTTCGCGGCGTCGGTGATTTCGACCTGGTGCTGCTCGGCCTCGGCGAGGACGGCCACACCGCCAGTCTGTTTCCGAACGACGACTGGGGTGTCAACGCAGATGCCGCGGACGCACTGGCCGTGTTCGATGCGCCGAAGCCGCCGGCGCAGCGGGTGTCGCTTAGCGCGGCGCGCTTGAGCCGCGCGCGCGCGGTGCTGTTCCTGGTCGAAGGCGAATCCAAGCGCAGTGCGGTCGCACGCTGGCGCGCCGGCGAGCAGTTGCCAGCGGGTGCGATTCAACCCGCGGGCGGCGTCGATGTTCTGGTTGAGTCTGCGTTACTGGGACGGCGTGCCGTATAGGCGGGCATGCCGTTATTGGCTCTGTTACGTGGGCTGACGTACCGACAGGGCTCAATGCAACTAACGTCACGGTGTGATCATGACGCAGGAATTGGTCGCCAGCATGCTCGGCGTGCGCCGGGAAAGCATTACGGAGGCAGCCGGGAACTTGCAGCACGCCGAAGATGGAAACGTGTTAGACATCGTTCGTCATATCGTATTACGATGTCCATATCGAACATCAGAGGGTGAATCATGGATTCCGTGACGGTTTCTCCGAAGTTTCAGGTAGTCATTCCGCAGGCCGTCCGGCAGGCGCTGGGGCTGGTGCCGGGTGTGAAGATGCAGGTGGTGCAGTACCAGGACCGTGTCGAGTTCATTCCGGTGCGACCGGCCAAGAAGCTGCGCGGCTCGCTGCGTGGCATCAGCACCGACGTTCCACGCGACGCCGACCGCACATGAATGTGGTGGATTCGTCCGCCTGGCTGGAGTACTTCGCCGACGGGCCGAATGCAAAGCACTTTGCGGCAGCCATCGAAAGGCCGGACGCATTGCTGGTGCCTTCGATCACGCTGCTGGAAGTGTTCAAGCGGGTGGCGCAGCACTCCAGTGCGTGGCGGTGATGCAGCAGGGCGAGGTGGTGGACCTTGATGCCGCGCTGGCGTTGAATGCGGCGGCCCTCGGTCTGCGCCACAAACTGCCGTTGGCCGACAGCATCGTGTATGCCACTGCCCAAAATCATGACGCCGTAATGTGGACGCAGGATGCCGACTTCGACGGCCTGCCCGGCGTGCGGTTCTTTGCCAAAAACAGATAGGCGCGTGCGCACGCCCAGGCGCAGCTGAAAGGCTCAAGACCTCAGCAGGTGTCCCGCGCGCAGGCTCGGCGAGCGCCAAGCGC
>JBIMKC010000086.1:0-9397 GCA_043673925.1 Chromatiales bacterium | reverse complement strand
GGGGCTCCATGTTGCGTATTATTACTCTAAACGCAAACGGGATCCGATCCGCCTACCGCAAGGGTTTGTTCGAATGGTTGTCCACGCAAAAGGCAGATATCCTGTGCCTTCAAGAAACCAAGGCGCATGCGGGTGATCTCCAGGACGCGATCACCGTTATTCGAGGCTACCGCGCGTATTTTTGTGATGCGGAGAAGAAGGGGTATTGCGGCGTCGCGATGTACCTGCGTAGACCGCCCGACAAAGTAACTCATGGCCTAGGATGGGCCGACTTTGACCGGGAAGGCCGTTTCTTGCAAGCCGATTACGGGCCATTGAGCGTGATTTCAGTGTATGTCCCCTCAGGATCATCGAGCGCGGAGCGCCAGCAAGCCAAGTTCGACTTCCTCGCCCGATTCATGGAGGTATTGCGGGCGATGCGGCGTAAGAAACGGGATTACATTGTGTGCGGGGATTGGAATATCGCCCATAAACCCATCGATTTGAAGAATTGGCGCTCGAATCAGAAAAATTCCGGATTCTTACCCGAGGAACGGGCATGGCTAGACGCGGTGTTTACCGAATTGGGTTTCGTCGATGCATTTCGGTGTTTCAATCCGGCGCCGGAGCAGTACACCTGGTGGTCAAACCGTGGCCAGGCCTGGGCGAAGAACGTGGGATGGCGTATCGATTATCAGATCGTCACGCCGAGCTTAGCGCCGTTGGTCAAGCGAGTCCAGATCTATAAGGAACAGCGCTTTTCGGATCATGCGCCGCTGCTCATGGACTACAAGATCACGCTTTGAATCCACCATGTTCCGGCCGCGCCGTTCGGGTTCAGGGTGATCGGCGGACAGGCGGCCGCGCGTCTGGGCTGCGCGCGAGCGCCGGCCAAGAACGCGGAGCCGCATCTCTATACCGTCCGCCCGCTCCCGGCACCAAGTGCGCTTCATAAGAGACTGTGGCCCAGATCCATCAAGGGGCCGATGAATAACATCAAAACCATCTGCAGCGCAATCAACACGACCACCGGCGAGAGATCCAAGCCTCCGAGGGGGGGTAGCAAGCGCCGGGCGGGCGCAAGCAACGGTTCGGAAAGAGTGTCGAGCAACACAATCGCCGGGTTGTACGCGTCGGGGTTAATCCAACTCACGATGACCCGGGCAAAGACCGCGATCAGGAACACATAGACCAAAAGCCGCAGTATTTCGGCCGCCGATGAAAGCAATAAACCGCCCAGTGAGGGATGGTATCCACGCATGACATAGACGACCCAAATCTCGATCCCTTGCAAGGTCAACATCAAAATCACCGCGGCCATGTCGATACCCCCCACACCCGGGATCCAACGCCGCAAAGGACGCAGCAACGGCGTCGTGGCTTTGACGACAAACTGTGAGATCGGGTTATAGAAATCGGCGCGCAGCCACTGGAATAGAAAGCGCAGCATGATGGTGAGAATATAGAGGCCGAACAAGGACTCGATTAGAAATGTGCCGGCGTCGGTGAAATAGGTTGCCGCCATTAGGATTCTCCAAAAAGTTTGGCTAATTCTTGGGAGCGCCGTTGCGCCGCCTTCAGTGCTTGATCGACGATGCCGCTGAGGCCAGCGTCCTGAAGAACCCGGATGGCTTGCTCAGTCGTGCCGCCCGGCGAGGTGACTTGGTTACGCAAGGTGGCCGTATCCACACTCGCTTCGAGCGCCATCTTGGCCGCGCCGAACGCCGTTTGCAGGGTCAGCAGGCGCGCCAGGTCGCGGGGCAGGCCCATCCCGATGGCCGATCGCTCCACCAGTTCCATGAGCAGGAAAAAATAGGCAGGGCCGCTGCCGGAGACAGCGGTGACCGCATCCATGAGGGTTTCATCGTCCAGCCACACGGTAAGCCCGACGGCGCGGAGCACTAACTCGGCGATCTCGCGTTGTCGTTGTTGCACAAATTTGTTGGCGAACAACGCTGCCGCACCGCTACCCACCAGCGCCGGCGTGTTCGGCATCGCGCGCACGATGGCAACCTCGGGACCGAGCCACTGCGATAACGAGCGAGTGGTTATACCGGCGGCTATCGAGATCACCAGTGGGCGCTGCCGCTCTATCGCCGCCGCAAGCGTCGTGGCGACCGTCTTTATCACCTCAGGCTTAACCGCAAGCACCACGACGTCGGCGCCTTGGACGATGCGCGTGTTGTCGGTACTCGTTGAGACGGGGAAGCGGTCTGTGATCAACCGCAATCGGTCCGCACTGACGTCGGAGACACGCAAGCGTTGGATCGAGTAGCCGTCGGCGACCAAACCGCTAAGCAAGCACCTCCCCATAGTGCCGCACCCGATAAGAGCTATCGTACCTTGTATCATCACATCCGCTTTTTTTATTGATGGTTTCTAATGCCTCGCCGCGAGAACCCTGGCGACGGGGTTGGCACAAGAAGCGGCGCCGATCGCTGCGTCGGTCCTCCCCGCATGCTTATTTACCCGTTGGCGGCGGAGACTTTCCGCAGGCAACGGATCGCGCTACGCCCTAAAAGTGTATCAATACCGCCGAATAAGATCACAATCCCTTCATGCCTTGAGCGTGGCTTCGCCGCGGGGGCCAAATAAAGCCGTCCCGATGCGTATCATGGTCGCGCCTTCGGCGATTGCGGCTTCGAAATCCTCCGATGTCCCCATCGACAAGGTGTCGAGGTCGATGCCTTCGGCGCGTAATGCATGATACCCCTCGGCCAGCGCGCGAAAGTTAGCGCGTTGCTCGTCAAAGTGCTTACTCGGCGCTGGAAGGGCCATGAGACCGCGCAAGCGTAAGCGCGGGCAGGCGAGCACGGTGCGAGCCAAAGCCGGTAAATCGCGCAAGGCCACCCCCGATTTCGTCGCTTCGGCGCCGAGGTTGACTTCGATACATACGTTTAATCGCGGTAGATAAGCCGGCCGGTGCTCATTGAGCCGCTGTGCGATCTTTGCCCGCTCGATGCTATGGACCCAGGTGAAAGCGTGCGCGATTTCCTGGGTTTTGTTCGACTGGAGAGCGCCGATGTAGTGCCATTCGAGGAGTTGACCGGCGAGCATGCGCATTTTCGGCAAGGCTTCTTGCAGATAGTTCTCTCCGAACAGGCGTTGACCGTGGGCAGCGAGAGCGAGTATTTCCGAGCTCGTTCGCGTTTTACTAACAGCGATCAGGCTCACGCTGTTCGGCGCTCGGCCAAAGCGTCGTGCCGTAGCGGTGATACGGGATCTCAGCGTTGCGATGGCGGTGAGCCGCATGTTAGGCCAGTTGGGTTCTATAATGATTCTAGAACGCTGGTCTTGTCCTCGGCGAGTACAGCAAAGAGCTTGCTCCGGAGCGTCTCATACGGCGCGGCGGTTGAGTGTACGTCAGCGTCATCAAAGAAATGGAATCATGTGTCGATACATGCGACGTTATCTTTAATTCCGACGCCAAGGCGCGGGATACGTTGACGGCGAGCCAAAGGTTCCAGAATACGATGGGGAGTAATCAATGGATATCGGTGAACTACTTGCTTTTTCGGTGAAGAACGGCGCCTCTGATCTACACCTCTCCGCGGGCCTCCCTCCGATGATACGCGTGGATGGCGACATCCGTAGAATAAATGTCCCCGCCCTGGAGCACAAGGTCGTGCATGGCCTCGTTTATGGCATCATGAACGACAAGCAGCGAAAGGATTTTGAGGAGTTCCTGGAATGCGACTTCTCTTTCGAGATCCCGAACCTCGCGCGTTTCCGCGTCAATGCCTTCAATCAGAACCGGGGCGCGGGCGCCGTATTCCGTACCATTCCCTCCGACATACTATCTCTCGAGGATCTCAAGGCGCCGAAGATATTTAAGGACATCGCCGACTATCCGCGCGGCGTGGTTTTAGTCACGGGACCCACGGGCTCGGGCAAATCCACGACCCTGGCCGCGATGGTCAATCACGTCAACGAGCAGGAGTACGGCCACGTTCTTACTATCGAGGATCCGATCGAGTTCGTGCACACGAGTAAGAAATGCTTGATCAACCAGCGCGAGGTCCACCGCGACACCCTGGGGTTCAATGAGGCGCTGCGCTCGGCGCTGCGCGAGGACCCCGATGTGATCCTCGTGGGTGAAATGCGCGATCTCGAAACCATCCGCCTGGCGCTCACGGCGGCCGAAACCGGGCATCTGGTCTTCGCTACCTTACACACCAGCTCGGCGGCGAAGACCATCGATCGTATCGTCGACGTATTTCCCGCGGCCGAGAAGGACATGATGCGTGCGATGCTATCGGAATCGCTGCGGGCGGTGATCTCGCAAACATTATTGAAGAAAACGGGCGGGGGGCGCGTGGCCGCGCACGAGATCATGATCGGGACCCCGGCGATTCGTAATCTCATTCGTGAAAACAAGGTGGCTCAGATGTATTCCGCGATTCAAACCGGGGCGCAGTTCGGCATGCAGACCCTGGATCAGAACCTGCAGGACCTCGTGAAAAGGAATGTCGTTAGCCGCAATGACGCGCGTGCGATGGCGGTGAACAAGGAAATATTCTAGAGCGGCGGCGAACCCACCCCGGCCCGCCGCACAAAGGCCCTTTAGCCTCTCCACCCGGTGCGGGGACGTCAATGCACTCACCCTGCGTCATTCCACTGATGTAATGTCCAGCCGTCCTCTCATTCGCGTGGACGGTGGGCGCTTCTTAGCTTAGTTCGTGCGCGGTTTGGCCTAGCCGCGGCCAGAAGTCTTCTTTGTCCATCGCTTTTTCTGGCCCGGACGCGCGGCAGATCAGATACAATCCGCCCCGTGGATGTCTCGCGTATTATCGATCCTCTCAACCCCGCGCAGCGCGATGCGGTGACGGCGGAGCCCGCCAATACGTTGGTTCTTGCGGGTGCCGGCAGCGGTAAGACACGGGTTCTGGCTCACCGAGTCGCTTGGCTCATCGAAACGCGGCAAGCCTCGCCGCACGGGATCTTGGCGGTCACCTTCACCAACAAGGCCGCTGCGGAAATGCGGGGCCGTATCGAGGCTCTCATGGTGTCGGAGCTGCGTACAATCTGGATTGGGACCTTCCATGGGATCGCGCACCGGCTGCTCCGGCGCCATTGGCAGGAAACGGGTTTGCCGCGGAACTTCCAGATCATCGACGCCGACGATCAGTTGCGGCTTATCCGGCGTGCGATCCGGCACCTCGAACTGGACGAAGCGCTTTGGGCCCCGCGCGAAGCGCAGTGGTTTATCAATGCGCGCAAGGAGGAGGGGCTGCGCGCGAAACATCTCGATGGCGTGGGGGACCCGCACGCTCAGACCCTCATCAAGATCTACCGTGTGTATGAGGAACGCTGCGTGGGGTCGGGCCTGGTGGACTTTGGGGAGCTCTTGCTTCGAGCTCACGAGCTATGGCGTCACCACCTTGAAGTCCTCGCGCATTATCGGCAACGCTTCCCACAAGTGCTCGTGGATGAGTTCCAAGATACTAACGCCATCCAGTACGCGTGGCTGCGTCAACTGACCGGAACGGGCGGCAAGCTTTTCGTCGTCGGCGATGATGATCAATCGATTTATGGCTGGCGCGGCGCGCGCGTCGAGCACATGCAAATGTTTCAGAAGGATTTCGAGCCCGTGCGCCTGGTGCGCTTGGAACAAAACTACCGTTCGACCGCGACGATATTGAAGGCCGCCAACGCGGTGATCGGGAATAACTCGTCCCGGCTCGGCAAGGAGCTTTGGACCGATGGTGTGACCGGCGAGCCCATCATCCTGTTCGCCGCGTTCAATGAGCACGAGGAAGCGCGCTATTGCGTTGAGCGAATCAAGGGTTGGCAAGAACATGGCCGTCGTTATGACGATCACGCTATCCTCTATCGCACCAGCGCCCAGTCTCGGGTCTTCGAAGAGGCCTTGCGGCAATGCGGGATCCCGTATCGTGTCTACGGGGGGTTCCGGTTCTACGAGCGCGCGGAGATCAAGGATGTGCTCGCCTACCTGCGCTTGATCGCCTGGCGTGAGGACGACGCCGCTTTTGAACGGGTGGTGAACACGCCCAATCGAGGCATCGGCCTACGCAGCCTGGATATTATCCGGGATGCGGCCAAGCGCGCCGGAACGCCCCTTTGGCGGGCGGCTCGAGCGGCGATCGGGGACGGGGCTCTCGGGGCGCGTGGCGCCGCCGCGGTAAGCCGCTTTTTAAGTTTAATTGAGGACTTGTCAGCCGGCGCGATGGGTACGCCTCTCGGCACCCTGGTTAAAACAGTCATCACCGAAACCGGTCTCGAGGATCATTACCGCAAGGAAAAGACCGCGGGCGAAATCGATCGGTTGGAGAATCTTGAAGAGCTTGTGCGGGCGGCGTGCGACTATATCGCAGTCTTGGAGGAGGGCGCCGACGCATTGACGGAGTTTCTCGCGATTGCGGCCCTGGAAGCCGGCGAGGGGCAGGCCAACGACTACGAGGACAGCGTGCAACTGATGACCTTGCACTCCGCCAAAGGCTTGGAGTTTCGCAACGTGTTTCTTGTGGGTCTAGAAGAAGGTCTGTTTCCGCACCAACGCTGTAGCGATGATGCGACCCAACTCGAAGAAGAGCGGCGCCTCTGCTATGTGGGGCTGACGCGCGCCAAAGAAAAACTCATCATTACCCATGCGGAAACCCGTCGCCTACATGGAATGGAGCACCGCCCGCAACCGTCGCGATTTATTGCGGAAATGCCTGCGGAACTGATCGCCGAGGTGCGTATGGGGACCGTGACCATGTCCGCGCGGGTTCAAGGTCCTGAGTACGATGCGGCGTTTCGACTCGGCCAGAGGGTAGTGCACGCCAAGTTTGGCGAAGGCATCGTCCTGCGGCTCGAAGGTGAGGGTCAGTATTCCCGCGTACAGGTTAATTTCGCGCAGGCCGGCGCGAAGTGGCTTGTGGCTTCCTATGCCGGATTACGCCCGGTATAACGCTATCGGCTTTGGTCCACCATATACATCACGGCCGCCTTAACGTCCGTGTCCGCCAGGTCGTCGCGCCCGCCTTTTGGCGGCATCATTCCGCCCTGGCCTTGAAATCCTTGAATAGCGTGCGCGACTAAGGTCTCCATGCCTTGCGCGACGCGTGGTTTCCAGGCCGCCTTATCACCGAGCTTTGGCGCGCCCGCGAGCCCGCTGGTATGACACGCGAAGCAGGAACCGTCATAGACTGCTTTACCCTTGTCGTCGGGGGAGGCGCTTTCGGCACCGGACGCAGGAGCGTTCTCGGCAAGCGCCGGGGCTGGCCCACTCTCCGCCGGTTGCGCCGAAGGCACTTGTTCGGAGGCCGCGCTCGCGGCCACGGGCAGAGGCGCGGGGGCGACCTCGACCTGCCCGACTGGGGCGATACGCTCGGCGATCGCCTGTTTTTCTTCCTGGGTAGGCTCGTCGCCGCCGATAGCATTAAAAAAGTACATAAGGACGACCGAGAATACGATCAACGCACCGAGTACGCCGATAAGAGTTCTTATGAAATTTGCGTCTTCATCGCCGGTCATTGATTGTCCCCTCCTGTGATGTTCCTAAGGAAATAATGGTATAGTTTTAATCGGGCCAGTATAAGGCGAAACCCCATACGTAGACGATAAGGCACTAAGTTCTTCGACAATTCCGCCCGCTTCGCCTGGTGTCTTATCGCTACGCTTAACCCATACCCCCGCGCCCTTAGCTCAGTTGGATAGAGCGTTGGCCTCCGGAGCCAAAGGTCAGAGGTTCGAATCCTCTAGGGCGCGCCAATAAAGCGTATATATTTCCTATAGTTACAGCACTAACAAGGAACCGGTGAAAACCACAAATAACCACCTCTTGGCACAGTTAGTGTGCCTAAAATGTGCTAAAAACGGTGTGGTAATTGAGGTTAACACTGGTGTATTTTGGCACACTGAGTAGGCTAGGCGAAATGGCGCGACTCCGAGGCTGTGAATTTATTGTCCGATCCAGAGTAGGTGAGCCATGAGTTCCGCATCCCGGATGCTGCGCTCGGGCAAGGTACGAGCGATGACGCAAGCAAGCGCTTTACTCCGAGACCGATCCACGACTTGCAGTTGATGCTTTACCGTATCGTGACTCATGGTGGCGTACCTCCGTCCTGGCTGAAATCTGAACGACACTCGATTGCAGCAGTACGCCGCCTTAGTCAACCCCCCGTACACCAGATTCGACTATACCTCACCGCCCGATCAGGGACTGCGGCATCTGCAATGGAACTATTGGTCTTTCAAGTAGTTCGAGGTCTTTGACCCGAGACCAAGGGCGGTTGGCGATGACTGAACCGGCGCGCACCGTGAATTGCCCAACAAGGCAAATGCAGCCGATTCGCGACAACTCGCGCGGCTGATTTGCATCGTTGTAGCTGTCTAAAAGCCCCTTTTCTTGTGTCGTGTGGTAGAATGACGCTATCTGATCATAACAACAGATAACCTACCCATGGCCCGTTACAAAGACTACTCCTACGACCAGCACAAGTTCATCCCGATCTCGTTTCAGCAACAGATATTGCCAGGCACGTTTGAATACACGCTGAATTATCTGATTGACCACGAGGTAGACCTCTCGATATTCGAAGCGCGCTACCGTAACGATGAGACTGGCGCACCGGCCTATGTTCCGGGGATTTTGTTGAAGATTATTCTCTACGCCTATGCGCGGGGAATTATTTCCAGTCGTGAAATCGAGCGTTGCTGCCGGGAGAACATCATTTTCATGGCCCTAAGTGCGGATACCCTGCCGCATTTCAGCACCATTGCCGGTTTTATTTCTTCGATGAGCGAGGAGATCCCGGTGTTGTTTCGGGACGTGCTGCTTTATTGTGATGAGATGGGCTTGATGAGCTCTTTGCCATCGATGGTTGCAAGCTGCCCTCGAATGCGTCTTGTTCAATGGCAGTGACGGCCGTCTGCTACTGCTGCCTCGCTCCTCTGGCGCGCCAATCTGAGGACCCTTGATATCGAGGAATTTAAGGCGGTACCGTTTACGCCCGTCAGCCATTCCTTTGTCGAGCGCTTGATCGGATCCCTACAGCGCGAACTACTGGACCAGTTGTTCTTTAGAACAAGATCAGCTACCGCGGAGGCTGTCATGGTCAAAATCTACGCTGAGTCGGGCCATGTCTCCCCAACTCGTTTCCTCAAGCCGGCACTCCCTTGCTCCGTCCGCATTACCAGACCCTCATCGCTCCTATTGGTCCTCCGCCTTCCGACAGCTGGCGAAACTATTTGATCTATTTATTTACTCTCGACCGGTGTTTCATGTTGCGGCGATGACCGCGTTGCCTCAGTGTTAAGAGGATCAGGTCGCGTAGGAGGTCCGAACCAACTCATAACGATGATAAATACGGTTATGATGGCCCAGATCCACATAAAAATATTCAAGCCCTTTGACCGAGCAATTCGAGAAACCCATTGCCTGAAGCTCATAGTAATAAACCTCTTCCGCTAA
>JBIMKC010000085.1:0-9634 GCA_043673925.1 Chromatiales bacterium | reverse complement strand
CGAATCCTCGCCATTCGGACAGCCGGTGCGATTTAGCGCGCATGGGGTTCAATACGATGCAACCATCCTCCAGGGTGACCGTTAACTCAGTACCTGGTATGACTTTCAGCCGGTCTCGGATAGCCTTGGGGATCACCACCTGGCCTTTGCTTGTGAGTCGCGTCGTTTCCATACCGGATACCAATGGTGAGTAAGATAAGGTAAGAATATAGGTACCGGAGGCGAGTGACAAGGGCAAACAGCGCTAGGGCGCCGGAACGGGCGGCTCACCTGTCGGATGGCTGGTCTGGCACCGCCTCACCGCGATGATGGCGACAGGGTGTGCGCTTAAAAACAGTGGGTAACGCTGCGCTTATACTCAACCGATGAGCTGCTGAGCGATTTACCGAAATTGCGGTAGTTTTAGAATACCAACGCCCGCCGTAGTACGTATGGGCGGCGCTTGCGGCGAGCGCGCCGGCGCGCTGGCTCATCGGGGCAAGGATGATACAATTCGTCCGCAAATTTTTTGACCGTTAAAGCCCCGAACATGGATTCGGATGATACAAGTCATCAAGAATTTCATTTTCTGGAGCCGTTGGCTGCAGGCGCCGCTTTACGTGGCGCAAGGCGTGTACGTCTATCAATTCATGATCGAGTTAAGCCATCTCGTGGCCTCTCACGGACACCGACATCATGCTCATGGTGCTCGGTCTCATCGATGTCGTGATGATCGCGAATCTCTTGAATATTGTCATCATCGGTGACTACGAAACCTTCGTCTCGCGGCTCGCGCTCGAGAGCCACCCGGACCAACCCGAGTGGCTGTCGCACGTCAACGCCGGTGTGCTCAAGGTCAAATTGGCCACGGCATTGATGGGGATCCGCGATTCATTTGCTCAAGACCTTCATCAATGCCGAGCATGTGCCCGAAAAAGCAATCATGTGGCAGGTGATCATTCACATGACGTTCGTATTTTCGGCCCTCGCGATGGCGTATACCGACAAGATCATGACGAGTACGGTGTTGATGACGAAAAGGCCAGCACCGGAATAGCCACAAGGGCAGGGCTGTCAACACATCGTCACACAAAGCCTTAATTTGACTGTCCACAGGAATGCTCCTGTGGAAATCAGTTTTAGGAGAATCTTTTGTGGGCACTTTTTGTCTTGTCAACACCTTATGATCTGTCTCAACCACGGGCAGGTAGCAACTTGGATTGAGTCTTATTCGAAGAAGCCGGAATAATGGCTGGAAGACTGTCAGTTTCGCTTTTATTGCTGTTGCTTGTATCTGCCGTCTGTGCCGAGGAAAGGGACGTGATCCTGGTCCTGGATAACTCTGCAACGATGAAGAGGGTGGATGCAAAGGGACTGGCCAGCTCGGCGGTCGGTGGATTCGTTAAGAAGCTTAAAGGCGATGTTCGGGCAGCGATAGTCCTCTTTGATCATTCTGCTACTGTCTCTGTCCCGCTCATCGCGGTCACGGACGAGTCCCGACTAGAGTTTCTCGAGTCCCTTCAAAAACTCAATTACCGCGGAAAGTATCCGGATATCGCGATAGCCCTGGAACAGGCCATCCGTGAGCTTGAGGTCAACGGTCGAGGAGGGGCGGAGAAGTCGATCATTTTATTGACCGGTGGCCTTCTGGACCCAAATGATACGGTGCTAGTGCAATCACGCCTGCGCGCCCTGGGTTACGGGGTGGCTCCGATCGACGGGATTATGGGGCCAAAAACAAGGGGCGCTATACGCCAGTTTCAGAGGCAGAGGGGGATACCGGCCGATGGAAAGCTAAGCAAGACACTCCTTGTCCGTTTAGAAAAGGCCTATGAAGCAAGATGGCAGGGGGAGTTGGCTGCCAACGCTGCTCGCGCAGGAATCAAGGTCATCGCGGTGGTATTAGGCGAGGGTTTCGCCCCGGGTCAGGCGTTGGCGGAGCAGACCTCCGGGGCATATTTTCAGATCCCGAAAAGCGAGGTCCTGGCGGGCGTATTCGAACGCCTAAGCAACGCCTTCAGCCAAGAAGTGGAGGTTCCCACACCAGCCTTAGAGGTTCCCACAATTCAGGTGCCTGAGAGGGTAGATCCCCTCCCTGCGCAGTCGACGGAAGTAGCGCTGCCAGAGGACAGGAGTCAGGTAATGGAGTGGGTAACCGATCCGACAATCTGGGTCGGTCTTTTGACCCTGGTCGTGCTGGAGATCATCCTCGGCATCGACAATCTTATCTTCATCGCTATCCAGGCGGATAAGCTGCCACCGCAGCAGCGCGATCGAGCGCGGGTCATCGGTTTGAGCTTAGCGCTGCTCATGCGTCTCGGGTTGCTCGCCAGTATTTCCTGGGTCATGTCGCTGACGGCGCCGCTGTTCACTGTATTTGCACTGGAGATTTCTTGGCGCGACCTCATCCTCGTTGTTGGCGGGGTGTTCCTGCTGATCAAGGCCACGATAGAGATACATGACCGGCTTGAAGCCGGGCCACACGAGCACGGGGACAGCGTCGCTCATGCCCCGTTCTGGCCGGTAGTCGCGCAGATTGTCGCGCTCGACGCAGTGTTCTCGCTCGACTCGGTCATCACGGCCATCGGCATGGTCGACGAGATCTACGTTATGATGGCCGCGGTCGTGATCGCGATGATCGTGATGATCGTCGCGAGCAAGCCGCTCACCACGTTCGTAAACGCCCATCCGGCGCTGATCATTCTCTGTTTGGGATTTCTCCTGATGGTGGGCTTCGTCCTGGTCGCCGATGGCCTGGGCTACCACGTTCCTAAAGGTTACCTGTATGCGGCGATCGGATTCTCTGTTCTCATCGAGACTTTCAACCAGCTTGCGCTGCGCAATCGTCGTAAATGGGCGGCCACGATTCCGCGCCGGCAGCGCACGGCGGACGCGGTGTTGCGGCTCTTGGGGGGCGTTCCCGTACCAGCCTCGGCTGCGGCAGGCGCAGACATGAGCGCAGTGATTCCGGAAACCGCGACGGGACAGGGTTTCGCGCCCGCAGAGAAGGCAATGGTGCGCGATGTCCTCGCGCTCGCCGACCGGCCGGTGCAAACCATTATGACGCCCCGGCGGGAGGTCGCCTGGATCGATCCGGGCGATCCCAAGGAAACCGTGTTGGCCGAAGTTCGCAATAGCGCGCATCGTCAGTTCCTGGTGAGCCGCGGATCGGTGGACGATGTCGTCGGTATCGCACGTAAGGAAGACATCCTGGCGCTCTGTCTCGATGACAAAGAGTTTGACCTCATACAGGCGGTGCAGGAACCCATAGCGATGCACGAGGGCGCGTCGATTCTCGATACGCTCGATATGTTTAAACGGGCGCCTGTTGATATGGCGTTGGTGGTCGATGAGCATGGCGGTTTGCAGGGGATCGTCACACACACCGATTTGCTCGAGGCGATTACGGGGGATCTGCCGGACGCAGAGCACCCAGAGCCGGAGGTGAAAGAGCTGGGGGACGGCTCATTCCGTGTCGATGGCGCAATGTCGATTTACGACGCGCAGCAGCGCTTCGACCTTGGCACGCTTCCGGACGGCGACTTCAACACGCTTGCCGGTTTCGTTGTGTTTCTCTTCGACCGGATACCTGCAGTAGGCGAGCGCGTCGAGTCGCACGGCTGGAGCTTCGAGGTATCGGACATGGAGGGATTGCGGATCAATAGCCTGCTTGCACGGCGCGTCGGCACAGATGAGGACTCGCGGGCATCATCGGACGCCTAGGCCGATGAAACGCTTGGCTTGCGCACGAGAAGCAAAGCGGCCGCCCAACCCCTGCCGTGCCGCACGCTTCGTCTCCTAGGGACCCACAGGTGCGCGTTCTCGAATCGCTCTATCGCTCGGAACGCATCACCGATATCGATTTCCACTTTGCCCGGTTGATCGCTCGCTTGGACGGCCGCGAGCGGCCGGAAGTCGCGTACGCGGCGATGCTCGTCAGCACCCTGACCGCTCAAGGGCATGCGTGTGCGAGTCTCGAAGCGCATGCGGGCCGCCCGCTCTTGGATGCACCCGAGGCGCCCATTGTTCCCGTGCTTGAGGCGTGGCTCGATGCCTTGCGCAGTAGTCCGACCGTGGGTGCTCCCGGTGACTATCGTCCCTTGATTCTCGAGGCCGGCACGCGGCTATACCTCTATCGCTATTGGCGCTATCAACAAACGATCGCGGATGCTTTAAGCGAGCGCGCAAAGGATGAGGCGGCCGGGGTAAACCTCGACACGCTGCGGCAGGGAATTGACCGGCTGTTCCCGCGCGAGAGCGCCCTCGATACGAGCGGCCAACGCGTCGCCGCGGCGGTGGCGGTGCTGCGCAGGCTCTGTGTGGTGAGCGGATCGCCGGGTTCGGGGAAGACCTCGGCCGTGCTTGGACTCTTGTGCCTGCTTGTGGACCAAACCAGCGCGGGCTTGCCGCTTCGGATCGGCTTGGCGGCCCCGACCGGCAAGGCGGCGGCGCGCCTCCAAGAGGCTATGCGCGCGGCCAAAGAGCGGCTGCCAATCACACCCGAAATATCGGGCCGACTACCAGATGAGGTTGCCACCTTGCACCGACTGCTGGGCGCTAGGACGGATTCGGAACGCTTTCGCTATCACCGCGCCCACCCGCTGCCGCTCGATGTCGTGGTCGTTGACGAAGCCTCGATGATCGACTTGGCCTTAATGGCCAAGTTGCTCGAGGCCTTGCCGCGTCCCGCGCGGCTCATCCTTTTAGGCGATGAGGCACAGTTGGTCTCGGTCGGACCCGGCGCGGTCTTCGGTGACATATGTTCCGGGCCAAAGGGCTACTCACAGGATTTCGCCGAACGCATCAGCGCGATGACCGCCGTGGCCGTTCCCCGCGCCGCGAAGGGTCCGCCGTTGCGCGACTCGCTGGTCCACCTGGAGCACAGTGTCCGATTCCATACTGACAGCGGCATCGGCAGGCTCGCCCGCGCTGTCGCGGCAGGCCGCGCCGAGGAGGCCCTCTCGATCTTGCGCGGTGGCGCCGCGGGCATTGAATGGCGCGAGGCGCGAGATCCGCGCGCCATGATCCGGCAGCAAGCACAGACCATCGTTGACGGCTATGGCGATTACCTGCGATTGGTCCGCGAGGGCGCCGAGCCCGAGCGCGTTCACGCGGCTTTCAACGAATTTCGGATCTTGTGCCCGCAGCGTACCGGCCCAGCGGGGGTTGAGGCTGTTCAGACCGCCATCGTGGAGGTCCTCGGCACGGCGAGATTGATCGAAGCGCGGAGGACCTGGTACCTAGGCCGCCCGGTGATGGTGATCCGTAATCACTACGGACTCAAGCTCTTTAACGGGGACATCGGAATCGTCCAGCGCGACCCTAGGGGCGGCCGCGAGCTTAAGGTTTGCTTCATAAGCGAGCAAGGTTCCTCGCGCACGTTCAGCCCAGAGAGCTTACCCGGCCACGAGACGGTTTTCACGATGACAGTGCATAAAAGCCAAGGATCCGAGTTCGGGCGGGTGGTGCTGATCTTGCCGGAGCTTGACTCGCCGCTCTTGACGCGCGAGATCATCTATACCGCGATCACGCGGGCCAGGAAGGGGCTAGCGATTTGGAGCACCGAACGCGCCTTCATGCAGGCCATCGAACGCACGCTCCGGAGATCGTCAGGACTGCGTGAATTGCTATGGGGCGATGCGATACCATAGTCTTGGCGATCGAGTTGCCCCGGGGACGATGCGATTTCTTGAGATGAGGATGCAATATTGAGCGACATGAGTTTCGACGCGGGGGCGTGTTCTGATGCGGCCAATACGGACCGGAGCGACATCGCGACGGCCATCCTGAGCTTGCTCGCGGCGAGTCCCGACCCGCTGTCGGTGTCCAAGCTAAAGGCAGGTCTGCGTAAGCGTCATGATCTGCCGGTTCAGGAGCTTGAGGCGCTGGTGGCGAGCCACCTAGGCCTCGGAACCGTGTTCCGGTACGCCCCGCTCCGCGGCGAGGGCTTCCGCTACTGGGACCGCGACCGCGGTCATTACCTCGACACCATCATCGAACGCGAGCTTCGCGGCGCGGCGCTTCCCATCCACACGCTTCGAGGCCGCGTGGCCAGACGGGTACGAGATGTTTCTGAGGGGGAGTTGAGTGTGCGTGTCGGCGGGCTGCTGCGCGTGGGGAGGCTGCATGAGCTACCGCGCGCCCCGGGCAGCCGTTCGGCGCGCCTAAGCGCCAGGCCGCCCGATCCCAAAGCCTATCTGAGTGGCTTGATTCAGCGCTTGGTTCAAGCCATCGAGGAGGAAAGCCTCAAGCTTGAGGCCTGCGGGCTTGCACGCTCCGCGATCTACGCCGCGGCGCGGGCGCTTTTGGAAGAGAGCGTGCTATACGGTAGGGCGGCACCGGACGGAGTCTCGCCGCACGTGGACAGTGCCGTCACGGAACAGGATCTCGAGCACCAGGTCTTGGAGCAATTGCGGCGCTTGAGCGCGGATCTTCGCCACGGCGGGTTGGTCTCGACCCGCGAGCTACGCGGCACGCAACCACGCTTCGCGCACGAGCACGCGGCTTTCGACCGGGCGCTCCTGGGGCTCGCGAAAGACGGAAGGGTATGGTTGTTTCGCCACGATTTTCCCGCGAGCCTCACCGAATCGGAGCGCAAAGCGATGGTCACGGATGGCCGCGGCAATTACTATAACGGGATCTCGTTCAAAGAATAACGCTCGTCATGGATATCATTAATCCCTTTGCCCAGTCCATCGTCACCGATGCCTGGCAAGCGCCGCAATCCGATGTACCGATGATCCACGCCGGAGTGTTCGAGCTATGTTGTGAGGTGCTCGAACAGGTGCGCCGATCCGGCGGCAGCCGATCCGTGCTCCTGCACGGGCTACCGGGGAGCGGCAAAACCCATCTGCTCGCGCGCGTTCGTACCAATCTCAACGGCGTGCCGAATGACATGGCCGCGACGGTGCCCGTGCCCCTCCCCCCGAACGTATTGTTCATCGCCGTGCGTCTGCGCGCCGGTGCCAGGATGCTGTGCCGCCATCTCCGCCGGACGCTCGCGGCCGACCTATTCCGCCCCACGCGCCTGGGGATGTCGCAACTCGAGCAATTGCTCCTCTACCGCTTCGCGCAGTTTCTCAAGGACCGGAAGAAAGCCCAGAAATGGTGGATCGATCTGCGCCAGCCCCAGAAGCCGCGGCCCTGGTGGTTGTTCGGAAAAACCGCTGAGGCCGGGCGCGCGAAGCAGGAAATAGAAGCCATGATCGAGCGCCTCGACGAGCAAGCGGCGCTCGGCAGAAACCTCAGTGCGATCCTGCGCCATTTGGCCTTGGGGCGCCATCGGCGGAACGTACGCGATTGGTTGCACGATGGGGTACTACCGGACGGCGTGATGCGGGATCTGGACTTGGTGCCGCCGCCCGAGGATGAGGATCCCGAGGAGCAGGCGCTCGATATGGTCTGCGCCGTGAGCCGGCTCGCGGATTCCAATACGCCGCTGGTGCTCTGTTTCGATCAGCTGGAAGCGCTGCAAACGTCCCCCGACGACGTGGAGGGTCTGTATGCTTTCGGCCGGATGGTCAGCTCGCTTCGCGACAAGACACGCAACACCTTGTTGCTCTCCTGCGTGCAGACGGCGTTTCTGGACAAGCTCGATGAGATCATTCGGGGCGCCGACATGGACCGGCTGGCCGAAAAGGCCGGTCTGCTCAAACCACTCTCCGTGGAGGAGGCACAACGCTTGATCCCGGTGCGTTTGGATTCCGCGCCGGCGGTGGCCAAGATGCGCAAAAGCCAGTCGAACAAGCTCTGGCCGCTCAAACCGAACCGCATCGCGGAATTCATGGATGGGAATCCCGCCTGTACTCCGCGCCAGTTGATTTCGTTTTGTGAGGACGAGTTCGAGAAATGGCGCCACGGCCAAGCGCAGCCGGCGACCTCATTAGAGGAATTCTTGGCGCTCCAATACACTATCGAGTACGGGCAAGCGCTGCGATCGAGTTATCCCCATCAGATGGACGCAACCTTGGCGCACGGATTACCGTTGGTACTCGCGCTCTTGGGGCGCGGCAAGCAGGTCGTGGACGCCGGCCACAAATACGCCGATCTCATCTTCGAGGCCCATGCCGGGCGGCTGTATATTAGTTTTTGTAACCAGGCTGGTAATCCGTTGACTGCGCGCCTGGCAAAGCTTCGCGAGGTGGTGGAACAGGGACGGATCGCCAATCTGGTCGTGGTCCGGGATAGCCGCTTGGCGATTTCGCAGCACGCCAAGAAAGCGCAGGAACACTTGGATGCGCTCACGCAACGCGAGGTGGCTTTGCTGCGCCCCTCCGCGGAGGGATTGGCGGCGATCGAAGCATTCCGCAACCTGCTCTCGGATGCCAAGGCGGGGGACCTCGCCAAGCGCGGGGAGGGGATCGGCCCGGGCGCCGTGGAAGAATGGTTTAAGGCGCATCTACCGTCGTCCGTGGCTGATTTGGCGGAGGGTCTCACGCCCGAGCGGCGGGTGAGCGGACGCGAGGCGATTTACGATGAGCTGTTGGAATTGGTGCAACAGGAACGGATCGTCCGCTTGGATGAAGCCGCCGAACGGCTGCACCGGGATGCCGAAACGATAGCCGCCTGTGCCGCGGGCCATCTCGATCAGTTCGGGATCTTGCAGGGACCGCCCTTGGTGATCTTCGAGAAGGTAGCCGCGGCGGAGAGCGCCGCCTAGCCTTATGGCTGTGTATTTGACCATGCCGCAGGTTCGGGCCGTGCTACTCGAAAGCGGCGTCGAGCAGCGCGCGTCGACACAGCTTCTGGCGCGCTTATTTATCGAGGTGATGGATGAGTTGCTCGGGCAGGGGCGGAGCCCCCACTGGACGGCGATCTTGGGCGATGAAGATTTAGATCGGGCGCGGTGGCAACAGAGGCTCATCGAGCACGCCTATCGGCAGTGCGTCGCGCCGAGATTGCTGCGGCAGCGAGTCGATTTGGATCCCGCCGCCAAGGAGGTGTGTCTGTTTTGGGAAGCGGTCCAGAACCTCTGTACCTGGAGCGTGGACGCGCTTTGGGAGCGCTACCGCGCGCGGGGACGCGTGCCCGAGGCCGGACTATTCAATAAGATCGGCTTGGCGAAGGACCTTGAGCTACACGAGCCCGGCTGGACCGACGCGGTCCGTATTACGGATATCCGGGAAGCGCTTTGGCTCACGCCGGGCGCCGAATCGTATTGCGCGATCGAGCTTTGTCTCAGTACGGACGGGGAGGGCATCGAGCAGGCGTGTCTCTATCGCCTGTTAACACATGCGTCCTACCCGGCGCCGCGCGCACGCAAGGGGATGCTGCGGCTGATCTCCTTCTCGCCGGCGCGTCAGGAAACGGCGATTGACATAGCTCGGCTGGATATGCTGCAGAGGCATGTGAAACACCTGATCGGACGCGCCGCCGGCGTGCTGCCCACGGGGTTACCGGTCAGCGTGGACCCTGCAAGCGCGGCGCATAACTATGTGAACCTGGGCAAGATGCTGGTTGAGATCCTGAGAAACTATGGGATCGAGGCCGGCGTCGCTGGCATGCCCGTGATTGAGCAAGGGAAGGTGCAGTTCTTGATAGAGCTTCCGCCGGGCATTCGGGTCACCCGGCCGGAAGCGCTCGCGGACGATATCAAGCAGCGCTTGCGGCTTAAGACCCCGCCGCTGATCGAGCACCTTGCCGGGCATTTATTCGT
>JBIMKC010000084.1:0-10050 GCA_043673925.1 Chromatiales bacterium | reverse complement strand
CCCTAGGAGGCCAGGCTTTACTACCTTCTTTCAGACTCATCTTTGAATTAGAAAATACTCGAACCCGCATTCATTTTTTTACGTGTGCCGCGTGGCCGCTGAATGGCGCTGTAATCGCCGAATCCCTTGGTAATTTGCGTCACCTAACCCCATAAACTTTGGCTCCTCAGCAGAATTTGTGGGCGAACTCAGGTTCGGCTAGAGCGCCAAGTGTATGATACAAACGCGACTTCCAACGCATGATAGGTTCGGAAACCAAAGGCTTTTCTGGTAGTCAGTTTTGCCTTGGTGTTGAATCCCTCTACCGCGCTACTAGAGAGCTGGCCTTTAGCACGGAACCAGTTCAGCAAAAGCCCCCTATGACCCCCGCAGCGTGCGGGCGACTCTTTTCATTGGTTCGGTCTTCGAGCGCATCGTGCGTGTGCACCATTGATCGAG
The DNA here is from genome assembly GCA_043673925.1 of Chromatiales bacterium. Taxonomy (GTDB): domain Bacteria; phylum Pseudomonadota; class Gammaproteobacteria; order JACCXJ01; family JACCXJ01; genus USCg-Taylor. The sequence continues at coordinate 9,612 of JBIMKC010000084.1, read as the reverse complement.
GAACAGCCCTGCCCAATAGGGCGAGGTGTAGCTCCAAAAGAATTGGAAGGTCTCCTTGAGTCAGCCTGTCCTAGGTTCGTCATAGCTAACGGGTCACATGCAGGATCAGCAGCGGTAGCACCGTTCTCGGTCACAGGTATCGGCAACGATCTCCCCTTCGTGCGTGGCAGCGCGGCGTCGTAACGCACCGTCTAGCTACCTCGTTCTGCGAATATAATAGCCTACCGCTCGGCTCACCAATATGCGACAAATTGCCGCAGGCTATTAGCGCATTGTCGTTGTCTTGTATCGCGTGCTAGTTTACTTCGTCAAAGGCGCCGAAAAGTGTCGCGATGTCAGCGATGAGTCCGGGAGTCTCCTACCCCGCCGTAGACACACGGCCGAGGGAGCCGTCGCGGACATCCACGACGGCTGGGGGCGGATCGACCAGGAAGGCAGGTTCGTGAGCGATCCCGGCCGCCAACAATCGGTAGGCGATCGCCAGGCGCGCATGGACCACGCGCACACGCGCGTCGCTCCGCCGCGCCCACTGACAAAACATAGTGAGCCAACCGAGACCCGAGTCCCGCATGTCCGTCACATCGGCCAGATCGATGATATAGTGCTCATGGCGGTTTCGGTCCGGCTCGCAATACTGCCAGAGCGCGAAACCGAGCGACAAATCGAAATGACCCAGGGCGCTCAGCGTTACGGCCTTGCGGTCCGCCGATAACATGATGGTAAAGGCTGCCATCGTCGTCTCCTAGCGTTTCGAGATTAATAGCACTTGCATTTAACCCCAGGTCCGTAGGCGGCGCAATATGACAAATTGTCGCGCGGCAATTCGTCGCAGTCTTCAACGCCGTGGGGTGCGACAATTTGTCGCATTTTCAAAGGCGATCGCGATTGCTATGATTGGCAGGGCTGAAGGACAGAAGATGCGAATATCGCAAAACGGAGAAGGAAAGAAAGGCCGCGCCAGAGGCGCGGCCATAAAGCGCGGTGGTGAGAGACGAGTGTCCAGGCCGCTAAACCTAAAGGACGCTCGAATCTTCCGCTACGATAGGTTGCCGTGCCAGCCCTACGAGGTTGCTATACAGCTGGGCCTATGCACAGCTTAGGCTGCCTTCTTGACTTCCCGCACCAAGCCGACACAGGCCTCGGCACAGTCCGCACAGCTCTGGTGCTTGGAGGCGTGTTTGCGGCATTCCTTTTCACAGTCCTCGCAGACCGCGGCACACGCGTTGGCGAACGCCTTCGTGTGTGCCGAATTACTTGCGCTCAACTGTGCCAGGGCGTTGCACGCCGCGATGGTCTCCTGTACCGCGACCGCGCAGCTCGCGAGCGAGGTATCGCCGCCCTTGAAGGTGTTGATGCAGTGATTGAGGCAAGAGTGCCCCTTGGCCATGCAGGTCTCGGCGGCCGCCATGAGGCCGCTGTACTGCCAGGTATGGTGATGGGCCGTCGCGAACACGCGCCCGGTGCCGGTCATGAGCGCGGCCGCGCCCACCGCCGTGGCGCCGGCGAGGAATTTCCTGCGCGCGGACCGACGGGGGGCGTCACCGGTCTCCGGATGGGTTTTTGAATGCAACTCGGACATATCAGCTCTCCTTTCAATGTGGATGGATAAAGGGTTGCGCAGGCGTGTAACGCTACTGCCGCTACGGCTTTGCGGCGCTTTCGGTTGAGGGGATGGCGGAGGAGAGCTGATTTTCCTGCCCATCCCGGACGAAAGCGCCGCACCTTCTCGGCCTTCGCGGATGGCACGGCGGCGCGAACCCGCCGCGGAGTATATCAGACCGCTAGATCTCTGGACACTATTTATCTACGCCGGGCCGCGTTCCGATGGCGCCATGCTCAACGAACCAACAGATCGGTACCGTACCAGCCGACGATGACGCGCCGGTAATATTCGGCCTTGCGGGTTTGCAGTTGTTCGAGGGGATTGAAATTGTCCGTCAGAGTCACACCTTGAGTCTCGTTCACCGTGACGATCCGGTTCTTCAGCCACGCTACTTGCTCTGCTCGGAGTGCCGGGGAGTCCAGGTCGATGGGGCGGCCAGCCGCGAGGAAGATAAAGTCGTTGAAATCCTCGCCAGGTTTGGAAATAAAGATTGAGTAATGCGGAAATACCTGCGCGATGGTGCGCCCGACGGACGCTAGTGCGGCATTGTGGCTGCCCTGCGAAAAAGCCACGAAATTGAGGGCGAGGATGCCATGGTCTGACAATAGCCCGCGCAATTGAGACAAAGTCTCGACGGTCAAGAGGTGCGCCGGCTCCGATCCTCCGGTGAAGCAATCATGGATGATCAAGTCGTAAGGGCCGGTCAAGCGGCGGATTTCATAACGTGCGTCACCCACTATGGCTTGGCCCGTGGGCTTAAACCCAAAGTATTCGGACGCGGCGTCTGCAACCGCTGGATCGATCTCCAAGGTGTCGGTCACGATCCCGTAGCGGTTACGCAGCGTCGTTGCCATATGGCCGGCGCCCTGGCCAATGAGCAAGGCGCGAGTCATGTTGGGCGCCAAGGCCGGGATCAAATGAACGATATCCTGGTAGCTGAGCCGGTTTTCGCCACTCGATATGCTGGCGGCGCCGATCGTCGACGCATCCGACATGAGGAGACGGAGATCGCGTTCTCTTTGATCAATCACCCGTACCCAGCCGTATAGGCTTTCCCGCTCGGACCGGATTTGAAAGGGTTCCCCGCCGTTGTAAGCACGCCCCGCGCCGATGGCCTGGGGCAGCAAGCCGATCCCGATCGCGGCCACGAGCACACACGGCAGCACGGCGGCGGTTCGCCCCAAGCGCTTTTGCTCATAGATCGCCACGGCCACGGCCAGCACGAGCAGAGCCACACCCAGACCGATGAGGATCTGGCGTGAGCCCACCAAGGGAAATAGAAAGAAGCCCAATACCAAGGTGCCAACAACGCTCCCGAGCGTGCTGACGGCATAGATCGACCCGGCGCTGGAACCAACACCCTCTAGCCGCGAAGTCGCGAGCTTAATGGCATAGGGCCCAACCATGCCTAGCATGGTCAGACTGGGCGAGAACAACACCAGCGCGCTCACAAAGGCACCCGCGCGCAGGCCCAGCGGGTCGGTCGCCAACAAGACGGGCCGGGTGACCCACGGGATTAAGAGTGTGAACAGGGCCGCGAGTGAAATAATGAGTGAAAGCCCGGTGGTGCGTTTCGCCCGGTCGGCCCACCGGCCGCCGGCGAAGTAGCCCATGGCGAGCGCGATCAACGCCACGGAAATCAGGGACGACCAAACATACAGGCTCACGCCGTAGAACGGGGCGATCATCCGCGTGCCCAAAAGCTCAATCACCATCACCGCGGCTCCGGTCAGGAAAACAGTCAGGTAAAGTCCGGCGCGTTCGAAGACATGCAGTGGTTTGTAGCTCATGTTTATTAACGATTGAAAGGTACGCCCCTCAGAATTCATTGAGCACCGCGAAGGCCGGGGCATCCTGTGCGCCGGTCAAGATAGCCCCTTCATCGATCGCTAACGCCGCGAGCGAGCCACCGGCTTCACCATGTACATCCACCCAGAAATGAGGTAAACCCATACCCTCCAGCCAGGCGGGGCCGCTGTCCTCCTTGAGCATGGCAATCGTAGAGGCGCTGCCCGCGACGACACATAGATCTCCGACTACGCTGACGGACGCCAAGTGCCGCACCGGCCAACCGGTCCTTGGGTTGAGAATATGACCGTAACGCACACCATCGAGCACAATGCAGCGCTCATAGTCGCCGCTGCTGGCAAGCGCACCCTGGTGCAACGAGAGCGTCTGTATCACGGCCTCCTTGCGACGGGGATGGCGTATGCCGATCCGCCACGGGCTACCGTCCGCACGCGGTCCAATGATCTTGATGTCGCCGCCTAAATTGACGATGCCATGCCGTATGCCGGCTTCACGACAGAGCGCTGCCGCACGATCGACCGCGTATTCCTTGACCACGCCACCGAAATCGATCTCCATACCCGGCATTGGAAAATCGAGCACAGGCGGCGCCCAGCGAACTCTGTGCCACCCGACTTTATCGAGCAGGTCTTGGACTTGTGCCTCATCCGGCAGCTCGCCGCGATCGAAGCGCCAAGCGCGGCGCAAGATACCGGAGCTAATGTCAAACAGCCCATCGCTCTCGCGATAGCAGGTTGCAGCGTAATTCAGCAATGCCGACGTTTCTTCGTCTACCGAGATGCAACCGCCTGAGGCCGCCACACGATTGATGGCGGAGAGAAAACTGTCGCTTCGAAAGCGCGAATAAAGCGCCTCCAGCCGGCGCACCTCAGCGATGGCCGTGCCTGCAACGCGCTCGGCCGCCGCATGACTTTCGGCGTAGAGCTGAATGTCGCACGGAGAACCCATCGCTTTGAATTCAGAGCCGTAAAACGCCATGCTATCCGCTTTCAAAGTCACACCCGTAGTGTTGTCGCGCGCATAGCGCACGCTACTCGAAGCTATTTAAAACTTCACGCTCCAGCTGACGGACAGCGTGCCCTCACGCTCGAGCTGGAAGCCGTTGACATTTTCCTCTACGGGTTCGAGCCACTCGACGCTCAGACGGTTGCCCTTGAAGTCCCCGATCGGCACAACGGCGCTGAGACCGAAGCCCACATCCCAATACTGCCCGCCGTAGTTGGCCGGGAAATCGAGTGGGATCGAATCCTCGTGCGGCCCGTCGAACTCGCCGTCGATCTCGCCTTGGGTCGTGTAAACGCCGCGAACAGAGGCGGAGAGCCAGTCAAGCACGCTATAGCTGCCCCAAGCCGTGGCTTGGAAGATGTCGCCGAACGCAAAACCGGATTCGTTTTCGTCGTCCAGGCGCTTGGTGCCACTCACCTGGCCGCCCCAGGATAGCCTGTCCAGGTGGCCGGTGTAGGTGAGGCTCGGCCGGAAGTCCCAGGTGCCGCTGCCGAGTTGCATGTGGTAGTGAAGGAAGGTGCCATTCTCGGTCTTCTCGTCGACGGCGCCGGTCGGCGCGCTCAAGCCCACTCCGAGGTGCAGGTGATGGCCGGGGACATCAAGCAGCTTGAAGAGCGCGGAAAAGGACGTGTCGCCGACACCGCCGGTCTCGTGGCCGGCGTTCCCGCCGCCATGCTGGTGCCCGCCGCCGCTCAGATCCGGCACCGCTCCTTCGAGTGGCCGCAGCGTCATATTCATGTCGACGAACTGGGGCATGAGCATCAGGTTCAGCCAATCGGTGGGCGCATACATGATGTCGAGCATGTGCATGTGCATATCCATGTCGACGGACGTAAAGCTGCACCTGGGCTCGCCACAGGCATTCGCGAGGATAGCCGCGTCGCTTACGGTATCCGTACCGCGTAGGGTGTCGCCGTCCTGGCGGCTGTACATATAGCGGTAGCCGACCATAAAGTCGCCTGCCTTGGGCAGCATGTGGTCGAACATCACGCCGGCCGGCGCGTAGCCCCCGGAATGGCCGGTGTAATCGTCATCCGCGTGATCGGTATGGCCGCCGCCGGCTGCCAAGAACGATGCCGATAAGTCTACCCGCAGGCCGGCGTTGACCAAGAAATTGTCGAAATCCGCGAAGTCATCCTCACCCCCACCGCCCAGTTTGAGGTCGCCTTGGTGGGTGTAATACTCAAAACCCGCTTCCAGCTCGACACCCTTCGCAAACTGCTTGCTCACCGTCAACCCGCCGCTCAGAGCGCCGTAACCTGACAAACGGTGATCGCTGGAGAAATCGGTGATCGGGATCTTGCTGAAATCGATATCGGAAGAAAAATCCGGCGGCCTGCCGGGGGTGCGCGGTACCGCTTGCTTGAAAAGAAAAAAGGGCCGATAGAAGTCCGCCTGATCTTGCGTGTAATACCGGACCCGCGGCGTGATCGTCCAACCCCCACCGACCGGTTGGGTCCAAGTGGCTTCAAACGTGTGGGCGTTGATCCCCCAGTCATCGTGAAACAAGCGGTAATCGAGGTGCAGCGCTGCGTCCCAGTCGGTAAAATACTCGACGAAGCGCGTATTCCAGGCCCATTGATTGCGCGTATCGGGTCGCTGCTCGAGGACGGCACGGACATCCGCAGTCAGCAAAGGCGGCACGCCGGGGATACCGAAATCAATGGGCTCTTGCGCCGGGTCAACGAACAAGAACTCTACTACCTTATAGGGATTTTCCAGAAACCCCGTGCTGCGGGTATACCCAAAACCGGTCTCGATGAGCGAGTCTTTGTTGAGGACCTGGGTCAAGCCTAAACGCACCGACCAATCGTGCCGATCGTCACGCAGGGTCAATACCGATGCGCTATTGGGCACCTCGAGGACGTCGATCTGGTTTTCGTAAGCGGAACTATCGAAGTAGCTGAGGGCATCGTTATTCAATATCGCCGCGATGTCGCTGTCGGTGTAACTCAGACCTATGCTCAAGGTGGTGGTTTTCTGGTTGAGGTCCCAACGCCCATTGACCTTGCCCCACCGCGATTCATAGTCGTCTTCCAAGGAAATGCCGCCGCCTACCTCCAGAGCCGCCTCGTTCCATTCGTAGCCCAGCCTAAAATCCCCCTGCTTGCGGGTCTCGGGCGAAGCCGAAGCGATGGTATGTACCGAGCGCGTGTCTTTGCTGGGATTGCCGGTCAAGAGATCCACTTTATAGGCGTTGAAATCCTCATCCACGAGCACCGACCCGTCTATGATCGGCGATGCCCCAGACACTGGGTTAGTCGGGTCCGGGTTTTGATTACCCCCGAACGCTAAGGGCACGGTCCCGACCGGCGTGGCCCCCGACCAGGTGTCCTGCATGAAGTTAAAGGCAAACTTCAAGCGATCCATCAGCGTGATGCTGCCGCTACCCAGCAGGCTGTCGACCTGGATCGGCTCGATATTGCTGCGCGTACCGAATAGCTCCCGCTCGCCTTCTTCGTAGCGACCGTATTGGAAGCTTGCGTCGTCCCCTTCGGCGGCGCGGGCCGGTACCTGCGTCAGTCCCGGCAAGGCCAGGGCTGCCGCCGTCAATGCACGCAAGGACGGACTCGGCGTTGCTGCCAATCGAAGGCCGGACAAAAACCTGAAGCGGCGCGGCAGCAGACGCCCCGCGAGGCGCCGGAGAGCCCCGCGCAAGCTTCGACTCAGAGTAGCGAGACGATGAGAGAAAGCGATCAGCCACATCGGATACGTCGCTTAGGCGGATTCCTGTCAGGAAGCCATCTTGTCCGCGGTCTAATAACAACCACAGCCCCCGCCTCCCCCGGCCTCGCCACCCATAGCCGCCTCGCGGCTCATGTAGGTATGCCCGCGCAGCGCGCGCTGCGCGGGGGCGGGTTCCAAGGCCATGTGCGGTTTGGCGAGGTTGCCGCGTTCCCAGGGGGCGACCGCGGCGCAGCCCGAGGCCATGACGCTCAGGGCGAGCAGCAGGGCCGTCAGCAGCCTCTCGGCATTAATCGGTGCCGTGTTTCTGGGCATTTCCGACGGAAGGTACGAGCACATATTCGACGCAGGAGGACTGACCGCCGCCGCCTTCGAACATATTCGCCGGAAATGCAATGCCGGGACGGGGCTCATGATGGCAGGTTTTATGGTCTTATAGCCCGAGCCCAAAGCGAACGGGGATCATTGCGTGGTTGCGCCCGAGCCGACCTGGCCGATCGCCTCACCCCCTGTGCTTTCCGCCAGCAGCGCTTCGACCCGGGCACGCAGTTGCTCGGCTTCCCCGGCGCGAAAGCCCAGGTGCACATATCGGATAACGCCGTGCCGATCGACTAAGTAGGACGACGGCATGGCCGTGACGCCGTAGTCCTGGGGACATTGCCCACCGGTAGCGGACACCACGGTGAAGCTCGCCGGATACTTCTCCAGAAAGCGCTTGGCATCCTCCGGATCTTCGTCCAGATTGATCCCCAGCACTTGCAGTCCCCGGTCCCGCAGCTCGCGATCCAATGCGTTCATGAAGGGAAAGGACCGGGCGCAGGGCGGGCACCAGGAGGCCCAGAAGTCCACGTACAGGACTTTGCCGCGGAAGCGCTGCATATCATAGGGCTGCGCGCCACCGACGGGTGTGAATGTACAGTTGGGCGCCGCGCGACCGATCTCAGCGCTGCCGCTGTTCGAGACGGCTGCGAACGCCAGCACGGCGCAGACGACAATGATAGTCCGATGATGCATCTTCATGCCCGGTCGTAGCGCCGCCTTCGTTAGATACCTGCGTTCACAGTGTTGTAGTCGACACAGACGCTACCGATGGAAGTATGCAGGTTATTTATTGGTTCTGAGTCCGTACGATGTCCGTGCCGGTATGGATAAATCCGGACGACGGCGGGCCTTCACAATGGAACTGGACCGAGTAGTTCTCCGCGTCCCGCCGGGATTTAGTGACCTGCATTACATACACCCCGCTGCCGTTGTTGTTGACCACCTCTGCACTGTACCGTTTATTGCCGTCACCGTTGGTATCGGTCGTTTTCGTAGTCGTGCCGTCCTTAATGGTCCATACGCTCACCCGCGGTCGTCGCTTTGGGGCATTGTCTCGTACTTTGCTCGAGAGCCGGTCGCTCGGTGTGGTACCGCCCTCTTCATCGGAACAGGTGACCTGGTAGACATCGGTAGCACTTGACTTCTTACCCAGCGATCCGTTTACGCCATGACCCACGGCGATACCGATGTGTGCAGCCGCGGACACGCACAGTGCGATAGCGGCAGCTTTCAAAGAAACGATTTTCATGACTAAGCTCCTTAGAATCTCTCGATCCCGACCGGTTTCGTGAACAACGGATTAATTATGTGCCGATGCCGCAGCGTGTCCCGTTTGTACCAGCTTCATGGTTTGGTTCAGCTTTATGGCAGCCGCCACGCGCACCGTCTCATCCTCATCAGCCAGGGCCTCATGCAGTAATGCCGTGCCCGGTTCATCCGCCCCCGCACTGTCCACCGCCATCAGTCTGACCGACACGTCGACGTCCCGCAGGGCGTCGCGCAACACATGCACCGACTGGGGTGCACCGCCTCTTGCCAGGGCGTAGACGGCCTGCGCACGGACGCTGCCGTCCGCATCCGCCAGCGCGGCTCGAAATACCGCTTGCGCTGCGGGATCGGTTTGGTTTTCGCTCACGGCCAGCCGGCCCAACGCTCGCTCCCGTGTGTCGGGATCGACGGACGCCGTCATCTCCATGATCGCGGCGAAATCGTCCTGGCCCGTCGTCGCGGCCTCGCGTGCGCTTCCGGCTCGCGGCGATGGTGATTGCGTAGCCATCCGGTTGCGCTCACCGTCATTCCCGGGTTGGCCCAGGACCCACACCTCCGTGGGCAAGGGATCCGGCCTTGCTCCACTACGCTCAGTCGGATAACGCAGCACCAGCGCCGCATCATCGCCCAACAGACACTCGAGTGCGCGAGCGATGGTCATGCGGATACAGGACGTCGTGACTACGCCCGGAGCCGCAGCGGCATAATGGAAGCGGACCCCGGTCTTCCGCGCGAATTCCGTGAGCACATCGGTCCATGAGGCCCGCGCGACCTTCACGGTTACCATCCCCTCATGCAACTCGATATCCACCGCGCCGAAAGGTCTCGCGTCCACTGGCGCTCCCGGCGGTAGGTCAGGGGACGCGATCACAACGCCGTTCCACGGCATCAATCCCGAAGCCAGCACGAGCAGGCCCAGT
>JBIMKC010000083.1:7306-10108 GCA_043673925.1 Chromatiales bacterium | reverse complement strand
CGACACCTCATCTCTCACTTTACATCGTGTCCGGAGAAATCGGAGCAATACAGGTATCAAATCTGAACGCAACCCCTTTTTTTTGCATCTGCTCCGCCAAGAAACCGCGCGCATCGTCATTGAAGCCCCGCAGAAACAGGGGCCCCCGATGAATGAGCGTGGTATGCGCCCCCATCCCGTTGAAAATGCCCGCGAATTCGACGGCAATGTAACCTCCGCCGACGATCACGACGCGTTTGGGAAAATGCGGGAGCGAGAAAGCTTCGTCGGAGCTAACCGTAAGCTCCGGCCCGGGAATGTCCGGGCGCATCGGCCGGCTCCCGGTCGCTATGAGGATGAACCGCACGCTGTAGCGCGACTTATCGACCGCGACCGTATGCGCATCCACCAATTGGGCGCGACCGTGGATGATCGTAACGCCCGCTGCGCGTAACAGGCGCTCATAATGTTGCCGTAGCCTAGCGAGTTGCGCGTCCTTATTGGCGATCAACCGGCCCCAATCGAAAGCCGGTTCTCGCACGCTCCAACCGTACGCGGGTGCCTCGCTCAGGTCGTCGCGATAGTGGGCTCCATAGACCAGGAATTTCTTAGGAACACAACCCAAATTAACGCATGTGCCTCCGAGTTGGCGTGGCTCGGCGATCGCAACGCGCGCGCCGAGCTCGGCGGCGGTGCGCGCCGCGCGTACGCCCCCGGAACCGGCGCCGATGACAAACAAGTCAAGGTCGTAACCGGACATCCTGTGCGTGCCTACTCATGTGTATAACGCAGTGGTATCGAACGCCGCCCGAATAGTAATGGACGCGCGTGACTCCCGAGACCGGTGATGCCGTGCTCGCCCGCCGACAGGGACGATCTAAGGTGTTCCCGCGCAAAAGGCGGCGAGCAGCTCGATGCAATTGGCTATCGCGCCCAGGTGCGCGATCTCATATCCGTGCGTGTTCTGCGTCGGAAATCCTAGGCACGCCGCGCGTCCAATATGACCGAATTTCATGGCGAGCGACGCATCGCTACCGAATCCACTGATGGCGGCGAACTGCAGCGGCACGTTGCTCCTTGCCGCGGCTTGCCGCAGATCCCTATTGAGGCCTTCGTCGTAGAGCCCGTACCCATCTTGAGAGAGTAACACCGGGGCGATCCCATCTTCGATCGGGTACTCGGGCGCCAAGGGGCAGATCTCAAGTGCGATGAGCGCATCGAGCGGCTGTCGTTGCGTGAAGTAAAGCGCGCCCATCGCGCCGACCTCTTCCTTAGCGGAGGCCACAAGATAGATGTCGCGCCCGCACTCCCGTAATTTTTCCGCCAGTACCAACAGAATTGCGATCGACGCCTTGTTGTCCAGGGTATAACTGGCGATATAGTCCTTGATCCGGAAAGGCCGTTTGCGGTGTTTGCCCACCACCATGCGCGTCCCGGGCCGAACGCCCGCCTCGCGCAGTTCACGCGCGCCGCATTTGGTTTCGACCCAGACATCTTGCCAGCGCAATGGGGCCTCATCTTGTTTTGCCTTCTGCGGCGATTCGTGCGAAACATGACGGGAGCCGAACGACAGTACCCCGCTAACAACAGCGGCGTCCCCGAGTAAGTCCACGACGCCTTCCCCGTAAACCCACGGGAAGGCCCCTCCCAATGCACGTATTTCGACGCGCCCGTCGGCACGCACCGTTTTCACGATCGCTCCGATTTCATCCTTGTGCGCGGTGACGGCGATCGCGCCCTCATTGCGCCCCGAAACCTTGACGATAATGTTACCCGCCGGGTCTTGGACCACCTCGTGGCCGCACTCTCGCAATCTGTAAAGCAGAAATTCATCGATCTCGCCTTCCACCCCACTCGGCGAGTGATGCATAACCAGAGTTTCGATCTCCGTGAACAATCGGTCGTAGGATACGGACGGCATGACTTAGAATAACACGAGCACGGTGGGACGGTTCGTCTCTGTCGAATCAATGCACTATGATATACAGCAGCGCGAGCGCTGTGAGTGCAAGGTTTGCATTCTTCGCCCCGGATGTGACTGCCCGTCAACGTAGCCGATGGAATACACCCGCTTTGCTATCAACATCCTCGAAAACGATCGCAACGAAATTCTGCTTCTCAAGCGGTCCCTGCACCTCAGCCTCGGTCCAGGACAATGGGGATTCCCGGCCGGTCATATCGAGCCCGATGAAACGCCGCAGATGTGCTCCATACGCGAGTTAAGGGAGGAGCTAGGCGCCCATCATCGGCTCGTACCCGTGCGCAAGCTCGGCCCGGTTCGGGACAGCTTTTATGGCGGCAAGTTCGAGATCTTCTTGTTTCATTACCGGTGGAAGCGCGGAAACATCGAGCTCAACAACGAGCACACCGCCTATGCTTGGGTCGGGCGAGAAGCCTATCGCAATTACGAGGTCGTCGATGGAATCGACGAGGACCTTGATTATTTCGGGATCTGGCCGCGGTCGTACTTAAACAAAGACAAGCTACCCCGCTGATCGGAGCATGATAGAGAAAGGGGCGCCGCTCGCTCACAAACAAGCACGCATAGAAGCACAGAAGGGTTCAGGGCTTGCCGCGGAGATCCCATAAAGGCCGTGCAATTTTTCACTACACAGTCTAAAGTAAGTGTGTAAACATGGTTTACAACCCTACCAAAAACCGGTACGGCGACCCGGAAAATGCGCCCCGTCTTCAATACGTAATCTTCATTTGCTGCCACGAGCGAGGTGAGCACCATGCAAAGATTCATCTACGGCCTGCTGTTGGTGATGTTATTGAGCGCATGTGGAAAGAAGGAACCAGAAGCGCAAGTATGCGGCGGTA
>JBIMKC010000083.1:5500-7206 GCA_043673925.1 Chromatiales bacterium | reverse complement strand
AGCTTGTCGTCGGGAACGAGCCGGACGGTGTAGGCATCAACAAGCATTACGGCGATGAGCCAGCCGATTAAGAAAAGAGGAGTCGCTATGAATAAAAAGATCCCGGAAAATAAGAGAACCGAGATGATAAAAAATTGCCTGTTGATCGATCGCGTTAAGCTCGTTCCGCAACGATCACAGCGCAAGGGTGACCAACGCGTGATTAGCCAGACTTTAAGAGAGGATAGCTTATTGTTACATTTTGGGCATTGCATAGGGGTACCATCCTGACTGAAAAGGTTTACGTGGTTTTCGAACGTTGTCCTGCTATACGCATCCGAAGTGCATTTAATTTTATGAAACCGCCGGCGTCTTTTTGATCATAGGCTCCGGCATCGTCTTCGAAGGTTGCAATAGCGGTGTCGAAGAGACTGTCCGTGTCGGATTTGCGGCCCGCCACCATGACCGTGCCTTTATACAGCTTTAAACGCACGACGCCGTTCACGTGCGCCTGCGCCGCGTCAATTAATTCCTGCAACATACGGCGCTCGGGGCTCCACCAATAGCCGTTGTAGATCAGCGCGGCATAGCGGGGCATGAGATCGTCCTTGAGATGGGCCACCTCGCGATCGAGCGTGAGCGATTCGATCGCGCGGTGCGCCTTGAGCAAAATCGTCCCGCCCGGCGTCTCGTAGCAGCCGCGTGACTTCATGCCGACGTAGCGGTTCTCGACGATATCGAGCCGCCCGATCCCATGCTCGCCGCCTAACTGATTCAGCGTTGCGAGCACAGCCGCCGGCGACAGGCGGGTGCCATCGATGGCCACGGCGTCGCCGCTTTCGAAGGTCAATTCGACGTAACGCGGCTGGCCGCTAGCGGCCTCGGGTGATTTCGTCCAACGCCACATTGAGGGATCAGGCTCGACCCAGGGATCTTCGAGCTCGCCACCCTCGTAGGAGATGTGCAAGAGGTTCGCATCCATGGAATAGGGCGCTTTGCTGGCGCTCGTACGCTCGACGGGTATCGCGTGCCGCTCGGCATAGGCGAGCAGTTGCTCGCGGGAGGCGAGATCCCACTCGCGCCACGGCGCGATGATCTTGATATCGGGCTTGAGCGCATAGGCGCCAAGCTCGAAGCGCACCTGATCATTGCCCTTCCCGGTGGCGCCGTGAGCGATCGCGTCGGCCCCGGTCTCGCGGGCGATCTCGACCAGGCGCTTGGCGATGAGCGGCCGGGCGATCGAGGTCCCCAACAGATACTCGCCCTCGTAAATCGCGTTCGCGCGGAACATCGGAAACACAAAGTCACGCACGAATTCTTCCTTGAGATCGTCGATATAGATCTCCTTCACACCGAGGGCCTGTGCCTTCACGCGCGCGGGTTCGAGCTCTTCACCCTGGCCGATGTCGGCCGTAAAAGTCACCACTTCACAGCGGTAGGTCTGCTGCAGCCACTTTAAAATCACGGAGGTATCGAGCCCGCCGGAATAGGCCAGCACGACTTTCTTGATCGATTCGTTTCTCACACGATTACTCCGAGCTATCAGGTTGAGCCACACCCCACTGCTATGTGCGCGGGGTGAAGGAATTTGACGATCCCAGGGAAGCGGCGAGCATTTTGACGCGATCGGAACACTCCGTCTAGTCGGATTGTGATGACTCCGCGCGCTTGAGAAATGGCGTTAGTGCTGCGAGAAAGGCCTGTGGGCTCTCGGCATGGACCCAGTG
>JBIMKC010000083.1:0-5400 GCA_043673925.1 Chromatiales bacterium | reverse complement strand
CGCGGTAGGCGGCACCAAGGCGCCGCGCCATCGATTTCCAGTTAGCGCTCGAGCCGAACAGGCCGTGCAGGATGATCAGCGGGCGCCCGCTCCCGAATTCACTGTGATGCAGACTGAGTTGCACGAGCAATGTAGTCCGGCTCATGGGGATGTACGGTAATTCGAAGGGATTGGTCGTCGTCCTTTTTGGACGTGGCTCGAAAGCATTATCAGGGATAGCCGGGCGTTGTCGAGCATGCCGCCTGCTCTGACCCGGCCCCGGCGGCCATGGCGCGACTCCGGACGCAGACCACCACCCTGACGGAAAGAAGCGGCGCTGGGCCGCGCCTGTAATCGCTTTCGCGGGTGGCATCCGGCTCGGTTCACTCGACCGGCCCGCTTCACTCATTGCGGCGCTCCAATCGCCATACCAACAGCGGATGCGTTCCTTACTGCGGGCCGCCCTCTCAAATCGCCGCGGATGAACCGCAACAGATCATTGCGGCCATTTTCGGGGCGGCTAACACATGCCCCGGCACTCACACCAAAGGATCTACAAGAGGGTGGCAACGAGTACTGTCCGTCATGGGCTTCTAAGGTGCTGTCCACGATAACGAAGGGGCCCTCGGCTTCAAGGCTGCCTTGCCAGCACTTATTTTCAGAGGGTTGGCTACGGTACACCCAAGGACGGGACCGAGTACATGGATAACCTCTTGATGATGGATCCTAAACGTGCTAATGTCAAGAAACGTCATGAAATCTATCTATTACTAGAATGCTGGCAAAGCGCTATCCATCGTCCAGGCATCTGGACGGAGTCGTGGACCTTGAGCGGCTCCAGTCGGGTAAGAAAACGGACCTCGAACGCGACCCCTCGAAGTTCTTCGAGCTCACATATCCGTCGGACGAAATCCGCCTTGTCATCCACGGGTTAACGCAGCGGTTTTCCAATAAGGAGGGACCGGGCCTAGTTCTCGCCGAATCGGTTAAGGGCCTAGGGAAATCGCACCTGTTGTTGCTGGGCTATCACCTCTTTCAAAGCGTATCGGCTGCATCGAAATGGGCATCGGAGATTGGTTACGCCTGGTCGCCCCCGGCGAATTCCGTGGTCATTGTGCACAAGTTCACCGATCAGTCCATGCCGGACGACGCGCTGTGGCTGCTCGTGGGCAAAAGCATCGGTGCTTCTTGGGATCGCAAGCGCCCGCCAAGCCGTGCGCAGTTGAAAACCGCGTTGGGCGACCGTCACCTGGTTCTGATCTTGGACGAGCTTGAGCGCGGCATTGACAACATCGGTGATAACGCCCGGCGCAGCCAAAACCTAAGCTTTCTCCAAATGCTGACCGAGGAGGCATCACAAAGTCTTCGGGTCACAGTGTTTGCTGCCATCTACGATGGCAATAAGGAACCTGGATCAACGCTGAAGCGCACGCCGCGCATCGAGCTCCGTTTTCGCAAGCCCGAAGATCGTGCCGCCATCGTGCGCCATCGCCTGTTTCTGGATGCCGATAGCTACGACAAGAACTCCGCAAAAGTTTTGATCCGCTCCTACGTCAATGTCTGGAAGCAGTTTGGAATAGAGACTAGTGACGCATACATGTTCCGCCTGGAATCTGCATTCCCATTCCTTCCGGACCTGATTGACCTCGTATTCGAACGCATCACGGTGAGCGGCGGGTTCCAGGGGACCCGCGGCGCATTGGGGCTGCTCGGTGCGATGGTGGACGCTGCGCCGACTGGTACGTCGTTGTACACCGCCAGTCACTGCCGTTTGACAGACGAAGCTTGCGCGAACCGCTTACAAGATCTCGATCCTTCCGCGCACCTGATCAATTGCGCGTCTGGCAATCTGCGTGATCTGTCGCAGCAATCGCATGCGGAAGCCATTGCCTCTGCAGTGCTCATGGCAAGCCTTGCGCCGGGTGGGTATGCCACCGGCGTGCAGAAGGACGAGCTGATCCGGCACGTCATCAAGCCAGGCGACGATCCCAATGCTTTTCATGTGGGCATTGATGCCTTCGCGCGCTACGGAACGTACTTCCACGAGCGCGAGGGCCGGTATCTATTCGATCACGACGAAAACGAGCACGCCAAGGTTGAGTTGGAAGCGACCAAGGGCAATGACGAACAGGCGCGGGCGCAGATCATTCAGATCTGGCAGCAGGAACTGTTCAAGGAAACGCGCCAATCCGTCGTCTTCACCGATGCGGACACCACACGGCTGCAACTGAGCACGATCTCGACGCAATCGCCGCGCTACGCGCTCTCGCCCAAGCGCCTTTCCAATTTTGAGCGGCATGGGCTTTACCAGGGTCTGGAACTGCGCAATCAGGTGCTGTTACTGGAGCCCCGCGACGAGCGTGTCAACCACCTGGCAAATGCCGACCTTCTGACGCTGGCCAAGCGACTTCGCGCCGCGATGGCCTTGGCCGAATCCTCGCAAAGCGCGGAGCGTCGAGCTCGATTCGAGCGCATTCAACGTGAACAATCACAGCAAATCCATCGCCTCCTCAAATCATCCGGGCTGGTCTATGTGCGCATCGAGCGCTGGGCCGACTCGGCAGAGCACGCGCAATTCGAGGAGGAGAACTTGGGTCCTGCGTGTAGCCGCGAGGAAGCTGTGAACTTTCTGCGCGCCCAGGTCTTCCCGGTTGCCTATATCCAGGAGCACTTGCGCGGCCGATTGGGCGAGTTGATTGGCCTCAAGGTGGGGCAAATTGACCGCCTCTACCGCAACACGCTGGGCTATCCCGTCCCGCTGAGTGTCAACATGGTTGCGGCCGCAATCCGCGAACTGGCCGAAGACCGCGGACGTCTTGCCGGGCTTCAGCACCCGCGCGGCAGTTTTTGCGGAGAGCGAGTGGACCTCAGCGAGCCGGAACTCAGTGAAGCCGTTCTCACGGCGCCGTGGCCCGCCGAAACCAAGCCACCGGCCCCATCTGCACAACCAGGGTTGCCTCTGTCAATCCCGCCCGGCGAACCGGGGGCAGAGCCAGAGCCGCTTCCGCCGTCTTACCTGCCAACGGATGTGCAGGAATGGGCCACGCCATCCTGCCGTACCCTCGGAGAGCTGAGACAAGAATTGGCCCGCCGTCTGGAACCGAACCCCAGTTCCATCGTCCGGGGCGTGCGCTTTGCCATCTTTGCCGGTTACCGCGGTCAAGACCTCTCCGCATTGCCCGCCGCAGTTCGCGGCAGCCTTACCGGCGCTGGCGACTTGGATCTGCAGCTTGATCTTTCTCTGAGCGGCCCAATGAATAAGGCTGAACTCGAGGATCGCTGTGAACGGCTCCCGAACTTGTCCGGGGCGTCCTATACGGCACGGGTCAAGGTGGAAATGCCCGTGACTGCTGAGGGGGAGCCGTAATGCAGCACCGGAGCCTAGATCGCGCTCTTCTGGAACAGCTCACCCGGCCCGAGCCGCGCCTGCCTGCGCTTGAGCACTGGCTGATTGATGACGTGTGGACTGAGCACGCCTTTCAGTCGGCCAGTCGTTCGCCGAAGGATTACCTGATTCTGGGCGAACGCAGCGTGGCTGAGCGTGAGCGCATGCTCAGTATTTCGGCGGAAAGCATTGCTTCGGAACTCGCAGCGGAGCCGCCTGTAACTCGAAGCGTGGATCGCTTCCTTCAGGACAATCCGAGTTCCGCCGTGGTCATTTTTGACGGGTGCTCGTTGCGCGAAGTGCCCCGTCTGGCGGAGCTGGCCCGCAGCAGCAGCCGCCAGATTATCGAAATCGGCTGTGGGCGAGCGGCAGTGCCCAGCGAAACGGATTGGTTTGTCTCTGACCGGCTGGGTTTCGGATTGCCGCGGATCGGTCCATCCCAACTCACGACTCGCGGTGAACTGAAACAGCGTGGGATTCGTTTCTACTACTTCAAACAAGCCGGCGAGCACCACACCGTCGAGAAAACCGACGGCTCGCTTATTCTCTGGACCCGCTTCCCGGACCAGCGCTACACCGACAGCACCGCAACGGATGAGACTCTATTCGAAGCGCTGTGGGACGGTCTCGAATTGGCATGGAAGCGGACCGTAGGGGCGGTTCCAGCGGACAAAAAAGTGCTGGTGACCAGCGACCACGGCTACATCTTCCTGGGTGCCGGCCTTGGCGATCCTAACCTTGAAGGTCTGGATCGTCCGCTGAGCGGCAAACGTTTCCGCTGCTTTGAGCCGGACGAAGCCCTGCCCGACCCAGAGCCGGGGCTCTGGGTTCACACCGAGCGACGTCTGGCCGTCCTTTCGGGCCGGACCCACAACCGCCCGCAGGCGCCCAGCGCCTCACAGTCCATTTACCGCCATGGCGGCCTGAGCCTGATGGAGATGCTTACGCCTTGGCTGGTTCTTGCGCCAGTTGCTTGAAAGACGTGGAGGCAATGCGATGAAACAAAAGATCGGAACCGTGCTGGAAGACGAAGTCGTACGGCGTGCCAAGCGTCGTGCCGCGGATGAGGGGCGACCGCTCTCGGATCTCATTCAGGATGCGCTCGAAAGCTACCTCACTGCCAAAGCTCCGGACCCCGGCAAACGTGAATCCGCGTTTCGCCTGTTCTGTGAACAACCCTTGCGACTGGCGCCCGAACAATTCCGAGCCGTGCTTGAAGAGGATGCCTGGGATTCATGAATCTGGACGACATCCGCAGCGGAAGCCTGTGCGTGGTGGACACCAACGTGCTGCTCTACGCCGAGCAGGGAGTGTCCGCCCAGGCGCAGCGCCTGATCGAGCGCTGCGCCAAGGGCGAGCTTTCGATCACGCTGCCGCAAACCGTGTGGCACGAATTCACGCACAAACTGATGCTGGCTGAGGCGCTGATGAAAGGTTTGATTGCGGGCGGGGGCCTGGCCGCCAAGCTCGCCGCGCGCCCGGAGGCGGTGCGCAAGCTTTCGATCTACCAGGCCAAGGTGCGCGCGCTGTCGGACCTGGGCGTGGGATTCGAGCCCTGCACCCGTGCCGACCTTACCGACTCCGCATTTCCCCTGCAGCAGCGTTACGGCCTGCTCACGAATGACGCCACGGTGTTGGCTGTCGCCCTGCGTCTGAAAGCAGACGTACTTGTATCGTCTGACCAGGCTTTCCGAGAAGTACGCGAGATTCCTGTGCACGCGCCCAGCGACCTTCGCTTCGGAACCCGCACATGAACCGGCAGGCGCAACCGGGCACAGCTGCGATTTCTGCAACCGCGGAGGCGGCACGGGTGCCGCGCGCCATTGAAGTGGGTTTCGCCATCGTGGAGATCAACGGCTGGCTAAGCCGGAGCGCAACAGCTTCAAGCCCATCTACCAGATGCACAAATGGTTTGCGCGCCGCGCCTCCTGCGTCTTCCGCGCCATTCTGCTCGGCGCGCTCAAGCCCGCAATACAGCCCGACGGTACGCCGACCGACCTGATGGCTGAGTTCTACAAAGACCACAGCCAGGACCC
>JBIMKC010000082.1:0-10117 GCA_043673925.1 Chromatiales bacterium | reverse complement strand
TTGTGACGGAGGCTTTGCACCATGCCGGACCGGGCGTTGCGGCGGCATAGCCGCTTCAAGTTTCAACGCCACGCTAGCTCAGAGATCGCGCAATAGTTCGTTTATCCCGACCTTAGCGCGGGTTTTTGCGTCGACCTGTTTCACTATAACAGCGCAGTATAAACTGTAACGTTGATCGGCCGAAGGTAGGTTTCCGGACACCAAGACTGAACCGGGCGGAATTCGTCCGTAAGTCACATCACCGTTTTCACGGTTATAGATCTTGGTGCTCTGCCCGATATAAACACCCATCGAGATCACCGAACCCGCGCCCACGATCACACCTTCGACGATCTCGGATCGAGCTCCGATGAAGCAGTCGTCTTCGATAATGGTAGGGGCGGATTGCAGCGGCTCGAGCACCCCACCGATCCCGACCCCTCCGGACAGGTGCACGTTCTTACCGATCTGGGCGCACGAACCGACCGTGGCCCAGGTGTCGACCATCGTGCCGCTGTCCACATAGGCACCGATGTTCACGTAGCTCGGCATCAAGACGACGTTCGGCGCAATATAACTCCCAAAGCGCACGGTCGCGGGTGGCACGACGCGGGCGCCAACGCTGGCGAAGCGTTCACGATCGAAGCCATGAAACTTGGCCGGAACGCGATCGAAGAAATTCGTGAAATCGCCGTGCAGCACCTGATTCTCCTCCAGCCTGAAGTAGAGGAGCACGGCTTTCTTCAGCCATTCGTTGACGATCCAGCGGCCGTCCTTGTTCTCGGCAACCCTGGCCCGTCCTTGATCCAAGGCGCGGATACACTCGGCGACGGCATCGCGCAAAGGATTCGGTGCGCTCGCCGGGGTTAATTGGTGACGCCCCTCGTAAGCCGCATCAATGATCTTTTTTAGCTCTTCCATTGTCACACCTCAATGAACCAGGGTTCCGCGCCCGCCAGTAACGTCGCTCCTGCATAAATTTGATAAAATGGACTAAGTATTACGACGGTCGTGTCGTGTCTGGAAGCGTTGGGGATCCGGGCGCACCCAAGTATAGGTGATGCGTAGGTGTCGGCCAACGGTGTTGGCGAGTGCCGAGATCTCGCTAGGTAGTCTAACGACTGACGAAGCTCTTTGGAGCCGGACAGTAAATTGCTGGATAAGTAATGTTTAACAAAATTCTGGTCCTCCCGGGTGACGGCATAGGCCCCGAGATCACAGCGCAGGCGGTCAAGGTGTTACGCGCGCTCCGATCTCATTCCGGCCCGGAATTCGAGATCGAAGAGGCGCTCATCGGGGGCGCGGCCGTCGATGCGGCCGGGGATCCGCTGCCGGAGGAGACACTTGCCAAGGCGCGGCAAGCCGACGCGGTATTGTTGGGCGCGGTCGGCGGCCCGAAATGGGACGCTTTATCCACTAAGCTACGGCCCGAGAGAGGCTTGCTTCGGCTGCGCGCCGGCTTGGACTTGTTCGCGAATCTGCGCCCGGCGAAGCTTTATAGCGAGTTGATTGACTCTTCCTCGCTCAAGTCCGAGGTGATCGAGGGCTTGGATCTGGTCATCGTGCGCGAGCTGACCGGCGATGTCTACTACGGGGAACCGCGGGGCGTTCGGATACTTGAGGGAGGCGAGCGGCAAGCCTTCAACACCATGGTCTATCGCGAGTCGGAGATAGATCGCATCGCTCGGGTGGCATTTAAGCTTGCGGTGCAACGGCGCGGGCGGGTATGCTCGGTCGACAAAGCCAACGTGCTCGAAGCAAGCCAGCTTTGGCGGCAGGTCGTCGCTGATGTAGCCTGTGAGTTTCCCGGCGTCGAGTTAACCCACATGTATGTCGACAATGCGGCGATGCAATTGGTGCGGCGGCCCGCGCAGTTCGATGTCTTGCTTACGCCGAACCTGTTCGGGGATATACTGTCCGACTTGGCGGCGACGCTCACGGGGTCCATCGGGATGCTACCTTCCGCTTCCGTGAATCAAAGCGGAAAGGGCCTGTATGAACCGATCCATGGTTCAGCCCCGGATATCGCCGGCCAAAATAGTGCGAACCCCTTGGGTACGATTCTCTCGGTTGCCATGATGCTCCATTATTCCCTAGGCGCTCCGCTAATGGCTGAACGGGTGGAGCGCGCGGTGGCGGGTGTGTTGCGTCAAGGTGTCCGCACGCAGGATATCGCGACTCCTCGGGTTAGCGGCGCCGGCACGGAAGAAATGGGTAACGCGGTGGTAAATGCGCTCTGAATCGGAGAGTATGCCGATGATTGCGGGTCGCAGAGAGGCGTAGATGAGCCGGGAATTCAATGTTGCCGTGGTTGGGGCCACCGGGGCGGTGGGCGAGGCCACGCTTTCGATCCTCGCCGAGCGGCGCTTCCCGGTGAAAAACATTTACGCGCTCGCGAGCCGGCGCTCGGCGGGGAGCACCGTTCGCTTCAATGGTGAATCGCTGGTGGTGCGGGATCTCGACGCATTTGATTTCAGCGGCGTCGAGATCGGATTATTTTCGCCCGGCGCCACCGTGTCGGAGATCTTCGCACCCAAGGCGGCGGCGGCGGGCTGTGTCGTGATCGATAACACCTCGCGTTTTCGATACGAAACCGATGTTCCGCTTGTGGTTCCGGAGGTAAATCCTCATGCTGTCAGCGGGTTCAAAAACCGGGGGATCATCGCGAATCCAAACTGCTCGACGATCCAGATGGTCGTTGCGCTTAAACCGATCTACGATGCGGCCGGTATCGAGCGCATCAATGTGTGTACCTACCAATCGGTTTCAGGCACCGGTCGGGAAGCGATCGACGAGCTTGCGATCCAAAGCAAAGCGATGATTTACGGTGAGCCGGTGCGCACTCACGTGTATCCAAGGCAAATCGCCTTTAATGTGTTACCACACATCGATGATTTTCAAGCCAACGGTTATACCAAAGAAGAGATGAAGATGGTTTGGGAGACGCGTAAGATCCTCGATGACGAAGGTCTCCTGGTGAATCCGACCGCGGTACGCGTGCCCGTGTACTATGGGCACTCCGAGGCGATTCATGTGGAGACCAAACGGAAGCTAACAGCGCCAGAGGCCCGGACCTTACTCCGCGGTGCGGCAGGGGTTACCGTGCTGGACGAGCCCACTCCTGGCGGTTATCCCACCGCCGTGACGGACGCCGCGGGGCGCGATGCGGTCTATGTCGGCAGGATCCGCGAGGATATCTCGCACCCCCGGGGTTTAAATATGTGGGTGGTGTCGGACAACCTGCGTAAGGGGGCCGCGCTCAACAGTATCCAGATCGCGGAAATGTTGGTAAAAAGTTACTTATAAACTATAGTTCATGTAAGGTTATAAGATTTTTCTATACAATTAAATGTCAAGTTTATTATTTAATTGCAATTAATTATGAATGTGCCTACGTCAATAGCTTGATCTCAAAACGCCTCGGCACACTTTCATATAGAAAAGGTATCGTACATGGCTCATCGATTGGTTGTTCTCCTGCTCCTTTGTATCCCAAGCACGGCGTATACCCTTGGCCTTGGCGATCTGCAAAAACGCTCGCAGCTCAACGAGCGGTTTTACGCCACGGTGCCAATCATGAATGCCAAGGCCGAAGAGCTCGATGCGCTCACGGTCAAACTGGCCGACGTGGAGCGATTTAGGCGCGCTGGTTTGGAGCGGCCGGCCTTCCTGTCGCAGCTGCGCTTCGAGGTCGTGGAGACGCGCGATGGCCCGGACTCCATCAAGATCACCAGCACGGGACCCATCCGCGAACCGTTTATCAACTTCTTGATTGAGGTCAACTGGTCCAAGGGACGGCTGTTTCGCGAATACGCGGCGTTGTTGGACCCGCCTGCGTATAAGGGACGGAGCAGCTTACCGCCCACGAGGCCCGCAACCGCCGGTCGCGAACCGCCTCGCGGCGCCATCGTAAGGGACAAAAGCGCCACGCCTCCGTGGAGACCCGAGCAGCGCGCGGCGAGGCTGGCGGCGGGGCGCGCCGGACTCGGCGCCGGGGGCAGCTACGGTCCAACGGTATCGGGGGACACCTTGTGGGAGATCGCGCTGTCGGTCCGCACCGACCCGAGCCTGTCGGTGCAACAGATCATGTTTGCGCTGCTGCGTGCCAACCCCGACGCCTTTTTCTTGGATAACAACATCAACGCGCTGAAGCGCGGCGCCGTGTTACAGCTTCACGAGCGCGGGGACAGCGCGCGGATGTCTCAGCGCGAAGCGATGCAGCTTGTGAGCAAACACTCGGCATTGTGGGAGCAATACCGGCAGAGAGTCGCGGCCTCCGTACAGCCGCAACCCGCGGGCGAAGTGTCGTCTTCGGGCACGGCCGGGGCACTGGCCGTGCCCGCAGGTCCCGCCGAGGATGAAGCCGAGCTCAAGCTATTAGCCGCGGCGGGCGGCGCGTCGCCGTCATCGCTCGCGCCTGGGAATGTCGATAGGGGTCTCTCCATCGCGCAGGAAACAGTGGCCTCGCAAAAGCAAGAAATCGGCGAGCTTAGCAGTAAACTCACGGAGGCCGATGAGATCATCAAGCTGCTGCGCAAGCAGATCGAGATTAAAGACGCCGATCTCGCCGCACTGCAGGCTAAGGCCGCCGGCGCACCCGCCGTAACGGAGACAGCCACGCCGCCTGATCGCGCCACCCCCGAAACTGCGGCGGCGCCTGAACCTGGACCGCCCCCAAACACCGAATCCAGCGCGCTACCGGAATCGTCATTGCCTCCCGCGATTCCCACGGTAACAACCGAACCCGAAAGCGAGGTCGCGGCGCCGTTACCGCCGCCGACGCCGGAAGCCCCAGCGCCGCCCGATGGCGGAGCGCTGACCGATAACCTTCTGGGAGGAAACCTTGGGCTCATCGGCGGCGTCGCGGCGCTGGTGGTCATCGTTGTCGGCGCGGCGATGGCGTTTAAGAAGCGCGGAACGTCCGACGATTTTGGTCGGCCCGTGGCCGAGGATTTCGAGCCGGTGGGGGTCCGGTCCGCAAGCCCGGAGGACAGTGGAACGGCGATGTGGCAGGCGCTCTCACCCGATCAACCGCTGCTTGCCGGCGAGCCGGCGGCGGCCAATGTAGATGTGGAGGAAAGCGAGTTCATGGATATAGGCGTGGCGGAGCAACCACGCGGGCCGGGAGACACATTCGTGGCCGCAATCACTCCCGCCGCCGAGCCCAGCGTTACGGCCGATTTCGATCTCGGGATCACCAAGTGGTTGGATGCGGCGCCCGCCGGGACCGGCATCGATGGGTCGGCAGGCGCAGCGGCGTCCAATACAGACCTAATCGATGTGACATCACCGTCCGCGCAGGACACGGAAGCGACTGAATTCATCGACATCACGGCGCCTGAAGGAGAGGCCGAATCGGTCGAAGACAGCACGGTACGGGTTGCTAGACTCGCCGAGGATTTCCCTGACGAAATGACCAGGCCGATACGCCCCGTGGTCGTGGACATTACCAGCCCCGGAGAAACCGGGCCGGAAGCGACGCACGAACGGCCTGGCGAGCGCACTCTTTCCTCCTGGCTGAAGGAGCCGCCAGCAAAGATAGACGCGCCCAAACGCTCACCGATGGACGATACGCTTGCGAACTTTGATACGCGTAGCGCCGAGGCTGACGGCGATGGCGGCATCGAATTTGATTTGTCTGATTTCCCGTTCGAAAATATCGAGGAGATCAAACCGGTGATCTCTGGGGAAACGAACTTGAACCTGGAGGATGAAGCCGACGCGACGGCGGACGTCGATGTCAAGCTGAACCTGGCTAAGGCTTATATCGAGCTCGGTGACGCGGAAGGCGCGCGTTCGATCTTGGTGGAGGTGGTGCAGCATGGTGCCGAGGAACAACGTCAGGAAGCCACGCAACTCTTGCGGCAGTTAGGCTAGCGCTAGAGCGTAGCGCGGGGCCTGCACGGGCGTTGCGGGTGAGCATCTCAAGGTCTTCAGGTGGCCGCATGCACCCGGTGATTACAATTCTCGGCTTTATCGTTTGGTCGGGGTTTCTTTCCCGCGGAAGTCCCGAGGTTTTAGTGGCGAGCGCGGGCGTCGCCGGCGTTGCGTTGACGGTGTCCGGGCGGGCGTCGCTTGAACTTGCTTGCCGGCTCGTCCTGCGGCTGCGGTGGTTATGGTTTTCCATCGTGATGCTCTACGCTTTTTTTACGCCGGGTCAGGCAATTATCCAGGATTGGGAGGTCCCGTCCGTGGATGGGCTTTATGCCGGGACCTATCGCGTGGCGCTCCTGATCGTGACGGTGCTGTTGGTAAGCTTACTCGTCACGCACACGCCACGCGACGAGCTCATCGGGGCGATTTACAGACTGACGCAGTGGTTTCCGGGCCGGTTCGGCGAACGCGTTGCGGTGCGGATCCAACTCGTGCTTGAAGTCTTGCCGGCTTTGGAAGACATGCTGCGGCTCCGTATTAACGAGTGGGCTCGGATCGTTTGGCGAAGGCCTCTGCGCGCGGGTGAGGCGCTTGCGAGCGTGTTCGAGTCCGTCGTGCAGTGCGCCGAAGCGGCGCCGATCAAGCGGGTACGGATCCTAGATTTAGGCTCTCCGTCCTTCCTGCAATGGGGAGTTTTGGGCAGCGTCTTGGCCTTGCTCCTCGCACTCCAGAACGGCCTGTGAGGATTGCCCTCGGTGTCGAATACGATGGAAGTCGGTTTTGTGGTTGGCAGATCCAGCCGCGCGCACGGACCGTGCAGGCCTGTATCGAGGAGGCGTTGTCGCGGGTCGCCGATCAACCCTTGCGAGTGCATTGCGCCGGGCGGACGGATACCGGGGTGCACGCGCTCGGACAGGTCGTTCATATCGAAACCGATGCCCGCCGTGAGGCGCGCTCCTGGGTGTTCGGCGCCAATAGCAACCTTCCGCCTGACGTGTGCGTGCTGTGGGCCCGAGAGGCGCGCGCCGATTTCCATGCACGCTTCTCCGCGATCGCGCGGCGCTATCGTTATTTGATCTTGAACCGCCCCGCGCGCTCCGGGTTATGGGCGTCGAAGATCACCTGGGAACGCCGGCCGCTCGATGCCGAGCGGATGAGCGAGGCGGCGCTGTGCTTTCGCGGTGAGCACGATTTCTCGGCCTTCCGATCGCTGGAGTGCCAGGCCAAGACCCCGGTGCGGACGGTGCACCGTATCGAGGTCCGGCGCAGCGGCCCGATCGTCGCGATCGATGTCGAGGCCAATGCCTTCTTGCACCACATGGTTCGGAACATCGCTGGGGTGTTGCTGGCCATCGGTCGCGGCGAAGCCATAATCGGTTGGGCCCGCGAAGTCTTGGAGGGACGCGATCGCACCCTCGGTGGGGTCACGGCACCGTCTGAGGGATTGTACCTTATGGCGGTCAGTTATCCCGAGACCGACGGCATTTCGCCTGCGGTCCCGATGATGCTGCCGTTTTAGCGGTCGCGCGCAGGTCGAAGACAGTGACGAGGATGCAGAAAATTCCTACGGCGCGGGTCAGGATTAAGATCTGCGGGATCACGCGCGGGCGCGATGCCTGGGCCGCGACTGAGCACGGGGCGGATGCCATCGGTTTGGTGTTTTATCCGCACAGCCCGCGGGCCGTGAACGCCGGCCAAGCCCTTGAGATCCTGGCTGGATTACCACCGTTCATGACACGGGTGGGTCTGTTCGTGGATGCGAAAGAAGTCGAGATCCGCGCGATCTTGGAGCGCGTCTCTCTCGATGTGTTGCAGTTCCACGGCGATGAGCCGCCGGAGTATTGCCGGAGGTTCGGGAAACCCTATGTGAAGGCCATTCGTGTTCGCGAGGGGGTCGATTTACACGCGCTCTGCCGGGTTTACGCCGATGCGAGTGCATTGCTGCTGGATAGTTTTGTCACCGGAATGCCGGGGGGCACCGGACAGACATTCGACTGGGCGGCGATTCCCGAAGAGTTAGGGAAACCGATTATCTTGGCAGGAGGATTAAGTCCTGATAATGTCGCATCGGCGATCGCGGCTGCCCGCCCCTACGCCGTGGACGTGAGCGGGGGGGTGGAGAGGGCCAAGGGAATCAAAGACGAGGATAAAATACGGCGATTCATGCGCACGGTTTGGGATGCAAGGCTCGGTTGACATGGTAAGCGATACAATGGCGGACGCGCGTCTCAGCGACACGCTTCCGGATCGGCGCGGGCATTTCGGCGTCTATGGCGGCCGCTTCGTGGCCGAAACCTTGATGAAGCCATTGCGGGAGCTCGAGGATGCCTATCAGCGATACTGCCGGGATCCGGAGTTTGTCGCCGAGCTGGATGCGGACCTCGCGCATTATGTAGGCCGACCTTCCCCGCTTTACTTTGCCGAACGCTGGACGCAACGTTTAGGCGGGGCACGGATATTCCTAAAGCGCGAAGATCTGAACCACACCGGCGCGCACAAGATCAATAACACCGTGGGGCAGGTTTTGCTTGCGCGCCGCATGAATAAGCACCGTATCATCGCCGAGACGGGCGCCGGCCAACATGGGGTGGCTACAGCCACGGTCGCCGCCCGGGCCGGTATCGAGTGCGTGGTCTATATGGGCTCGGAAGACATTCAGCGGCAGACGATCAATGTCTACCGCATGAAGCTCTTGGGAGCGAGCGTGATCCCGGTGGAATCGGGATCCAAGACGCTCAAGGATGCGCTCAACGAAGCCCTCCGCGATTGGGTGACGAACGTCGATAGCACGTTTTACATCATCGGCACGGTGGCGGGCCCGCATCCTTATCCGATGCTGGTGCGTGACTTCCAAGCCGTGATCGGGCGCGAGGCGCGCGCCCAGTGTCAAGAACAAACCGGTCGCATGCCGGACGCCTTGATCGCCTGCGTGGGAGGGGGCTCCAACGCGATGGGATTGTTTTTCCCGTTTCTCGAGGATCACTCCGTGGCCTTGTACGGGGTAGAAGCCGCCGGTGACGGGTTAGAGACCGGACGCCATGCGGCCTCCTTGTGCGCCGGCCGCCCGGGGGTGTTACACGGGAACCGCACCTACCTCCTGGAAGATCTCAACGGTCAAATCATCGAGACCCATTCCATTTCGGCCGGGCTCGACTACCCGGGGGTGGGTCCCGAGCACGCGTGGTTAAAGGACACGGGGCGTGCCAGCTACGTAGCGATCACCGATGCGGAAGCCCTCGCGGCGTTTCATGATCTGACGCGCATCGAAGGCATCATTCCGGCCCTGGAGTCATCCCATGCGCTGGCCTTTGCGGCCAAGCTCGCCCCGCGGATGGAGCGCGAGCAAATCATGATCGTGAACCTCTCGGGACGCGGGGATAAAGATATCCACACGGTCGCGACGCGCGCAGGAATCACACTGTGATTGACAAGGAGTGGTGTGCGCCATGGGCCGTCTGACCCGTTGTTTCGATGCGCTCCGCACCCGCGGCCGTAAAGCCTTAGTGCCCTTTATTACCGCCGGTGATCCGGGACCGGAGCAAACGCCGGTGCTCATGCGGGCGTTGGTCGAGAGCGGCGCCGATATTTTGGAGCTCGGAGTCCCGTTTTCCGATCCAATGGCCGACGGTCCGATCATTCAACGATCGAGCGAACGCGCTCTGCGCCGCGGTGTCACGTTGCGGACGGTGTTGGATCTGGTCCGGGAATTCCGCGAAAGCGACCCGCACACGCCGATCGTGTTAATGGGTTATCTCAACCCGATCGAGGTCATGGGTTACGAGGTGTTTGCGCGCGCAGCGCGGCGAGCGGGCGCCGATGGTATCCTGACCGTCGACATGCCTCCCGAAGAGGCGAACGATCTGGTTAAAATCCTGGGCGCCCATGAGATCGATCCGGTGTTTCTTCTGGCGCCGACCAGCAGTGAGGAACGCATCGCGCGCATCTGCGGCCTGGCGCGCGGGTTTGTCTATTACGTCTCGCTGAAAGGGATCACGGGGAGTGATAAACTCGATACCTCGGCGGTGGCCGAAAAGGTGCGCCTCATCCGGCGGCATACCGCGTTGCCGATCGGCGTCGGTTTTGGGATCAAGGATGCGGAGAGCGCCGCGCGGATCGCACTGATCAGTGATGCAGTGGTCGTGGGCAGCGCCTTGGTTTCCCGCATCGAGGCGCTCGGGAACGGCCCGAACCTCGAACGGGACGTACGCGCCTTCATGCAAGAGCTACGCGGGGCCATGGATGGACTGGGGCCGGGGCGTGTGCG
>JBIMKC010000081.1:0-10309 GCA_043673925.1 Chromatiales bacterium | reverse complement strand
CCGGGATCGGTCTCGTGTATGGATTAGGCACGATGTTGCATTAGCAGAAAGCTTGGGGGGCGAATGACGGGCATCGCCCTTGAATATCGCCCCCTCGCCCTTATCTGAACAGCAACCATGATTTCAAGGAGCATTGCATGATGCGTTCGGACAAGCTGACGACCAAATTCCAAACAGCCTTGGCGGATGCCCAAAGCCTCGCCGTCGGGCGCGATCATCAATTCATCGAGCCGCTGCATGTCATGGCCGCGCTGCTCGATCAGGAAGACGGAACAATGCAGCATCTCCTCGGCCGAGCAGGGATCAATGTCGATGCCCTGCGCGCACGGCTGGATGACGCCCTGGAGAGCTTGCCTCGGGTCGAAGGCACGGGCGGCGATGTGCACGTCTCGCGCGAGCTGGAGCGGCTCTTGAATCTCACCGACAAACTGGCGCAACAACGCAAGGATCAGTACATCGCCAGCGAGCTGTGGGTGCTGGCGGCGCTAGAGGGCCGCGGCCAGCTAGGTGATCTATTGCGGGCGGCAGGCGCGGACAAGCGGCGCCTGAGCGAAGCCATCGATCGCTTGCGCGGGGGGCAGAAGGTACAGGAGCCGGGCGCCGAGGAACAACGCCAGGCGCTCGAGCGCTACACGATCGACCTGACCGCGCGCGCAACCGACGGAAAACTGGATCCGGTCATCGGACGCGATGACGAGATCCGCAGAACGATTCAGGTATTACAGCGCCGCACCAAGAATAACCCCGTTTTGATCGGTGAGCCGGGCGTGGGCAAGACGGCGATAGTCGAAGGCCTGGCGCAGCGCATCGTGAACGGCGAGGTGCCGGAAAGACTCAAGGGCAAGCGGGTTTTGGCACTCGATCTCGGCGCACTGATCGCCGGCGCCAAATATCGCGGCGAGTTCGAGGAGCGGCTCAAGGCGGTGCTCAAGGATCTGGCCAAACAAGAAGGTCAGATCATTCTCTTTATCGACGAATTGCACACCATGGTCGGCGCCGGCAAGGCCGAGGGCGCCATGGATGCCGGCAACATGCTCAAGCCGGCGCTCGCGCGCGGCGAGCTTCACTGTGTCGGCGCGACGACCTTGGATGAGTATCGAAAATACGTCGAGAAGGACGCGGCCTTGGAACGCCGCTTTCAGAAGATCCTGGTCGATGAGCCGAGCGTCGAAGACACCATCGCTATATTACGCGGACTCAAGGAGCGTTACGAAGTACACCATGGCGTGCAGATCACCGATCCCGCGATTGTCGCCGCGGCTACTCTGTCGCACCGGTATATCACCGATCGGCAGTTACCGGACAAGGCCATCGACCTCATCGACGAAGCCGCAAGCCGCATCAGTATCGAGATCGACTCGAAGCCCGAAGAAATGGACCGGCTCGAACGAAGGTTAATCCAATTAAAAATTGAACGCGAAGCCTTGAAAAAAGAGGCCGATGCGGCCTCGAAGAAGAGGTTCGATATCTTGGAGGCCGAAATAGCAAAGCTCGGGCGGGAGTACAGCGATCTCGAAGAGATTTGGAAAGCGGAAAAGGCGCGCTTGCAAGGCACGCATACGGTGAAGGAACGGCTCGAGCAGGCGCGGCTTGAGTTCGAGAACGCCCGGCGTGGAGGTGATCTCGCGCGCATGTCGGAACTGCAATATGGGCGTATCCCCGAGCTTACCAAGCAGCTCGAGCAGGCGGCGAACGCGGAGACGCAAGCAATGACGCTGCTCCGTGACAAAGTCACCGAGGAGGAGATCGCCCTGGTGGTTTCCAAGTGGACCGGGATCCCGGTGTCCAGGATGCTCGAGGGGGAACGCGAGAAGCTGATCCGCATGGAAGAAGCCCTGCACCGGCGGGTTGTCGGTCAGGACCAGGCCGTGACGGTGGTCGCCGACGCCATCCGCCGGGCGCGGGCGGGGATCGCCGATCCCAACCGCCCCTACGGTTCCTTCTTGTTCTTGGGGCCGACGGGAATAGGTAAGACGGAATTGTGCAAGGCCTTGGCCGAGTTCCTGTTCGATACCGAAGAGGCGATGGTGCGCATCGACATGTCCGAGTACATGGAGAAACATACGGTGGCGCGCCTCATCGGGGCGCCGCCCGGTTATGTCGGCTACGAGGAAGGCGGTTATTTGACCGAAGCGGTCCGGCGAAAGCCCTATTCGGTCGTGTTGCTGGATGAGGTCGAGAAGGCCCATCCGGAAGTCTTCAATGTCTTACTCCAGATCCTCGATGACGGCCGGCTGACGGACGGTCACGGCCGGACCGTGGACTTCCGTAATACCGTCATCGTGATGACCTCGAATCTCGGCTCTCAGTTCATCCAAGAGATGGCTGGCGAGGAACACTACGAGAGCATGCGCAAGGCGGTGATGGAGAGCGTCGCGAAGTTTTTCCGGCCGGAGTTTATCAACCGCATCGACGAAATCGTCGTGTTTCACTCCTTGCAATCGGTGCATATCCGGGCCATCGCCGAGATCCAGGTGGAACGGTTGCGCAAACGGCTGCGCGATCAGAATATCGGCTTATCGGTTTCGGCCGAGGCGCTGGACAAGCTGGGGCAGGCCGGCTTCGATCCGGTCTACGGCGCTCGTCCGTTGAAGCGCGCGCTTCAGGTGCGGGTGGAGACACCGCTGGCCCGCGAGCTTTTAGCCGGTCGCTTCGGACCGGGCGACACCGTTCGGGTCGAGGTGCGCGACGGCGAGTTCGCGTTCGTGCGCGAAGTAAGCACCGAGGACGCCGAGGCATGAGGCCGTCATTGCGAAGTTTCTCGCGGCCAACATCGTGATGCCGTGACTATAAACCTATTCGCATCACGAAGTAAGCGGCCGGCGGGTAACCTGGGCTGTGCCCGGTTGCAAGGAATAGCTGCGCAAGGTCTCGGAAAATTGCTCGAGCACCGCAATACCGCTCGTTTTTGCTTGCTGGTGCCACTCTTGGAGCTGTCGCTGTTGCTCTAATGAGACGGGCGTTTCCTGAGCGATGGTTTGCAAGCGAGTTTGAAAGTGATGAATCTTTGCAAGTATCGCGCTGTCTCGGAGTCCCTGCGCAAGGCGCTGCTGGACAGCGGTATCCATCGGACTCTGCGAGCGCGTGAGAAACCGCCTAGGACGGTTCGTTGGATCCTCCGGTTCGCATTGTTCACGGTATACTCGCTGGATAGCGTGCTTGGTATAGTCGCAGAGCACTTGCAAGCGACAGCTTACGACCGCTCGGACGGTGTCCTCATCGATCAGCGATTTCCGAGGATCCCTATACAAGCGGGGCGCGATTTTCTTCACGCGTGCGAGGCCGAGGGCACGGAGTGCGCGGATATACCACCAACCGATGTCGAATTCCCATGGTTGGGTGGAAAACCTAGCGGAACTGGCGAAGGCATGATGATTGTTATGCAATTCTTCGCCGCCAATCAAGATACCCCAAGGGATAAGGTTGGTGGAGGCGTCGGGGCAAGTATGATTGCGATACCCCCACCAGTGCCCCACGCCGTTGATGACTCCGGCGGCAAAAAAAGGGATCCACATCATATGTATCGCCCACATCGTGAGGCCGATGGGCCCAAACGCAAGGACATAAACTATTCCCAGCAGGACGACCCCGAGCCAAGAGCTATACGCGCGGCCGTAGAGATTCCTTTCCAACCAGTCGTTGGGGGTGCCGTGTCCATAGGTCGCGAGAACTTCGGGATGTCGCGTATACGCTTCCCCATACACTTCAGCACCGCTCGAAAGCAGCTTTCTAATGCCCACATTGTGCGGGCTGTGAGGATCGTCCGGGGTTTCCACAAACGCATGGTGCTTGCGGTGCACCGCGACCCAGGTCTTCGTGGCCATCCCGGTGGTCACAAAAAGCCAGAAGCGAAAGAAATGAGCAGCGGCAGGATGCAAGTCCAACGCTCGATGGGCTTGGTGGCGGTGCAAAAAAATTGTCACCGATACGATCGTTATGTGCGTCATCCCCAAGGTGACCAGCACATAGCCCCACCAAGGAAGCATTATATAACCAGTCAACATGCATGAGACCTCTTATTTTTTTATTTCCGCCGTCTTGCGGCGGGGGTAGCATACCCGATGGTGACTAAAACCTTAACCACGGGCGCGGCTCATCCGCGCTGCGCCAATGGCGCCAACGCCTCCGGCGCGAAATCGTCGACATCGATCGCCGCGCGTACCGCCCGATCCCAAGCTTCGAGCAATCGCATGTCGTCCGCCGAGACGATCCCCGCGTTCAGGGCCTCGGTACGGGCCGAGCGCTCATCACTCACTTTGATAGCCCCATCCTTGATCGCGGCCTTGATGCGCGCCTCGATACTTTCCGCTTGCGGAACCAGCTCGAAGGCGTGTTCGATACGGCCGGTGATGTCGTCAGGCGCACGGCTTACGAAGATGCCGGCCGTCAGCCGGTCGCGCGCGGGGGAGGCTTGCAGCAGCAGCGCGGCCGCTTGATGCGTGAGCCGATCGTCGGCCGGCCGGCTTCGCTGTCCCCAAGGGAACACGATGCGGCGTAACAGCCAACCCAGAGGGCGCGATGGGAAATTCGCAAGGATTTCCGCGAGCCGCTGTTCGATCATGGCGACGGCAGCGGCGCCGATAGACTCGACCAAGGGCAGATCGTCGGCTTGCCGGCCCTCGTCCTCGAAACGTTTGAGAACGCAGCTTAGAAAATACATCTCGGCGAGGATGTCCGCGAAGCGTCCGGAAAGATGCTCCCGGCGTTTGAGCTCGCCCCCGAGCATCAGCAGCGCGATATCCGCGCTGAGCGCGAAGCTCGCGCTGAGACGGCCGAGCTCCGCATACCAGCGGCCGGCCGGCCCTGCCTCCGGCGTTGTCACCGAGCGGGCGCGGGTGAGGTTATGCACAAACGCTTGAGCCAAATTCCGCAGCAAGAAACCGAGATGGCCCGCGAGCGCCTCGTCGAAGGCGGCGAGCCCAGCCTGCCGATCGGATCCCAAGGCGGCCTGGATCTCCTTATATAACCAGGGATGGCAGCGAATGGCGCCCTGACCGAACACGATGAGGCTGCGGGTGAGAATATTCGCGCCCTCGACCGTGATGGAGACCGGCACACCCTGATACATATTGGCCAGGTAGTTGCTCGGCCCCTCGCAAATGGCCCGGCCGCCGAGGATGTCCATGGCGTCGTTGACGACGCGCCGTTGGCGTTCGGTGGCCTGGTATTTCAGGATCGCCGAAATCACCGCCGGCTCTTGGCCGTGATCCAAGGCCACGGCCGTGATCCGGCGCGCCGACTCGACCGCATAGGCCTCGGCGGCGATATGCGCCAAGCGTTCCTCGATCCCCTCGAAGCGGCCGATCGGCAGCTTGAATTGCTTGCGCACCCTGGCGTAACCCCCGGCGTAGCGAGCACAATATTTAACCGCGGCGGCGGCGAGCGCCGGCAGGGAGATGGAGCGTCCCACGGCCAGCCGTTGCATCAGCATGCGCCAGCCTTGGCCGAGCCGTTCACGGCCGCCGATAACCATGTCCATCGGGATGAACACGTCCTGCCCTGCGGTCGGGCCGTTCTGGAACGCCAGTTTGAGCGGAAAGTGCCGGCGGCCGATGCGGACCCCGGGATGGTTCGTGGGTATCAGCGCCAGCGTGATGCCCACATTGTCCTTGGTTCCCACCAGATGCTCCGGATCGTAGAGTTGAAACGCGAGGCCCAAGACCGTGGCCACGGGCGCCAGCGTGATATAGCGCTTTTCCCAGGTGACGCGAATACCGAGGACGCTTTGCCCTTGGTATTCGCCCTGGCAGACCACGCCGCGGTCGGGGATGGCCGAGGCGTCCGAGCCGGCGTAGGGACTGGTCAAGGCGAAGCAGGGGATCTCCCGACCCTCGGCGAGCCGGGGTAAGTAATAGCTTTTCTGGGCCTCGGTGCCGTAATGCATGAGAAGCTCCGCCGGTCCGAGCGAGTTCGGCACCATCACCGTGACCGCCGCGCTGCCGCTCCGCGATGCGACCTTGGCGACCACCGCGGAGTGGGCTTGCGCCGAGAACCCGAGCCCGCCGTAGTCCTTGGGGATGATCATGCCTAGGAAGCGCCGTGCTTTGATGAATTCCCAGAGATCGGGCGGCAAATCGTGCAGCTCATACGTGATCCGCCAGTCATCAATCCTGCGACAAAGCTCGTCGACCGGGCCATCGAGGAAGGCCTGTTCTTCGGGCGTTAGGGAGGGTTTCGGTAACTCTAGCAACCGGTGCCATTCGGGCCGGCCCGAGAACAGCTCGGCGTCCCACCAGACATTTCCGGCCTCGAGCGCCTCGCGTTCCGTGGTGGACATCGCCGGGAGCTTGTGGCGGTACAGGCGCAGCAGCGGCGCGCTATAGAGATAACGGCGCACGAGGGGAATATTCGCCAGGGCGACGGATAGCCATAATAGCCAGGCTACCGCGACGAGAAACCCCGGGAGCTGCAAGGAAGCCAGCGCGACGGCCAAGGCCAGTCCCGCCGTCCACGCCCACAAGGGCGCGGCAATATACGCGAGGGCGCCAAAACCCCCGATAACGGCTAGAAGGTATAGTAACGTGGTCATCTGCCCTCCCAGTTTCTTTTAGCCAGGCTGCCGAACCACCGTGCTAAGATAGCATCAAAATCGATGTCCGGCTCAGCCGAATCACATCTCGCGTCGATGCCCAACTGGACCACCTCACGCATAACCCCGCGACCGTCAATGCCGATAGATCCAACTGCTCGACAATCTCGATCACAAAACGTGTGAGGTGATCCTTGGGCAGCCAGTCGTCGACCGAGGGCGGCAGCAGCAAGGACGTATCGCGATCGACGGGACGGAAGTTACTCATGCGCGCACTCTCGTTCAACAGGTTACCGATCCGATCCGTACTACCTTGAAAAGTTCCCCGCTAAGTCCGACAGGCTGCTAGCCTTACCGCCTAGGAAGCGTTTAGGATCGCTCAATAGGCGGGTCCGTTAGTTTGCTGAGGCCGTCACGCGAAGCATGGCGGGCGTTGATTGTCATCTTTGGCGAGGTTTCTATCATGTCCACGGTGTTCCATAAGATCGTTGCCGGTGAGATCCCGTGCCACCGCGTGTATGAGGACGCGCAGGTGCTCGCCTTCTTGGACGTCTATCCTTTGTCGCGCGGTCACACCTTGGTGATCCCAAAGCTGGCGGCGGCGACCTTGGACGAGTTACCGGAAGAATACGCCGCGGCCATCGGCCGCGCCTTGCCACGCATCTGCCGGGCGCTCATGCGCGCGACCGGAGCGACGGCCTACAATGTACTCCAGAATAACGGGCCGCTCGCGCATCAGGCGGTCTTCTATGTGCATTTCCACATCATCCCGAAGTATCAAGAGGGACCGGGGCTCGGTATCGGATGGAAACCGCAGACGCTGCCCCAGGACGAAGCCAAGGCGCTAGCAAGCTTGATCGCCGGAAACGTGGCTTGATGTTGGTTGGCGATTAGCCACCGCGCCGCGGAGCTTGCGGCGTTCCAGAAGGGCGTACATCCAAAATCCGATTGCGTGCGTACTTAGCTCAGATGCGAGTGTTTTCACTCGTGTCGGTGCAGTTTCCAGGTATTAACGCAAAAGGAGGAACCCGTATGCTTCACACCACATTAAAACCGATCGCCCGGGCCACGGCGCTGGGGCTGGTTCTGGCGGGATCAGGCATCTCGTTTACCGAGGCCGCGAGTCACCGCGAGGCGCCCTTGATCGCTCTCGACCCGGCGGCGGACATCACCGATGTCTACGCATTCCGGAATTGGGAAGATCCCGACAAGGTGGTTTTTATTATGAACGTCATCCCCGGTCAGGAGCCGAGCGCCGGACCGAATTATTATTTCTTTGATCAAAATGTCGCCTACGACATCAATGTCGATGTCAATCAAGACGGCAAAGCCGATGATGTGGTCTACCGGTTGCGCTTTAAAACGGCGATCCGGGCGCCGTTTAACGATCTGCCCGTGGCTTACGCCGGTGTCGATGGGGTCTCCGGGCTGCCGCCCGGGATCCGTGATCTGGATGGACCCGATGCCGCGGGCCTAGGCCTGAGGCAGCAATTCTCCGTTACCGAGATCCGCAACGGAAAGCGGCGCAACTTGGGGAGCGGCCCGATGTTTGCCGTGCCGTCAAATATCGGCCCACGGACGATGCCCGACTACGAGACTTTGTCAGCAAAGGGGATCTATGCCCTTACGAACGGCGGCCGGGTCTTCACCGGACAGCGCGACGAGACGTTCTATATCGATCTCGGCGCCACGTTCGACACGCTGAATTTTCGTGCCCCCGCCCCGATCCTGGCCGATGCGGATGACGGCAACGACGGGGCCAATCCCTTCGGCAACGATATGTTCTCCGGTTTCAACGTCAACACCATTGCACTGGAGGTGCCGATCTCGGAGGTCGTCCCAAAAGGGTCCAATGGCATTATCGGAATGTATGCCTCGACCAGCCGCCGAGCCACTGAGATCCATCGACCCGATGGCAAGGTGAAAGCCCAAGGGGACTTCGTGCAGGTCGCCCGCATGGCCAACCCCTTGGTCAATGAACTGATCATCGGTACCGGCATGAAGGATCGCTGGAACGCACAAGATCCGAAGGGGGAAAAACAGTTCCTGGATTTCTTTCTCAATCCAAGGTTAGTTGCGGTTATCAACCTGGCTTTCGGTACTCCTTTTCCGACCTCCGGTCGCACGGATCTGGTGGCCGCGCTCCTCAAGTATCCCGGGCAGGATCCCAACATCTGTAACCGCGCTAACCGCTGTTCGGAACTACTGCGGCTCAATACCACGACAGCTCCGAGCCTGCCCGCGGACCAGAAGCGCCTGGGGGGCTTGGCCGGCGATGCGGCGGGCTTCCCGAATGGCCGCCGTCCCAATGACGATGTGACCGATATTGTCCTGCGGGTGGCTGCGGGTGCATTGCTGGGTCCGGTCCCGAATCTTGGGGACGGGGTAAACTTCAATATCGCGGCACCCGGAGCGAATGTCACCGCGAACGGCATCTATCAGACGTTTCCGTACTTGCCGACACCTCATAGCGGCCGCGATCGGCGCCACATCGACTGTGGTGAAGCCGGCGCCAACCCCTGTTAGGTGACGCGGGCAGAGATCGGCAACGCCTGCTCATGAAACACTTACCCGTCGGTCTCGTCATCGTGCTGCTCTGTGATCTCGCGCAGGCGGCCGCCTACATCCCGATGACTGACGGGGAAGTGCTCGAACGGTTGCCGATCTCTCTGCACCGGGTTGCGCGCGAGTTACGGGATCTGCGCCTGAGAGTGCAACGCGCGCCCAAGCAAGTCGGGTACGCCACGGACCTTGCCAGGCGTTACCTCGAGATCGGACGCGCGGAAGCGGATCCGCGCTATGCCGGCTACGCCGAAGCGGTGCTGCAGCCGTGGTGGGAAATGGCAGAGGCGCCGGCCGAGGTGGGGGTGCTGCGCGCCGCGGTGCGCCAGCATCGGCACGAGTTCAGCGCGGCCTTGAAGGATCTCGATCGAGTACTGGCCAAGGACCCGCGCAACGGCCAGGCCTGGCTGATGCGCTCCACGATCCTGACGGTGATTGGACGTTATCCTGAAGCGAGGCAGAGTTGTCTCGCCCTGCTGCGGCTTGCCGATGCGCTCGTCGTGACGGCCTGTCTCGGCGCGGTGGAAAGCCTAACGGGGCGCGCGCGCGCAAGCTACACGGCGCTCGACGGGGCGATCCACTCCGCGCCCGAGACCGATCCGAAGACGCGGCTCTGGGCGCTGACGCTACTCGGAGAGATCGCCGCGCGGCTCGGTCAATTCGCCCGGGCGGAGCGGCATTTCCTGGAAGCGATGGGTCTCGGGCGCCGCGATGTGTACTTGCTCGCGGCCTATGCCGATTTTTTGCTGGATCAAGGCCGCTACTCGGAGGTCGCTAAGCTCTTGCGCGCTGAGACGCGCGTCGATGGGTTGCTCTTGCGCGTAGCGCTCGCAGAACACGCACTGGGCTTGGATACCGCCGAGAGGGTAACGAATCTCAAGGCGCGCTTTGAAGCCGGCCGGGTACGCGGTCCGTTCTTGCACCCCGGAGAGGAGGCGAGGTTTACCTTGGTGCTGTTACAGGAACCGCGGCGGGCCGTGCAACTGGCGCGCGCGAATTGGTCGCTTCAGCGTGAGCCCCGCGACGCGCGCATCTTGCTCGAAGCGGCGCGCGCCGCGAACGATGCCCGAGCCGCCGGCCCGGTTTTGAAGATGCTGGCGCGGGCGGGAACGGAGGATGTGGTCTTGCGCCGCTTGGTGGTAAGGTTTAACGCGGTGGAGTGAGATGCAGCGCCTGGTCGTTGGATGCCTGTTACTCGCCCTGGCCGGGCAGGCCTGG
>JBIMKC010000080.1:0-10395 GCA_043673925.1 Chromatiales bacterium | reverse complement strand
GATAAAGCCTGGACGTATCGCTGTCAGCTCCTAAGGACGGAACAGTGCCCCCGGTGCGGCGGCACCTTGAAGATCATCGCCGCGATAGAACATCCGCCCCTGATTGCCAAGATCCTCACGCATCTCGGCTTGTCGGCCGAAAGTTCCCCGATCCTGGACCCAGGACCCGCGTGTTTGACAGCTAACAGGTCCAGTCGTATCTTCTCTTTTGAAGAAAAAGGCCCTTTAAAATCCCTATTCCCTGTATGCCCCTACGGGCAAGAAGCTATTGTTTATGGGCAGTGAATTTGGCCAGTGGCGCGAATGGAACCACGATGCGAGCTTGGAGCGGCATCTCCTGCAATACCCCGCCCACCAAGGGGTCCAACGCTGGGTCCGGGATCTGAATCACCTCTATCGCAGCGAAGCGGCACTGCACGCACGGGATTTCATAACGGATGGGTTCCGGTGGGTCGATGTCCACAACTGGGAACAGAGCGTGATCGCTTTTATCAGGAGCGGCGAGCGACCCGCGGACAGCATGCTCGGCGTCTGTAATTTCACGCCGGTGCCGGGGCTGAACTATCGGGTGGGGGTGCCGCGCGGGGGCAGGTGGCGCGAGATCTTGAACAGCGATGCCCAGCCCTATGGGGGGCGGTTACCGGAATCTCGGGGGCGTAGAGGCCGCGCCCGTGCCAGAGCACGGACGCTATCACTCGCTCTCTTTGACGCTGCCACTGCTCGGTGTACTCTTCCTTAAGAGCGGATAGGCCAGTCGTCGCTACGCGGTCAGCGAATGTCACCGATTACGCGAGCGAACAAAAGAAACCGGGTCGTCATCGAGGAGGTCAAGCCCGAGATCGATGCCGGCCGCTTTGCCATCAAACGCACGCTGGGCGAGCGGGTAGTGGTGGAAGCCGATGTCTACACGGACGGCCATGACGCGATCGCTTGCATGCTGCGTTATCGCAGAGCGGATGGTCCCCAATGGAGCGAAGCGCCGATGCAGCCACTGGGCAACGATCGTTGGCGAGGCGAATTCACCGTGACCGAGCTCGGCCGCCACCGATACACCGTGATGGGATGGATCGATCCCTTCGCGTCCTGGCGGCAAGATCTGATAAAGCGCGTTCTGCCGGAGGATATTGCCCTTGCTCTTCTCATCGGAGCCGATCGGATCGAAGACGCTGCCGGACGGGCGAAAGGTAGCCATGCCAAACGGCTCAAGGAAATCGCGGCGGCCATCCGTGGCGAGGGCGACGTAGAGGAGGGGCGTGCCTTGGCGACTGATCCGGATGTCAATAAGCTGATGGACCGCTATGCCGATCGCCGCTTCGCGACCCACTATCCGCGCGAGCTTGAGGTGGTGGTGGATCGGGAACGGGCGCGTTTCAGCACCTGGTACGAATTGTTTCCCCGCTCGTGCGCCGATACTCCGGGGCGGCACGGCGCATTCCGCGATCTGGAGGCTCGCTTACCCTACATCGCGGAGATGGGTTTCGATGTGCTCTATCTGCCGCCTATCCACCCGATCGGCCACACGAAACGTAAAGGCCGCAATAATGCGCTCACAGCCATTCCTCGCGATCCGGGCAGCCCTTGGGCCATCGGTAGCCAGGAAGGCGGTCATAAGGCGACGCATCCCGAGCTCGGGACGCTGGATGATTTTCGGCGGTTTTTAGAAACGGCACGAGGATACGACATCGAGATCGCGCTCGATATCGCGTTCCAATGCTCGCCGGACCACCCCTATGTCCGCGAGAGACCGGAGTGGTTTCGCCAGCGCCCCGATGGTACGATTCAATACGCGGAGAATCCCCCCAAGCTCTACGAGGACATCTATTCCTTCGATTTCGAGACCGGTGACGGCCGCGCGCTCTTCGATGAGCTTAAAAGTATTGTGATGTTTTGGATCGAAGCCGGGGTCCGGATCTTCCGCGTCGACAACCCGCACACCAAGCCGTTCTCGCTTTGGGAAGAGCTCATCGAGGAAGCCAAAGCGGTCCATCTCGAGGTGCTTTTTTTATCCGAGGCGTTCACGCGGCCCAAGCCCATGCATCGGCTCGCCAAGCTCGGGTTTACTCAGTCCTACACCTACTTTGCCTGGCGCAATACCAAGCAGGAGATCACGGACTATTTCACCGAGCTCACTCAGACCGATACACGGGAATACTTTCGCCCGAGCCTCTGGCCCAATACGCCCGATATACTGACCGAATACCTGCAATTCGGCGGGCGGCCTGCATTCATGGTTCGCCTGGTGCTGGCCGCGACGCTCGGCGCCAGCTACGGGATCTACGGTCCACCGTTCGAACTGTTGGAGCACACCGCGCGGGAGCCGGGATCCGAGGAATACCTGGACTCGGAAAAGTACGCGATCCGGCATTGGGATCTCGACCGCGCGGAGAGCCTCAAGAATTTTATCACTCGCGTTAATCGCATCCGCAAGGGCCACCGCGCCTTGCAGTCCGACTGGACTCTGCGCTTCCATGCGATCGACAACGCAGAGCTCATCGCCTACAGCAAGCACAGCGAAGAGGCAGTCGAGATCGTCTTGGTGGTAGTGAATCTCGACCCTGGTCACACCCAAGCGGGGTGGTTGCAGTTGCCGCTCGAAGATCTGGACATCGGTCCGGACCGGCCCTATCAGGTCTATGATCTCCTTAGCGATGCCCATTACCTATGGCAGGGTGCGCGCAATTACATTGAGCTCAATCCCAGCATCGTCCCGGCGCACATTTTTCTTGTGCACCGTCATATCCGGAGGGAGCAGGACTTCGATTACTTCATGTAAGTTATATAAATGCTCGCAATCCCGTCACCCTCCGAAGCCTTGGGAGACGATCCGCTCTGGTACAAGGATGCGGTCATCTATCAGCTGCATGTCAAGGCGTTCTACGACGGCTGCCAGGACGGCGTCGGAGATTTTGCCGGTTTGACGGAGAAGCTCCAATACCTCCACGAGCTCGGCGTCACCGCGATTTGGCTGATGCCGTTTTATCCCTCGCCGATGCGCGACGACGGCTACGACATTGCCGACTACCGCAACGTTCATCCGCCCTATGGCAGCCTCAAGGACTTCCGGACTTTCGTGCGCGAGGCACATCGCTCGGGTCTGCGTGTAATCACGGAGCTGGTGATCAACCATACCTCGGACCAGCATCCGTGGTTCCAGGCCGCGCGCCACGCCCGGCCGCAATCCGTCAAGCGCAATTTCTATGTTTGGAGCGACAGCGACAAGCTATCGCCGGAGACGCGCATAATCTTCACCGACACGGAAAGCTCCAACTGGGCCTGGGATCCGCTCGCGCGTGGCTACTATTGGCACCGCTTCTTCACTCACCAACCGGATCTCAATTTCAGCAATCCGCACGTGGTGCGTGCGGTAACTCGGATCATGCGTTTTTGGTTGGATATGGACGTAGACGGTTTGCGCCTGGACGCTATCCCCTACCTGTGCGTGCGCGAAGGAACCAGCAATGAAAACCTTCCGGAGACCCACGCGGTGATCAAGCAGATGCGAGCGGTCGTGGACCGCCATTACCGCAACCGGATGTTTCTTGCCGAGGCCAACCAGTGGCCCGAGGACGTGCGGGATTATTTCGGCGAAGGTGACGAATGCCATATGGCCTATCACTTTCCGCTCATGCCGCGAATGTATATGGCGATCGCTCAAGAAGACCGCCACCCCATCGTCGAGATCCTGGGCCAGACCCCCGAGATCCCGGGGTCCTGCCAGTGGGCGATTTTCTTGCGCAACCATGATGAGCTCACGCTCGAGATGGTGACCGATCGCGAGCGTGATTATATGTATCAAGCCTACGCTGCCGATCCGCGAACGCGGGTGAATCTGGGGATCCGCCGCCGGCTCGCGCCGCTCATGGACAACGATCCGGACAAGATCAAGCTCATGAATAGCCTGCTGCTGTCCATGCCCGGCACGCCGATCATTTACTACGGGGACGAGATCGGGATGGGAGATAATGTTTTCTTAGGCGATCGCAACGCCGTGCGTACGCCCATGCAGTGGAGCCCGGATCGCAACGGCGGTTTCTCTCAAGCCGATCCCCAGAGGTTGTACCTGCCGCCGAT
Organism: Chromatiales bacterium; assembly: GCA_043673925.1. Classification (GTDB taxonomy): domain Bacteria; phylum Pseudomonadota; class Gammaproteobacteria; order JACCXJ01; family JACCXJ01; genus USCg-Taylor. Next base: position 6,324 of record JBIMKC010000080.1, on the reverse strand, counting down.
CATGGATCCCGTGTACGGTTATCAAGCCGTCAATGTCGAGGCGCAGCGGCGCGATCCGTCGTCCTTGCTCAATTGGATGCGGCGTCTGCTCACCGTGCGCAAGGCGCATAAGACCTTTGGGCGCGGCACGCTCGCCTTCTCCTATCCAGGAAACCGCAAGATCCTCGCCTATCTTCGTGAGTTGGATGGGGAGACCATCCTGTGTGTTGCCAATCTGGCGCGCTCGGCGCAACCTGTGGAATTGGATCTCAGAGCCTATCAAGGCCGGGTCCCGGTGGAAATGCTCGGGAGGACATCTTTCCCGCCGATCGGTGCCCTGCCTTATCTACTGACCCTGCCGGGCTATGGTTTTTACTGGTTTCGCTTGGCTGAAGAGGCCGAAGCGCCCCCTTGGCACAAGGATCTGCTCCCGACCCATGAGCTTTCGGTCATGGTGCTATTTTCCGGCTGGCGCAGCTTCTTTCCGGAACAGGTGGAACCCGCGCGACGGTCGATGGCTGAGAAGCTGCGTTGCGCTTTGCAACGGGAGATCCTTCCCGGTTTCATCGCCGGCCAACGCTGGTTCGCGGCGAAGGGAGAGCACATCGAGCGGGTCGAAGTGCGCGAGCACGCACATTGGTCGAAAGACCGGGATCATTGGCTCCTCACTCGGGTCGATGTCCATCTCCCCGGCCTTGCGCAGCAGAGCTATTTTTTGCCGCTGGCCATAGCTTGGGAAACCGAAGAGCAAGGGGCCGCGCTTGCGCCCTACGTGCTGGCCAAGGTCCGCCAGCAGGCCCGCATCGGAATGCTGTGCGATGCGCTGGCCGATCCCGCTTTTTGCGAAGCCTTGGTCGCCGCGATGGGTCAGAATGTCGAGCTGCCTTGGGATCAAGGGCGCCTCAGGTTTTCGTGCACCGCGGCCTACGGGGTGCTCGCCGGGGACACGGCCCTGCGCGAGATCAGGCTCCCGGCCATGGCTGGGACCAACACCACCGTGATCTTAGGGGGACGGTTGTTCTTGAAGGTCTACCGTCGCCTGCAAAGCGGCACCAACATGGAGCTCGAGATCGGACGCTTTCTCACCGAGGTCTCCCCATTTGCCCATGTGGCTCCACTCGTGGGTGCGGTGGAGTACCAGGATGCCGATGGGAAAAGCTATACCCTTGGCTTATTGCAAGGCGCGGTCGCCAATCAAGGAGACGCCTGGACCTACACGCTCGATTATCTGGAGCGTTATCTCGAGGGCGCTCGATTACAAGCTCCCGAAACGGCCGCCGTCCAGGCTGAGGAAATTCACGGTCCGTATTCGTTGATGATGTGCACCTTGGGCCGCCGGACCGGCGAGCTGCACCAGGCGCTCGCAAAACCGAGCGGCGATAGTGCGTTCGATCCGGAACCGATCCAGCGCCCGCAGGTCCGCGCTTGGGGCGTGCGCGTTCGCGCCGACCTCCTCGCTACACTCGAACTGCTGCGACGCCATCGCGCACTTGTACCCGAATCGTTACACGCCGAGTGCGGCTCGCTTTTCGAAGCCCGGCAACGGCTCGTCGATCACATCGCGACCTTGGCGCGTAGCGTTCCAAGCGCAGTCAAGACTCGCTATCACGGCGATTACCATCTCGGGCAAGTGCTGCTGGCGGAGAACGACTTTATCATCGTCGATTTCGAGGGCGAGCCGGCGCGCCCGGTCCAGGAGCGGCGGGCCAAGCACTCGCCGTTGCGCGACGTGGCGGGTATGTTGCGCTCGTTTGACTACGCGGCGCAAGCGGTGCTCAAGCGCCTCGCGGCGGATGATGGCGCGGACGCGGGTCTGCTCGGCCGCCTGGTTGAGGCGTGGCAACGGAGCGCGAAAGACGCATTCTTAGCGGGATATAAAGCGGGGATAGAGGGTTGCCCCTCGTATCCCAGTGTTCCCGACCAGGCGCATGCCTTGCTCAATCTCTTCACGCTGGAGAAAGCCCTCTATGAGCTCCGCTACGAGCTTGAGAACCGGCCGGAGTGGATCGACATTCCGCTCCGTGGCTTGCTCAGAGTGGTGCGCGAGGTCGCTTAGGGAGGTATCGAAAGCACCTGAGCTTCATGACCAGTAGCCAATTTTTGCGAGGATCGAGGCTCTGCGGGCAACCACTGCTTCTGCCACGGTAGCTTCGCCTTGTTCGCAGCGCAGTCTCTAAGCATGTTGATAAAACCCCGACGCCATGCCGTGATGTCGTTTCTCCTGAGCACGTGCATGCTGTTTTCCCAGCGTCGCCTGCGCTCGCTCATCGGCATCTCGATAGCCCTAGCGATCCCCTCCGCCACATCATCGATTTCGTAGGGATTCACCAGTATCGCGTCCTTCAGTTCACGCGCAGCCCCTGCGAGCTTGGATAACACCAGCGCTCCGGGATCTCCGGGGTCTTGTGCCGCGATGAATTCTTTCGCCACCAAGTTCATGCCGTCCCGCAGCGAGGTGATTAAACCGACCCTGCTTAAGGCAAGAAACCCAAGAATGGTGGAGCGGGCAAATCCCTTATTGATGTGACGCAATGGGACCCAGTCGTAGTCCGAGTAGCGGCCATTTATCTCCCCTGCCAAGGCCTCCAGAGTACGCCGGAGCGCCTGGTATTCGGGTACATCGGCTCGCGAGGGCTCGGCGATCTGCATAAATACGACGTGTCCGTGGTAATCGGAATAGCGCTCTAACAGGCGACCATAAGCGCGAAAGCGCTCCACCAACCCCTTGGAGTAATCGAGGCGGTCGACTCCTGTGATCAACGTGCGGCTAACCAAGCTCCTGAGCAGGCGTCGGCCATAGACAGCATTCCGCCCTCTCGCCGCTTGGCTCATCACCTCATCGACATCGATACCGATGGGAAACACACCTGTATAGGTGTGTGCCCCGCGCAGCGACACCGCGCCGTCCGGGTGAACCCTGGCCCCGAGCCCGTCTTCGGCCGCGTGTAGGAACGCCTTCCGGTCTAGCTCCGTTTGAAACCCGAGTAGATCGTAGGCGCAGAGACAGCGCAACAAATCCTCGTGCCCAGGTAGTGTCCGCAGGACGTCATAGGGTGGGAATGGGATATGGAGAAAAAACCCGATGGGTTGGGAAACCCCAAATCGCCGCAGCTCCGACGCCATGCGGATAAAATGATAGTCATGCACCCAAATGATGTCTTCGGCGGCGAGGAGCGAGACCAGCCTCTTGGCGAACTGCTTATTGACGCGCTCATAGGCTGATAGGTCTTCACGCTGGAATTCGACCCGGTGCAGCTGGATGTGAAACAAAGGCCAAAGCACGCGGTTGGCATAACCTCTGTAGTACCCGCGATAATCGTGGGTCGATAACGGCAAAGTCGCAAACGAGATGCCATCCTGCTCCACGGTGTGGACTCTGACGGGGACAGTGTCTGCGACCTCGCCGCTCCAGCCAAACCACAGCCCGCCTGATTCGTTCAAAGCCGCCATTATGCCGACCGCAAGGCCACCAGGCGCCCTGCGCCCGGTTCGGGCTACAGCCACGCGGTTGGAGACGATCACCAAACGACCCAAAATGCTTCCTCCCAGCGTTCTCTTGTCGCAGCAGTCGTTATCATAGCCTATAGGTGGGAGGCGTCCATACAATTTCTCCTCGGATCGGGGTCAGTGAGCCAGGAGCCGAGAAGCTACAGCACGGTGCCGATAACTGGCCATCCATTTCCTCGTTCCCGCTCGCCGTGGCTGCCAGTAGGCCGGCCTACCCTGCATAGGATGGAATCGCTTCGATCTGGACCTTGGCTAGCCCTCTATCCTTCATCCCGAGCCGTATGGCAGCCGCACGCGAGAGATCGATGACCCGCCCCTTTACGTAGGGCCCACGATCGTTGATCTCGACCTTAACCGACTTGCCGTTCGTGACGTTGGTCACTGCGACCTTGGTCCCTAACGGCAGGGTTCGATGCGCTGCGGTCAGCTCGTCTTGGTTGAAAACCTCGCCGTTCGCGGTCTCTTTGCCGTGGAATCCCGGTCCGTACCACGAAGCGATGCCCACCTGCTCGAAGGCCGGAGCCTTGTGAGCCATGCCTCTGGCGGCCGCCCATCCCACACTGAACATTGCAAGAGTGGCGACAACGAGCAACGCACTGGGCAGTGGGCGATAGCAAGCTTGTAGTTTCGGCATACCTTGGTTCTCCTCGCGGGTTTCTGCCAATGGACGCAACAAGGCTTGTACCACAACCGGATCCGCCACTCAAGCCATTGATGTAATGGTTTAATTCTGGGAGCCACTCGAAGGCCGGATGCGGACCATCGGCAAGGATTAGGCACGTAAGAAGCGGCCATTCATGCCTCACTTGCGCGGACGTCATGTGGCCGGTGTCCGTTTCGGCGACGCAGCCGAAAGGCCAGGATCATCAACAAGATCCCAAAAAGTATCGAATAGGCCCCGATAATCCATAAAACGGTGAGGGCGCCGGCGCCCGGAAATCCTACGAGAAGTATGCCGAATACCACCGACGCGATACCGCTCAATCCCAGTAGCCATTCCCCTTCGATCTCCTTACGCAGCTGCACGGCGGCGACGATCTCGAAGATGCCGGTGACGATGGCCCAGGCTGCAATGATATACAGCAGCGCTAAAGCCGTGATCCCGGGCCAAATGAATGCCATTATCCCGACGATGATCCCGGAGATCCCCTGCAAGAGAAACAGCCACCAGCGCTTCTCGCGTTTGTCCGAGCGCAGAGTTGAGACCATCGTGCACACTCCGTCAAGCAGCGTATAAACGCCGAACATGAGCACCAAAGCGAACAAAGAAATCCCCGGCCAGACGAAAATGGCCGCACCGAAGAGCAGCGCGCAAAGACCTCGCAGGCCCGTAGCCCACCAATTGCGTGCCAGTGTATCTGTCATATAAATCATGCTATTTCCTCCTATTCAGGGCCTTGCCACGCACGGTGGCAAGTTCTTTTAATGTGCGGCGCTTATTCAAGCCGAGCTAACCGTTGCGCACGTGCTAGCCAGTACCATTTTGTTTCCTCGCTACTCGACTGGAGTCTTCCACACCGCGAGGGAGGCGGTGAAGGCAGGTTCGTTCTTATCGCGCGTCCACAGGAGGCTGCGTATTCACGGCTTATCCGCCTTGACGGCGATCGACGCCCGAATCTCGCGCAGCTTTGCCTTGACCGCCGCCGCGTTCGCGGGTCCCATGCGGATCAGGGTTTTCTGGCCCCAGGAACGTTTTTCCACTTCTGGATTGGCGAACTGGTAGAGCACCTTGGGCTGGACGAGCTGGATGGGCTCGCGGATGTCGGGCGTTGCCAGCAAATGGTCGATGATCGGGATCAGGCGGTCGTTAAAGTAGCGGCCCGGATAGCCGAGGTTCTCGTAGGCGTTCTGAAAGAGCGGGTAGTAATGCCGGTACACATCCGCGAACCGTTTGGCGTCTACCGCGCGCAGTGCCGAGATGTAAGGCTCATAGCGCTTCGCATTGTCCGGACTCAAGGTGATGATTGTCTCGCCCTTGGCGTTGACCACCGGCAGCCCAGGGACATGCTTCGCGGGGCGGAAGTGCAGCGGCACGGGGGCGCGGTCCAGGCTGTCGATTGTCGCGACCAAATGTCGAATGATCTCCGTCGGGAGGAGAAAGGCCTCAACGGGCGCCGTGCCGAAGCTTTTCTCCATAGCGTCCTGCACGGCTTCGTCGCTCTCGTCGAGCGCGGGCAGCGGCGGCGCCTGCTCCGGCGCTTCGGTCGCCGGAACGGGGTAGTGGACCTCCGGTTGAGCGGTTTCAGGCGCCAGCGCGGACGGCTCGGGCGGCAGAGCGCTTGGGATCTCCGTTGTTTGCGGGCCTTGCCTGTAATAAAAAGCGGCCGCAGCGACAGTGAGCACCGCCACGATCGCCAGGACAACCCATCTCGTTGTCGTCATGCGCCTTAGCCCGGGATGGGTTTAATTTGGGCCTTCGACAAATCAGTCAGACCTCTTTCTAGGCTCGTCGTTCGGTTTGGGACTATTGCCTGTCTTGTCATATCATTCGGGCGAGAGCCGGATCCAGTCGGGAAGCCACCACCCTGTGTCTGGATAGATGCGCTCTTCGTGCAGAGGGCTAGAAAGCGTAGGCCGTTTGGGACGGGCGTGCGGCTAAGCGCAACGAGGTCGACAAAACAATTTAAGGCCTGACGAACGAATCCCATGCGATCAGGCTACACCGATCTCTCAGCGACTTGCTAGCGGTTGCCCGAAAACCGGAGTAACGCCCGGTCGGTGATTAAATGCGCAGCACAGGAAATTGCGGACCACGTGTAAGTGAATAATGCCACACATGCTATTGTTTTTATTGGTGGCCAGGGGCGGAATCGAACCACCGACACAGGGATTTTCAGT
>JBIMKC010000079.1:0-10450 GCA_043673925.1 Chromatiales bacterium | reverse complement strand
AGCGGTGCTGCGTACACCAACAACGACAACGAGCCGGCCAACCCGACCACCAACACGACGCTCTTCGACATCAATACGACGAGTAATCAGGTCGTGATTCAGTCACCCCCTGCGAGCGGGACACTCGTGGCAACCGGATCGCTCGGGGTAGATGCGGGTCCCTGGGTGGGCTTAGATATTTATAGCACGTTGGTAGGCGGTGTGACCGTGCAAAACCGTGCCTTTGCGTCACTGGTTGTGGGCGGCGTATACGGTTTCTACCAGATTAGCCCACTGACCGGCGCGGCCAAGCGAGTCGGCAAGTTTAGCGACCGAGTCGTCGACATTGCCGTTCGTCTGAATCAGTAACTTCGGCAGTAAACCGCTCGTCCGATCGGGCCCTCGGGCGAGCGGTTCATCAGCCTACCGGCACGCACAGCGAACAGGTCATATTGTCGACCGTTAGGGTTACAGTCTGTTCGGGCGCAATAGTCGCCTGAAAGAACAATCCGTTCGTTAAAATCGCGACACTAATCAAGGGTATAGAGTCTTCCCCCGTGACTTCTTTGCATTTGACAAAGTACATCATGCGGCGATTCTGGAATAGGCACTCGGAAAGTCATGGTCGCGGAGATAGAGCGCAGTTCCCATGACCCGGCGTCCGTAAAGGTTGACGCGCGCGCAATAATTTGCACAATGGTGGCGCCAATTGGGGGGAGCGATTCTTGAGTCATGCACGCGATCGAAGTCAAGCATCTCAGTAAGGATTTTGGCATTTTGCAGGCGGTCACCAATGTGTCTTTCACGGTTGACCGTGGCGATGTTCTCGGCTTTCTCGGACCCAATGGGGCGGGTAAATCCACGGCCATGAAGATGATCGCGGGGTTCCTCGAGCCGAGCGCGGGGACCGTGACCGTGTGCGGTCACGACGTGGTCGAGAGGCCCCTCGCCGTCAAATCCAAGATGGGTTACTTACCCGAGGGCGTGCCGCTCTATGGCGAGATGACGCCGGCGGGCTTTCTCGAGTTCATCGCCGAGGTGCGGGGGTTGTCCCCCCGGCAGAGAGAGGAGGGAATCGCCGACGTGGTGCAGAAGATTCACCTTGAAGGCGTTCTCCAGCAACGCATCGAGACGCTTTCCAAAGGCTATAAGCGCCGCGTCGGTCTCGCCCAGGCCCTGCTGCATGATCCGGAGGTCTTGGTCCTGGACGAGCCTACTGATGGCCTCGATCCGAATCAAAAGCACGAGGTCCGCACGCTCATCAAGGAGATGGCCCCTCGTAAGGCGATCATCATCTCGACGCATATTCTCGAAGAGGTCGATGCGGTCTGCACCCGCGCCATCATCATCGGGCGCGGCCGGGTGCTCTTTGCCGGGACGCCGGCCGAGCTCGAAGCGCGCTCACGGCATTACAACGCGGTCGCCTTGGTCCTGAACCATGGCGCGGCGGGCAATGCCAAGAAGCGCTTGTTGACCTTGAGCAACGTCGAGGACATCGAGGAGCTCCCGGTGCGCGATGGCCTTGTTCGGCTTTTGGTCCTGCCGAAAAAGAGCCGCTCGATTATCGCCGAGATCGGCGAGACCGTGCGCGCCAACGGCTGGGAGGTGGACGAGCTGCGCGTGGAGACCGGGCACCTCGATGAGGTGTTCCGCACCATCACCGCGGATTTTAACGAGGGCGCGTGCGCATGAGGACCACCCTCGCGATTTTCAAACGGGAGCTTCATGCCTATTTCGCGACGCCCGTCGCTTATGTGTTTATCGTAATCTTCTTGTTGTTGACCGGGGTCTTTAGCTTTTATCTCGGCGGCTTTTACGAGAGCAATCAAGCCGATCTCGATGCCTTTTTCCAGTTCCATCCGTGGCTGTATTTATTTCTGATCCCGGCGATCTCGATGCGCCTCTGGGCCGAGGAGCGTAAGGCGGGAACGGTCGAGCTGTTGATGACGCTGCCGGTGTCGTTGACCCAAGCGGTATTGGGTAAGTATCTGGCGGCCTGGTGTTTCACCACCTTGGCGCTGGCCTTGACGTTTCCGATCTGGATCACCGTGAACTACTTGGGCGATCCGGACAATGGTGTCATCGTGGCCGGATATCTCGGGAGTTTGATCATGGCCGGCGGGTTTCTCGCCATCGGGGGGTGCTTCTCGGCGCTGACGAAGAGTCAGGTCGTTGCCTTCGTGCTCAGCATGGCCGTCTGCTTCTGCTTCGTGCTCAGCGGTTTCCCCATCGTGCTCGATTTGTTCCAGGCCTGGATGCCGCAAGCGCTGGTCGATGCCATCGGTTCCTTCAGTTTCCTCACGCATTTTTCGGCGATTCGCAAGGGTGTCATCGATGTGCGGAGTCTGGTCTATTTTCTTAGCCTGATCGCCTTTTGGTTATTCGCCACGACGGTCGCGATCGATGCGCGTAAAGCCAGTTAAACGCGCGCGCACAAGGAGGCGACCGATTTGACGCGCAAGTGGCTCTCTGGAGGGGGAGTGATGCTGGCGGCGGCGTTATTCGTGGCCGTCAACATTGTGACCGGCGAGACCTTAAGCTCATGGCGATTGGACGTGACCGAGAGCCGGTTGTTTACGCTCTCGACGGGTAGCCGCAACATCTTGCAGTCACTGACCGAACCGGTCACGCTGAGATTCTATTTTTCCGCGAAGCTGTTCTCGGGGATCCCGGCGCTGCAAAACTACGGTCACCGCATCCGCGACTTATTGGAGGAATATGCCGCCGTATCTAACGGTCAACTGGTCTTGAACGTCATCGATCCCGAGCCCTTTTCCGAGGCCGAGGACCAGGCGGTGGCCTACGGCATCACCCAGTTGCCGATCAGCACCACAGGCGATCGCGGGTATTTAGGACTTGCCGGGACCAACTCGACCGACGACGAGCAAGCCATCGCCTTTTTCCAACCGGAAAAAGAGCAGTCTCTGGAGTATGAGCTCACGAAGCTCATCTACGCCCTCGCGCATCCCAAGAAACGCGTGATCGGCGTCCTCAGTTCGTTGCCGCTGTTCGGGGGGGCGGCGCAGCAGGAGTCGCAGTGGACGCTCGCGACAATGTTGCGGGAAGCGTTTGAGATCAGGGAGATCGGGCAGGAGGCGCTGGACATTGGCGCGGACGTGGACACCTTGCTTCTAATCCACCCCAAGACGCTGTCCGAGCCGATGCGCTACGCGATCGATCAGTTCGTGCTCAAGGGCGGTAAGGCGATGGTCTTCGTCGATCCGTTCGCTGAGGAAGATCGCTCTGCGCCGCTCCCGGAGAATCCCGGTGCCTTGCCGCAAATCGAATCCAACCTGCCCGACCTTTTCGAGAAATGGGGGCTGAAGCTGGTCGCGGGCAAAGTGGCGGGCGATTTGGAGTCGGCGCTGCGCGTCTCCTATAACGGCCCCGCCGGGCCCCAGCAAATCGAATATCTGCCTTGGCTGCGCCTGGGCCGCGGGCATTTCAACCGCGAGGATTTCGTGACTAACGAGCTTAAAACCATCCACGTCGGCAGCGCCGGTGTGTTGGAGAAAGTCGCTGCCGCCGGCACCCGCTTCACGCCGCTCATCTCCACCGGTCAGCGCGGCGCGTTATTGGAGCGGGAGATGGTGATGTTCAACCGCGATCCGGCGGCGCTGCTACGGAGCTTTACCCCGGGTGATAAAGCACTGACGTTGGCCGCGCGCATCAGCGGTAAAGTCAAAACCGCCTTTCTCAAGGGCCGGCCAAAAAAGCTCGAGACCGATGCCAGCGATGCCGGTTTCGTCGCGGAATCCAAGAGTCCCGTCAACCTGATCGTGGTGGCCGACACCGATCTGTTAAGCGACCGCTTTTGGGTGCAGGTACAGAACTTCTTGGGGCTACGGGTGCCTTCGGCGTTCGCGGACAACGCCAATTTCGTGATCAATGCTCTTGACAACCTCGGGGGTAACGATGACCTCATCAGCTTGCGCAGCCGCGGCGAGTATGCGCGTCCGTTCACGCGCGTCGAAGCCATTCAACGGGAGGCCGAGGCGCGTTTCCGTGATCGCGAGCGGGCCCTGCAAGCCAAGCTCGAGGAGACGGAGCGCAAGATCCAAGAGCTGCAAAGCAAGAAAGAGGAGGGCAGCGCCCTGCTTCTGAGCCCGGAGCAAAAACAGGCGATTGAGGCGTTCCGCGACGAGCAGATCGCGACGCGTAAGGAGCTACGCGCCGTGCAGCACGATCTGCGCAAGAATATCGAACGTTTGGGCGATCAATTGCGCTTTATCAACATCGGTTTGGTGCCGATCTTGATCGGGTTGTTCGGAATGGGTCTGGGGATGGTGCGCGCACGGCGCCACCCCTGAGCAATGCAAGAGAACACCTTTTATCTCCTTGCCCTGATCACCTTGACGGTGGTGGCCGCCGCGTTTTTTACCCAGGAGAGGAACGCGCCGGAGACTGAAATCCGGACCACGCCGGTGTTCGCGGATCTGCTAGAGCGCGTGAACGACGTTTCCAAAATCGAGATCAAGTCCAAGACCGAGCAGACGGTCTTGGTCAAACGAGGCGCTACCTGGGAGGTCGAGAATCGCAGCCACTTCCCGGCGCTGTTTGAAAAGGTGAAGGGCGCGGTGGTGGCCTTGGCCGAACTGCAAGTGATCGAGCGCAAGACCGCGAATAAGGAACTGTATCCCAATCTCGGTGTGGAGGAACCCGCTGGCGAAGGCGCCACCTCGAGGCTCGTGATGTTGCTGGGCCGGGACGGCCAAGCGCTGGCGTCATTGATCATCGGCAATCCGAGTACGGGTAAAAGCGCCGGAACCTATGTTCGGCTTCCGGATGAAGCGCAAGCGCTGCTGGTCAAGGGCAGTCTGGAGTTCGCGGCTAATCCGATGGAGTGGCTGGTCAAGGATGTCGCCCATATCCCCTCGGAGCGGATCCGGGAAGTCGTTATACAAAAGCCGGGGCAGGCGCTAGTGCGCGTTTACAAGAACGATCCCAAGGATGCGGACTACACGCTGGACGCGCTCCCGAAAGGACATAAAATGAAATCCCAGTTGACCGTGAACAGCCTGGCGACGTCTCTGGAGTACCTGCGCTTCGATGATGTCGCGCCGCGGGCGGATCTCAAGTTACCGGCGGACACTACGGTGACGACCTTGCGCACCTTCGATGGGTTGGTGGCAATCGTCAATAGCGCGATCGTGAAGGATAAGATACGGGTTAGCGTGGAATTTTCTTTTGACGCCGGGGCGGCCAAGAAGGCCGCGAACACCGGGAAGACAACTTCCGGGGATGGCAAGGTGGGTGCGAACACCGAGGGTAAGACAAAACCGCCCGCGCCATCGGTCGCCGAGGAGGTCAAAGCGCTGAGCGAAAAAACCCTCCATTGGGCCTACGTGCTGCCAAGTTACAAAGGCGAGCTTTTAACCAAGACCGTGGCGGCGCTTACGACCAAGGAAGAAAAAAACAAGCCGTCATCTGCGCCTAAGAAGCCCTCCAAATCCTAGCCCGATAATCGGAGCCGGCGCGAAGTCTCTCGAAAAAAAATATGGTCACGTTACTCACCTATCCGAGCTTGGGCATCAGGATCGAACAAACATGAAACGGCTCGTTCAGCGGGTCAGGAATCCCTGGGTGCTTGGTATTGCCGCGGCGCTGGCCTTATACGCTCTCGCCGGGTTTCTGCTCATCCCCTATTTGGTGCGGCATTATGTTCCAAAGCTGGCTGCCGAGCAGCTCAGTTGTCAGGCCGCTGTCGCCGAAGTACGGTTTAACCCCTTCCTCTTTGCCTTCGAGGCGAAGGACTTTTCTTTCAAAGACGCGGCCGGTGAGGCGATATTTGGTTTTCAGCGCCTGTTCGTCGATTTCGAGCTGGAAAGCCTGTACCGCTGGGCATGGACGTTTGCGGATATACGGCTTGAGGGTTGGTCTGCTGATCTGGTAATCGATCGGGAAGGCCGGCTGAACCTGGCCAAGATCGCCGCTGCACTGCCGGAATCCAACGAGGCATCTCCGCCTGCAGAGAACCCGCCGCGGCTCTTGCTCAAGCACATGGCGCTCACAGGTGGCTCGGTGAAATTCACGGATCGCTCCAAATCGATTCCGTTCTCGGAAACGGTTAGTCCGATCGACGTGGAGTTCGACGCAATCTCGACGCTTCCTGAGCACCGCGGGTCTCACGTAGTCAGCGCAAAACTGGCGAACGGCGGGGTAGTGGAATGGAAGGGCCATGTCTCGTTGAACCCAATCCTATCGGAAGGTGAAGTGCGACTCGAGGGCTTCAAGCTAGCGACGCCTTGGAACTTTATCCGTGACCAGTTGAACCTGGCTGAACCGTTAGGGGACGTGGGCGCAACAGCCCGTTACCGCTTCCGATATGACCAAGCCAAGGCCGACCTAAGCGTGAACGATGTGGGTGTCAAATTGAAGGGATTGCGGCTGTCTACCCCCGCTGCTCCGGAGCCGATCCTGGTCCTCGAAACTATCGAGGTCGCGGGAGCTCGCTTTGACCTTGCGAGCCGGGAGCTGACCGTGCCAACATTCAAGGTGCTCAACGGGCACATCGCCGTGTCCGTCGACGAGAAAGGCATCGCCAATTGGGAGACGTTGGTGAAGACGGGAGCTACCACCGATGCGGTGCGGCCCACTCCGCCCGCGACTTCGGCCGGTGCGCCCGAAGCGCCTTGGCGAGTCAAACTCGAAGCATTCAAGGTAGCGGACATCGGGATCACTTATGCCGATGCGAGTCACGCTAAACCCTCCGTGGTCTCCGTTGGGGCTTTCACGCTGGGGCTTGGCGCGGAAGTGGAAACCGGCGCCGCCGCACCGAAGGCGCGGATCCGGGACCTGACCGTCAGTCTTGAGCGGATTGCCATCGCCGAACGAGATAAGAGCGATGCGCTCGCGACCTTGGATTCGATTAAGGTCGAGGGCGGACAACTGGATCTCGAGAAACGGGAAGCCACCATCCAACAAGTGGCACTCCAGAAGGGTGGCGCCAAGATAGCCCGAGATGCGAATCAATCAATCCGTTGGCTTGAATTATTCGGAGCTCGGGACCAGAAAAATGCCCACCCGGAGATCGATGTCACCGAAACGGAGAAGGAAGGCAACCCGTGGCGCTTCGCGCTCAAGGTGTTCGACCTTCGAGGGTTTCACATAGCGCTTGCCGACCAAAGTATATCACCCGAGGTTGCGTACGACATAGAGGACATGAAAGTCGCACTCAAAGACATCACCAATGACGGACAGACACCCATCGCGTTCGATGCGCAGCTCAAGATCAAACAAGGCGGTGCGTTGAGCACGACGGGACAACTGTCACAAAAGGTTGATCGCGCGGAGGCTCAGGTCAAGATCGAGGGGGTGAACCTGACGCCGCTGAAGTCGCTGGTGGCACAGGTCGCGGCGCTAACACTCGAGAGCGCCGCTGTCTCCGCCACTATGCGGGTCGATTATAGCCAAGCCAAAACCGGTCCATCACTCAAGGCGGCGGGTGCGTTTAGCCTCGATAAACTGCTCCTAAACGAATCCAAGAGCGCTAAGCCCTTCCTGTCCTGGAAGGCGCTGTCTGCCGATGGCTTCGACTTCAGCCTCGGCCCCGACAAGATCTCCATCAAGGAAGTGCGACTCGTCGAGCCGGGCACGAAAATCGTGATCCTCAAAGATCAAACAGTGAACCTCGCCGCTGCCTTCCAACGCGCGCCATCTTCCCGGCCGCCGGTAAAGACGGAAAAGCAGAAGAGCGATCGCGCCAATCCATTTCCAGTGACCGTGGAGCGTGTCCGGATCGAGCGGGCGAAGGTCGATTTCGCCGACTTCAGTCTGGTCCTTCCGTTCGCCGCCCGCATCCACGAATTATCCGGCGCGGTAACCGGCATCTCCTCGGCTCCTACCAGCCGAACCAGGCTCAAGCTTGACGGCCGTGTGGACGATTACGGCCAGGTCAACGTGGAGGGGTCATTAAGCCCGTTACAGGTTACGACCTATAGCGATGTTAAAGTGGTATTCCGCAACGTTGCGATGTCACCGCTCTCGCCCTACAGCGGCACATTTGCCGGGCGTAGGATCCAATCCGGAAAGCTGAACCTGGATCTGGAATACAAAGTTGAGGATCGCAGGTTGAAGAGCAACAACACCATCATCCTCGATCAATTTACCTTGGGTGAGCGGGTTGAAAGTCAGAAAGCGGTAAATTTGCCCCTCGACCTCGCGATCGCGCTGCTCACCGACGGCGAGGGCAAGATCAACGCGTCCGTGCCCATTGAAGGCGACGTGGACCATCCTGAATTCCGCGTTGGGCACCTGGTCTGGCAGGCGATCGTCAACTTCATCACCACTGCCGTCACTGCGCCTTTCAAGGCGCTCGGCGCCATCGTCGGCGCGGAGGAGGGCATAGATGCGATCCTGTTCCAGCCGGGTATCGATAAGATCCCGCCACCTGAGCGCGAAAAGCTCGCAAAAGTAGCGGAGGCATTGACTAAGCGGCCAAAGATCGTGCTAACGGTACACGGGGCGTACGACCCCGCGGCCGATGGCGAAGCGCTTCGGTCAATGCAGGTGCGGCGCGCCTTGGCGCAGGAGCTCGACGTCGACTTGCAACCGGGCGAGGACCCGGGTCCGGTGGCCGTCGACAACGCCGAGACGCAACGCGCGCTGGAGGCGTTGTCCGACGAACGCGACGGCGAAGATGCCATCGAGGAGTTTGAGGCGAGCTACGAAAAATCTCAGGGCAAGAAGCCGCAACGCGTCAGCGCGATCTTGGCACTGATGGGCCGGGCTAGCGAGGACGTCGATTTCTACGACAAATTATTCCAGCATCTGATAGAAAAGGCTCCGTTGGCAACGGACGACCTTGAAGCTTTGGCCGTGCGGCGCGCTACAGCGGTTATCAAGGAACTGACCAGCCAAGCTGGTTTCGATCCATCTCGTGCCACCGCCGGGGAAATCGAGCAGGTCCCAGATACCCAGGCGGACAGCGTCCCGACAAAACTCGAGCTCGGGGCGCTTGAACGCATGGAAAAACCGCGGCATTAGGTGTAGTTTAATTAAGAGATTGGGCGCTTCTGAGGAGCACATGCTGCATAAGCTCTATATAAAAACCTTTGGCTGTCAGATGAACGAATACGATTCCTCCCGGATCGTCGCTGCCTTGGAGGAATCGCACGGGTTGTCCAGGACCGAGGACCCTGCGGAGGCCGACGTTCTCATCGTCAATACCTGCTCCGTGCGAGAGAAGGCGCAGGAAAAGCTATTCTCGCAGCTAGGACTCTGGCGCCAGTGGAAAAAGGCCCGGCCCGAGCTCGTCATCGGCGTGGGCGGCTGCGTGGCCAGCCAGGAAGGAGCGGCGATTTGGGAGCGCGCCCCCGATGTCGACGTGATTTTTGGACCTCAGACACTCCACCGGCTGCCGGTGATGTTGGACGCAGCCGCAGGAACGGGGAGCCGGATCATCGATATCAGCTTTCCGGAAATCGAGAAATTCGACCGCCTGCCCGAGGTGCGGGCGCAGGGCCCGACCGCATTCGTTTCCATTATGGAGGGTTGCAGCAAGTATTGTTCGTTTTGTGTCGTGCCTTATACGCGCGGGGAGGAGTTCAGCCGGCCTTTCGACAATGTGATCACCGAGATCGCCGGGCTCGGCGAGCAAGGTGTGCGCGAGGTGACGCTTCTCGGTCAGAACGTCAATGCTTACCGCGGAGCGATGCACGATGGCAGGATTGCCGATCTCGCCGTATTGCTGCGTTATGTGGCCGATATCGATGGCATCGAACGCATCCGCTTTACAACCTCGCATCCGCTGGAATTTTCCGATCGCTTGATCGCGGCCTACGCGGACATTCCGCAACTTGCGGATCACCTGCATCTGCCGGTGCAGAGCGGATCGGACCGCGTCCTCGCACTGATGAAGCGCGGTTACACCGCGCTGGAATACCGCGCCAAGATCCGCAAGCTGCGCGAGGTCCGGCCGGGCATCAGCGTGTCCTCGGATTTCATCGTCGGTTTTCCCGGCGAGACCGAGGAGGATTTCGAGAAAACCCTAACTCTCGTCGCCGCCATAGGATTTGACCAATCGTTTAGCTTTATCTATAGCAAGCGCCCGGGCACGCCAGCCGCCAGTCTCCCCGATGAGGTTCCGGAGGAAGTAAAAAAAGAGCGGCTACAGATCCTGCAAACGCGCATCGACGAAAACGCCCGAAACATCAGTGTGTCCATGGTGGGCAAGGTGGAATGCATCTTGGTGGAAGGCCCGTCGCGCAAGAACCCGGAGGAACTGTGCGGCCGAACCGGCAACAACCGGGTGGTGAATGTGGGCGCGCGCCCGCGCCTCGCCGGCCATTTTACCGAGGTGCGGATCACCGCGGCTTTGCCGCATTCGTTGCGCGGCGAGCTCATCGGGTGCGCGAACGAGTCTACTGAGAGCTTGTGAAAAAACCTACTACGCTCGGGATCTCGCGTTCCGGCGGTACTCGGAATCCTCATGTATTTCAATATACATTCCGGTTCCTGCGCTCCGGCGGAA
>JBIMKC010000078.1:0-10576 GCA_043673925.1 Chromatiales bacterium | reverse complement strand
TTCACAAACTCTGAGCCATGGCGAGTATCCATCCGACCGCGCTCATCGATCCCGGCGCCCAACTCGCGGAAGGCGTCGCGGTCGGGCCGTTCGCGGTGATAGAAAAAGATGTCAGCATCGGGCCCGAGTGCCGCATCGACGCCCATGCGGTCGTTAAACGTTATTCGCGTCTCGGCCGGGGTAATACCATTCACGAGCACGCGATCATCGGAGGCGATCCGCAAGATCTGTCGTTCAAGCCTTGCGCCAGCTATGTCACGATCGGCGATGACAACGTGATCCGCGAAGGGGTGAGCATACACCGCGCGACGCGTGAGGGTGCAGCCACCTCACTCGGTGATGGAAACTTTCTCATGGCCAACGCCCATGTGGCGCATGATTGCACGCTGGGGAACTTCGTCGTCCTCGCCAATAGCGCCGCCCTCGGGGGCCACGTCTCCGTCGGGGATCGCGCGTTTATTTCCGCGAACGCGGCGGTCCATCAATTCTGCCGCATCGGCCGCATCGCCATGATCTCGGGTCTTGCGGGTGTCAATATGGATTGCCTGCCGTTCACGCTAGCCACCGGCGCCCCGGCGCGGGTGGTCGGGCTCAACCGTGTCGGTTTGCAGCGCGCGGGGGTGCACGCTCAAGAGATCGCCGCGCTGAAACGCGCTTACCAGCTGTTATTCTTGTCCGGCATGGGCACCCGCGAAGCGCTCGCGGAGCTTGCAAGCTCACCTTTCGCGCTGGTACGGGAGTGGAGTGAATTCATCGCGGACTCCACACGCGGGTTCGCGCGCCAACGAGGCTAATGCGCATCGGGATCGTCGCGGGCGAGGCATCGGGTGATCGCCTGGGCGCGGGTCTCATAGCCGCGCTGCGTTGCCGTGAGGATCATCTTGAAGTCGAGGGCATCGGGGGCGCGCGCATGGAGGAGGCCGGATGCAAAGTGCTCTACCCGATGGATCGGTTGGCCGTCATGGACGTCTTCGAGGTTCTCGGACGTTATCGCGAGTTAGCGGCGGCGCGTTCTCGGCTTGCGGAACATTTCCTCTCTAGCCCTCCGGATCTCTTCGTCGGGATCGATGCGCCCGAGTTCAATCTCGCCCTGGAAGAACGCCTGCGCGCCGCCGGGGTGCGCACCGTACACTATGTGAGCCCGCAGGTTTGGGCCTGGAGGCCCTGGCGGGTCCGCCGGATCGCTCGTGCGGTGGACTTGATGCTGGTGTTGTTTCCCTTCGAGGAGAATTTTTACCAAGCGCACGGCATCCCCGTGAAGTTCGTCGGCCATCCGCTCGCCGATGAGATTGCCGATGCTAACGATAAGGAAGCCGCTCGCGCCGCTTTGGGCTTGCCCCTGGATCGGCCGGTGGTCGGACTGCTGCCCGGCAGCCGGGGCAACGAGTGGCGCTATCATGTCGAACCGTTTTTGCGATCCGCCCTTGAACTGCGCAAAGCGCGGACCGATCTCCGGTGCGCGTTCGCCGCCTCGGGCCGCGAGGGCCGCTTATACATCGAAAGCATCCTCCAACGGCTCGACCCGGAAATACCGATTAAGGTATTTGAACAGCGTACGCGCGAGGTGATCTCGGCCGCCGACGTGGTGGTTACCGTGTCCGGCACGGCGTCACTCGAGACCCTGCTCGTCGGCCGGCCCATGGTGGTGAGCTATCGCATGTCGCCGTTGAGCTATCTCGTCGCACGGCTTCTGGTACGCGCGCCTTATTTTTCACTGCCGAATCTACTCGCGGGCCGACGTCTTGTGCCCGAGATCCTCCAGGGCGAGGTCGAACCGCGGCGCCTGGCGCGGGAAGTGTCGCGTTGGCTTGACGATCCGGTCGCGGTGGAGGATTTAAAACAAGCGTTTTCCGCGATCCGCCTGGGTTTGCGGCGGCAAGCCAACCACGCCGCGGCGGAGGCGCTACTCGATCTCGCGGGTAAGTAACTTGGCGTGCGCCGTACCCCTATCGGCAAGGAGGTTACGGGGTGCTACTCTTTGCAGTGGGCTGGCCGCCGCCTAGCGGGGCGACGGATCGGCCTCCTACATCATGTTAGGTATCGATAGGGGGATGCGAATGTTCGGACTATTCGGCAAGATAAAGGCGCTGGAACAGATTGCCGCCAACATTGCGACAATGATTAACATTTCTTTTTGGTCTTTGCGAAAAGACAACGATGGCGACCCAGTAGAAATGTCCAATGACAGATTTGTTCTCGGCTACATATATGGTGTAACAGGTGGAGGGATACACACTGCGGGGCTCTCGAAGCCAAAGGACAAAGGATCAGTGCTGGTCGCAGTCTATGATTCATTGTTTCCTGGGAGAGGTAGAGAAATCGCACTCAAATGCAATGAGTGGTCGAACAACAAAGACGAAGTATTTTTACGAGCTATAAAGATCGCGGTCGAAGAATCAGCCATCGTCTATAAGGCCATGGTATCCGGCGACGAAAATGCCGTAGAAGAATCAATTGGTGCCTTGAAGACGTTTGACGAGTATCTCAGAGCGAATTACTTACAGGATAACGATATCTAACACTGAGTCGGACGGACGTATAAAGACAGCGCGCGGTTGGCCCAGAGCTTCCAATCCTTAGCGCCGGAGTAAGACATACACGGCGCCGGTCCCGCCGTCCGCGGGGCGGGCTGATGAAAACGCCAGTATGTCCTTGCGGCGCTGGAGCCAGAGGTTCAATTTACCTTTAAGCACCGGCTGCTTCTGGAACGATCCATGGCCCTTGCCATGGATAATGATCACGCAACGGTGGCCTGCCATGGTCGCGGACCGCAAGAACTGGGACAAGGCTTCCTTGGCGAGAGGCACCGTCATACCGTGGAGATCGAGCTGCGCCTGCATGCTAAAATCACCCCGCCGCAGCCGCCGCACGACTTCCCGCCGCACACCGCGGGCGAGAAAGAGCAGCTCCTCACCGGTCTCGAGATCGCTCGAGTCATAGTCGTCGCTCAAAAGCGACTGCATGACCCGCAGCGTCTCGAGACGCGCCTGTTCCGCGATCGGCTCGGGGCGCGGCCGTTCTGGGAAGGCGCTGTCATGGACGACGGGTTTCACCTCTCCCACGGCGTCGCGGAAGAGGGTGATCTCTTCGGTGGAGGGGGTCTTGACCATAGACTTGTCCACGGCGGCGGCGCATTTCGCTTTAAGAGCCTGACATTCTGCGCGAAATCAGAGCGCAAGCCAACGGTTACCTGTAGTTCTCCCCGTACTCTTCTCCGAGGATTGACATCGAGAAAACCGTGGGGTTCCGTAAATCGCCTTATGCGACCCACCGCCGCGCATTCTCGAACAATCGGAACCAAGGCCCGGCCTCATGCCGCCACGTCTTGGGCAACCATGAATATTGCCAGCGCAAGAAAACCCGCTCGGGGTGCGGCATGAGGATCGTGCAGCGTCCGTCGGCGGTGGTGAAGCCGGTCAATCCCCCCGGCGATCCGTTGGGATTGTTAGGGTAGACTTCGGTTGGCTTGCCATGATGATCGACAAAGCGCAGCGCCGCGGTTCGATTGTCCAAGGCTTGTCGCGCGCCACCACCCGCCGAAAAATCCGCGCAGCCTTCGCCGTGGGCGACGGCGATTGGGATCAGGGACCCAGCCATGCCGTCGAGCAGGATCGAGGGCGAGGGCAGCACCTCGACCATCACCAGGCGCGCCTCGAACTGCTCGGAAACATTGCGCGCAAACCGTGGCCAATCGGCCGCGCCCGGGACCAGATCGCGCAGGTGCGACATCATCTGACAGCCGTTACAGACGCCGAGCGCAAAGGTATCGGAGCGTTCAAAAAAGGTCGCGAATTCCGCCCGCGCCCGCTCAGTGTACACGATGGCGCTGGCCCAGCCGCGCCCCGCGCCCAGGACATCGCCGTAGGAGAAGCCGCCGCAGGCGGCGAGACCGCGGAACGGAGCGAGGCTTCGGCGGCCGGAAATAATATCGCTCATGTGGAGGTCGACGGCATGAAAGCCGGCGCGCTCAAACGCCGCGGCCATCTCGATGTGTCCATTCACGCCTTGCTCTCTAAGAATAGCCACCGCCGGGCGCCCCCCGGTCGCGATCGCCGGCGCATGCTCGCGTGGATCGAAGCCGACTCGAATACTCAGGCCCGGGTCCGCGAGATCCGATAGGAGATCGAATTCCTGGCGGGCACAGATCGGGTTGTCGCGTAAAGCCTGCATGCGGTAGCTGGTCTCGGACCATAGTCGCTGCAACCTAGCGAGATCAGATCGGTAAATGTCGTGACCCTGATGCCGGATAATAAACGCTAGGGCATCGATGGGAGCGCCGATCACGTGCACATGCGCGGCCAGCGTCCCGTGGGCGTGAAAGGCCTCCGACACGCCTTCGAGGTCCTCGCGGCGCACCTGTAATACCGCCCCTAACTCTTCGTTGAAGAGGATCGCGAGCGGGTCTCCTCCGAGAGCATCGATCTCGATGCGCACGCCGCGACGGCCCGCGAGCGCCATCTCCATGAGCGTCACGAACAAACCGCCATCGGAGCGGTCGTGGTAGGCGAGGATGATCCCCATCTCATTGAGCACTTGGACCACTTGAAACAATGCCTTGAGATCCTCGGGGTCGTCGAGGTCGGGAGGCGTATCGCCCAACGCGCTATAGACTTGCGCCAGGCACGAGCCTCCGAGCCGGTTGCGGCCCCGGCCGAGGTCCACCAAGAGCAAAACCGTCGCCTCCTCACAAAGCTGGATCTGCGGCGTGAGCGATTGACGAACATCGGCGACCGGTGCGAAGGCCGAGACGATAAGCGACTGCGGCGCCGTCACCGACCGCTCTCCGTCGGCCTCCTGCCAGACTGTTTTCATGGACAGTGAATCCTTGCCGACCGGGATGGCGACGCCGAGGGCCGGACAAAGCTCCATCGCGACGGCGCGCACGGCATCGTAGAGGCGCGCGTCTTCACCCGGATGCCCTGAAGCCGCCATCCAGTTGGCGGAAAGCGCGACGTCGGATAGTCGCGGAATACGTGCCGCGATGATGTTGGTAATGGTCTCGGCGACGGCCATGCGCGCCGCGGCCGGCGCATCGATCAAGGCGATCGGCGCGCGTTCGCCGATGGCCATTGCCTCGCCGGTAAAACTCAAGAACGAGCTGGCGGTAACCGCGCAGTCAGCTACCGGAACCTGCCAGGGCCCTACCATTTGATCGCGAACGACCAAGCCCGACACCGTGCGATCGCCGATCGTAATGAGGAAGCGCTTGTCGGCGACCGCGGGTAAGCGCAGGACGCGTTCGACCGCATCCCTGAGATCGAGATCGCGCGCCGGAAACGGCGCCGACCTGGGCTGTAAACGCTCGGCCCGTTTGGTGATCCCGGGCGGGCTGCCCAGCAACACGCGCAGCGGGAGATTGACGGGTGTCTTTCCGCCGTCGCTAACGATCAGATCGCGTGCTTCGGTGGCCTCGCCGATGACGGCGTAGGGACAGCGCTCGCGCGTGCAGAGGGCGGAAAAGCGATCGAGATCCTCGGGAGTGATCGCGAGCACGTAACGCTCCTGAGCTTCGTTACACCAAAGCTCCAAGGGCGAGAGGCTGGGATCGGCGCTCGGAATTGCGCGTAGATCGAGACGCCCGCCGCGCGCGCTTTGATCCAAAAGCTCTGGGACCGCGTTCGAGAGCCCGCCCGCGCCCACGTCATGGATGGCAAGGATAGGGTTGTGCCGCCCGAGGGCGCAACAGCTATCCAAGACTTGCTGGCAGCGGCGCTCCATCTCGGCGTTGTCGCGTTGTACCGAGCCGAAGTCGAGCGCTTCATCCCCCTGGCCCGCGCTCAGGGAGGACGCGGCGCCGCCCCCCAGGCCGATGAGCATCGCGGGTCCCCCGAGGACGACGATCTTGGCCCCGGCCGGGATGGTTTCTTTGTGGATATGTTGCAGGCGGATGGACCCGAGTCCCCCGGCCAACATGATCGGTTTATGATAGCCCCTCACCTCACCGCGCAGGGCTTGCTCGTAGGTGCGGAAATAACCGCACAAGGCCGGTCTTCCGAACTCGTTGTTGAACGCCGCGGCGCCGATGGGCCCTTGCAGCATGATGTCCAGGGCGGATGCGAAACGGCGTGGTTGCCCATAGCCCCGCTCCCAGGGCTGAATGAATCCGGGAATGCGGAGATTCGACACCGAGAAACCCGTCAATCCGGCCTTGGGTTTGGCGCCGCGCCCGGTGGCGCCTTCATCGCGGATCTCGCCGCCCGTCCCCGTGGCGGCCCCGGGAAAGGGTGAGATCGCGGTCGGGTGGTTATGGGTTTCGACCTTGATCGTGATGCCGGCGGGTGCTTGCGCATAAGCATAAGACTGCGATGCAGGGTCCGCGAGAAACCAAGGGGCGTCGTAAGCGTGTACTACTGCTGCGTTGTCCCGGTAGGCTACCAATACCCGCGCTGGATTGCGCTCATGGGTCGTGCGGATCATGCCGAATAAGGAATGCTGTTGCGGGGTATCATTCAGGACCCAGCGCGCATTGAAGATCTTGTGCCGGCAATGCTCGGAATTGGCCTGCGCGAACATCATGAGCTCGATGTCCGTCGGATTGCGGCGCAGGTCCAGAAACGCCCCTAAGAGATAGTCCATCTCATCGGCTGACAGCGCCAGGCCGAGTTGCCGGTTCGCGCGTTCCAAGGCAGGGCGTCCGGCGCGGATAAGATCCACGGTTTCCAGCGCTTTCGGCGCCGTGTGTCCGAAAAGCCTGGACGCTTGATCAAGACCGAACCCGGCCTGCTCTGTCATGCGATCATGGAGCAGTGGTGCGATCCGAAGGAGCGTTTCTCGTTCGAGAGGCGCGGGATCTTGGGAGCGAAAATACCAGCCGGTTCCGCGTTCGAGACGCACGATGTTGTCCAAGCCACAAACCCGGGCGATTTCCGTGGCCTTGCTCGACCACGATGAGACGGTGCCAGGGCGCGGCGTTACTATCAGCATCGAGGTTTCGGAGCGCGGGGCGGCGCGCACCGCCCCGGCGCCCAAAATGCTCACCAAGCGCTCGTGCTCAGCACTGGATAGAGGTTCAGAGACGAGCGCGAAGTACGCCGTCTCGGTGGCCAAGGACGTGACGGCGGGCGCGATGGCGCGTACCGAGGCAAGGAGTCTTTCCAAGCGAAACGCAGGGTAGGACGCGGGAGCGACGAAACTTTGGAGCCTCGCCGACCCAACGAGCGTCACAGGGACAAGCGGCGCAAGTTAGGATCGGGTAGGGCGGTCTGCCACATATCGTCTTAAATCGATAACGCCTGCTCGGTTGCGTTACCGGTATAATTCACGGGTTGGAGCGCCCGCAGCCGTTCTTTCTCCGGCTCGGGGATGGCCAAGGTCCCGATAAAGGCGTGCAGCGCCTCGCGGTCGATGCGGTGGCCGCGGGTGAGCGCTTTTAGTTGTTCATACGAATCGCCGATCCCATTACGGCGCATGACCGTCTGTACCGCTTCGGCCAGAAGCTCCCAGGCGTCGTCGAGATCGCGGCTTAGGGCGCTCGCGTCGACCTCGAGTTTCGCGAGTCCCTTGAGACAGGATTCATAGGCGATCACGCTGTAAGCGATGCCTACGCCGAGATTGCGCAGCACCGTTGAATCGGTGAGATCGCGCTGCCAACGCGAGACGGGTAGCTTTGCAATGAGGTGCTCAAACAGCGCGTTGGCAAGCCCTAAATTGCCCTCGGCGTTCTCGAAATCGATGGGATTGATCTTGTGCGGCATCGTGGAAGAGCCGACCTCGAGGGCCTCGGGTTTCTGCCGGAAGTAGCCGAGCGAAATATACCCCCAGGTGTCGCGGCACAGATTGATTAGAATGGTGTTGAAACGCGTTAAGACGGATAAGAACTCGGCGACGTAGTCATGGGGTTCGATCTGGGTCGTGTAGGGGTTATGCTCGAGGCCGAGGCTTTCGACAAAGGCACGCGCGATCGCCGGCCAGTCGACGCCGGGATAGGCCGCGAGATGCGCATTGTAGTTCCCGACCGCGCCGTTGAATTTTCCGAGCAGCGGAGTTTCCTTTAACTGCCGGTACTGGCGCTCGAGCCGGTGAGAAAAATTCGCGATCTCCTTTCCGAGCGTCGTCGGCGACGCGGGTTGGCCGTGGGTCCGGGCAAGCATGGCATCCGCGGCGAACCGGTGTGCGAAACCGACCAAGGTCTGTATGAGCTGATCCCATAACGGCAGGATCGGGTGGCTGCGCGCCGCGCGCAGCATCAAGGCATAGGCCAGATTATTGATGTCCTCGGAAGTGCAACCGAAGTGCAGGAACCCGCTTACCGCCGCAAGCTCCCGGTGTGCTTCAAGGCGTTCTCTCAGGAAATACTCGACCGCCTTGACGTCGTGATTGGTGCTCGCTTCGATGGCTTTGACGCGTTGCGCATCGCGCGGGCTAAAGCCCTCGATGAGGCCGTTCAACCATGCATTCGTATTGGCGCTGAAGGTGGGCAGCTCCGAAAGCTCTGGAGACGCCGACAGCACTTGTAACCACCGGATCTCCACCTGAACACGATACCGAATCAGACCGTATTCGCTGAAAATAAGCCGCAACTCCGCGGTTTTTTCGGCGTAGCGGCCGTCAATGGGTGAAATCGCGGTGAGCGCTGATAGATCCATGGATGTTTCCCGGCGGCGCGTAGGTTAGGGGCCTGGCTCACCCCCCATATGCCGCCGCAAGTCTTCGAATCGCGCGCCCGGTTGCCCGGTGTTCCGCGAGCCCGCGCTGCGGTCGATATGTGTGAGGCGGCGTCGCGCGGGCGAGTCGATTCTCGCCTTTGCATTTTTGCGCACAACATATAAGAGCTTACGCGCTTGCCTTACATTTGGCGCTTTGGGGGCAATGTCCGCTGCTCGGTAGAGATACAGTGCGGCCTCGGCATTATGATTTCGGCTGATTTCCCGGTATGCCATTTCCACGTACTTGGCCACGATCGCCCGAAGGCCGCGAACCGCCTCCTGATTTTCAGGCTCCACTCGCAATACCTGCCGGTATCTTGCAAGGGCGTTGTTGCCTTGCGGTGTCGTCAAGCGATAAGCCGCAACATCATTCCCCGCCAGCGCCAGCAACGTAGCCACGGATGGTTCGGCCTCGGTGCCGCTTTTTGGCCGCGCCGGCCGCGCGTTGATCGGTTGCGCAAATACCTGCAATAAATCCGCGTTGATTTCATCGGGAAGAGGTTGTTCAACCGCAGTGGGATCGACCTTTAGCGTGGCGAGCGAACTTGGCCGGACGGTGGGAGGGGGTTGGGAGGAGGGCGAGGTTGGGCTCGTTAAGGAGGCAAGGGCCGGCGCTTGATCGATTGGTGTTGGCGCAAGCAACCAAATCGATCCGATAGCGGCAAGAATTACCGCCGCGGCCCGCAGGAACTCGATTGCCGTGCGCCGCTGCCGCCATTGATACGGCGCGCCGGTGGCGCCGGGAGGGTGAGCATGCTGTTGCCTTTCCGGTAGCCAGGCCATGGCATCGGTCATTAACCGAAGTTCCGACGGTAGGGTGTCGGGTTCAGTGGGGACGGTCGGAGATTCATCTACCGCCCTCGATTGCGCAAGGCCTGGTAAGTCCTCGGTGGGACCGTAATCCTCGAACGTGCAACGCCACGCATCGATGCTCTGGGGGCGATCGCCGGCTTTGAACTCCAATGCCTGATCGATGGCCCGCAAAAATGTGGTCGAATATTTGCCCTTGGCATGTCCGACCGCCCGCAAAAAAGGATCCGGCGCACCATGCACAATGGCTTCGGCGCGTGCGATTGCCGGTTGGGGAATGACCCCTGTCGCAGCCCGAAATAAGGTCGCCCCAAGACCGTAGATGTCGGTCCACGGCCCTTGGTTGTCGCCGGAACTGCTGTACTGTTCGATCGGCGCGTACCCCGGCGAGACTAGGTTGGTCACGGTTTGAGGATCGCTGACGATTAATTGGCGGGCCGATCCGAAATCGAGAATGACCGCCGTACCGTCGGCCCGGACGAAGAGGTTGCTCGGTTTAATGTCCCGGTGCACGAAACCCTTCTGGTGCATGGTCTCCAGACCTTCAAGCAAGGGAAAAAGCAGCTTCCGCAACTCGCCCTCGCTTAAGGTGCCCCGGCGGGCCAATGCCGATTGCAGGCTCTCCCCGCGCTCATAGTGCATGATGAGGTAGGCAGTATTGTTCGCCTCGAAGATATCCGCGACTCGGACGATATTCGGGTGCCGGAACCGATCTAAGTTTTCCGCTTCGGCTATAAATCGCGCCAAGCCCCGTGCATAGTCGTCAGTGAGCGCATCGGAGAGCGGCTGCAGGCACTGGTCGGCTTCACGCCGCGCGACCTGAGGCGGAAGATATTCTTTAACGGCGACGAGGCCACCGATGTTGAGATCTTCGCACAGATAGGTAATGCCGAAGGTGCCTTGGCC
The DNA here is from genome assembly GCA_043673925.1 of Chromatiales bacterium. Classification (GTDB taxonomy): domain Bacteria; phylum Pseudomonadota; class Gammaproteobacteria; order JACCXJ01; family JACCXJ01; genus USCg-Taylor. Next base: position 215 of record JBIMKC010000078.1, on the reverse strand, counting down.
GAGCACGCCTTGTACCCGGTACCAGAGCAATTCGTAACCGGCCTGCAAGGCCTCGCGATACCCCTTGATTTTTACAGGCATAGGTTGAAAAACCTATTGTAACTGCGTGACGACGCAAGGATGAGAAGGCATTATACTACCGCAACCCTGCACAATATCTCAATTTCCCGCGCAGGGAGGAAATGAACCACGGTGGATCGGGTCCTGGCGTATGT
>JBIMKC010000077.1:0-10581 GCA_043673925.1 Chromatiales bacterium | reverse complement strand
GATGGATTTGATGATGCGCGGGGCTGATGAAAATATGATTGAGCACGGGGCCGAAAGAAAACCAAATATGGGAATGGCGTAAGTTCGCGCCGAATATCCGAAACAGTGCGGAGACGGCGTTGATCCCAAGAATCGTCAACGCCTCGATCTCGCCCAGAAACAGAAATAGGGTGATCCCTTGAAATACGCCCAGCACCGGCGCGCTGATAAACAATCTGACGATGTCATAGAGCGGATGCCTGCGATAATGAGTGAAAGGGGTCAGCACTTCCGCGGAATGGTGCACTCGATGCATCGGCCAGAGTAAATCCACCTGGTGATGCAGCCGGTGGTTGATATACGTGACGGAATCGGATACGAGGCCGTAGACGATGGTAAATGCGAGGATGACCCCGCCGGTGACCGGAAGGCCTTGCCAGGTGGCCGCGAACGCGGAAGCGAGGAAGCCGACGACGTAACTCGCGACCAGGGCGGCGTTGAATCCCTCGGCGAAGGGTCCAAGCATCACCGGACGGATAAAGTTGTTGCTAATGAATATCTTGTAATCGACCATCGCGGACGGATGCGCATAGATCCGCTTGGGGAAAACAAACTTGATAAACTCCGTAAAGCGCAGCGCACCATCACGATGGTAATAGCGTTTATAGGCGATAGCCGCCAACACTAACGCCGAGAGCAGAAACACCCAATACAGGCGGCTGCTAACATTGAAGGGGGATCGGACGATGTCCAAGCTTTCGTCCAGGATCCACCCGGAAAACCGATCGCAATAGTCCAACAGGCTGTGGAACATTATTTCAGAAATCCCTCATGTCGTTACTGATCGGGCCTTCGAACACGCCGCGTAGACACGGCGCGCGTTGGCGTTATTCAACCCGCCATCGGCCCCCGCCCTTCAATATCCAATTATGCACGATAAGTTATTGCGATTGCACTCCCCGCTCTCGAGGTGGTTTTCACCTAAGACACCGAAGGCGCGAGAAGTTCTCGGGATCGGGATGCGCAGTAGATTGATTTTCAACCTCTGAGACAGCGAGCCTGAGTCATGTCGACCATCCTCCTTCGCCTTCACTCGCGCGAGACGCCAACTGGTCGCGAAACTTGGCGCCTCGGGCCAATGACCGGCCCGAAAATTCGCCGATCCTAGGCCGAGGCCCCGCATGTTTGACAACTTACTAGCCCCGCATTACGCTGCTTCTTGACGAAAAAGGGCGTTTATTTTTCCAGTGCGGCCTCTGGCCGCAACCAAATGCCAGACGAAACTTCTTTGCCAAATGCAAAGAAGTCACGATGAAAGAGTCTATGCCCATGAATATCGCCTCGCCGGTTCCATTATCGCCGAATCGACGCCAGCATGCGCGGCCAACTGCTCGCTGGCTCGCGCTGGTCATGTTGTCGCTCACCGTTCTTTACCCGCAAACTGCCGTTCCCCAGCCGAGCGACCTTACGATCAAATCAGAGGAGGCAGCTTTTCGCGCTGAAGGCAAGAGCATCAAAACTGAAAGAAGGCACACCGTACCGAAGGGTGCCGCCAACCCGAGGAAGCCATTCCAGTTATTGGGACAGAACGTCAAGCCTGGCTCGATTGAACGGCTTTCCTGGGCGCCTTTCTCCGGCATCACCGAGGCGACGCCCGTCGTCGTCGTAAGGGGCGTCAGGCCCGGGCCGACGCTCTGTCTGACCGCTGCTGTCCACGGTGATGAGATCAACGGTATCCAGATCGTGCAGCGAATCATACACTCGCTCGAACCGGACAAACTGAGCGGCAATGTCATCGGAGTACCGATCGTGAACCTGCAAGGGTTTCGCCAGAATTCCCGTTATCTGTGGGATAGGCGAGACCTGAACCGATACTTTCCGGGCCATCCGCAGGGCAGCGCGGCCGCCAGGATAGCTTACTCGTTCTTCCACGAGATCGTGATGCAATGCGACGCGCTAGTCGACATTCACACCGCATCGTTGCAGCACACGAATCTGACACAGTTGCGCGCCAACGCGCTTAAGCCCGCGGTTAAACGACTGACACAAGGCTTTGGCCCGATCGTCGTCTTACACAGCAAGGGGATCCGTGGGACATTGCGCCGCGCTGCTGATGCCGCAGGCGTGCCTGCCGTGACACTGGAACTCGGCGAAGCGCACCGGATCGAGCCCGCCAAAGTGGAGCAAGGGTACAGGGGGATTCAATCCCTGATGGCCGCGTTGGAGATGGTCGCTGAGAAAAAGCCGGCGGCCGAAGCCGCTTTATTCTTCCATCGTTCGAAATGGGTTCGCGCCAACGATGGCGGTTTCTTCTTGTCGCGCGTCAGCCTGGGGGAGACCGTACGCGCCGGGCAGCTATTGGGCATCGTGACCGATCCCATCAGCGAGGAGCGTAGCGAGATTTTGTCGTCCCATGATGGACGCGTGCTGGGCATGGCCATCAATCAGGTCATCATGCCGGGCTATGCGGTGTTTCGGATCGGGATGCAAACGCACAAGTCGGTAAAAAATCCGCTGGCTGTCGGTGGACGCAAGGAAAGGTAGCGCGCACGGTGATTACTAGCCCGCGGCACGCGATGAACCCGATACGCTGGCAAATCGCCGTTGACGTTTTCTGACCTGTTAGCAAGCTGAGGCAAAGACATTAAGACAAATTCGGAACCAACGTGTGGTAGTGGGTGATATCGAGGAAACGGGATTGCCTCGCCCATTCCCCTTCGTGATGCCATCAAGCATTTAGTCCCCGCGCGAAGACCCTGCCCTCAGGATACCCCGGTTCGGCGCATGCGCGCTTAGCCTGCCAGCGCGCACAGCGCGTAATTTCGATCCTCCCCCTGACGCCACGATCCGATCCGCCGGCCCGGCAGGGCTTGCAGCGGCGAAGTGTTGCCGCCCGTGAACCGTGCATAAGTTACAAACCAGGTGGTAATTTTTCGCAGAACTTTCTGTTCCTACCCCCTATGCTAGCGGGCGTCATGACTACCCGCAGGCTAATCTTCCCGCGTTTGCCGTCGATATGGGGACATCGGCGTGCGCTAAATCCATTGGCACACAATCCGCGTAGAGATTGGTGAGGATCCGGAATACATGGTCTCGATGCGAACCGAGGTGACAGGGAAACGAGAGATGAATACGTTCGAGGCGATGGCGGCAAGCACCGGCGAGCTCGCGCGGCTGTTGAACCATCATTATGGAGACGGCACCGTCTATGTGCCGAGCGGAGAATCGCTCCAGCTCTACCACACCTGCGTCGACGTTGGGCTGATTACCGAGGACGGGTTCATTACCCGCCAAGGCCGGGAGCTCATCGCCCGTTCCCTGACTTAGCAGCGTTCTTAATCCTCCCGATTACCGCTACGGTGCCCGGGGGCGGTATCACTCACCACGGCGCTACGCTCGCGCCGGCCCCAGAGTCATCCAAGCTACCCCCGCCGCGCGCGCGAGCATGGCATTAGGGGGTTTTTGTGTCTATCATGAGCGGCATTTAGGGCGGGGAGAATGACATGAGCTTTGCGGAGCATTTTCAGAACGGCGAGACCTGGAAGCGAGGCGCTTACATGTTGCTGTTTGCGGTCATCTATACCGTCGCCGAGCTCGTCGCTTGGGGAGTCGCGCTGTTCCAGTTCGGTTCAAAGCTCGTCACCGGGGACATCAATCCGCGCCTCGTGGATTTTGGCCAGCGGCTCAGTACCTATATCTATCAGCTATTGGTGTATGTAACCTTCAAGTCGGACGATAAGCCTTATCCCTTCAGCGATTGGCCTGCGGCGCAGTGACGCGTTTACTTTAAACCAATTGTCATGGAGTTTTCCGAACGCGTCCCGCCATACCCCGCGGCCGGCGTCTCAGCATCCGCGCAAGTAAATCTAGCGCTCGGATTCACCGCGTTTGCGTATGCGGACTTATACGAGCCCCACCGGCTCCGGGATCTGCTTGCTGTTTTCGATGAGTACGTCGCGGATCGAAACCCCGCTCTGTCTACCGAGTTCGGGCAATACCGCGCCACAGTGGGCGAAGGACTACCGCCGCAAACGATATCGGACTTGCTCGTGCGCATGGCGCCCTACGTCGGGGAATTTGCCGCCAAGCTCTTCGGCGTCGCGAGCGAGCGCGACCGCCAGCGTGCTGCCATACAAGAAGAACTGGACACGGTTTTTGTCTTCCGCAACGAAGTCCTGGCGCAAGCGCAAGAAAAGTTCAGGCCGGAGGATCTGATCACCTGGGACCTCCAGCAATTGCAGCGGCAAATCGAGATTCTTAAACACATCATCGCTCCCGGCGCCCACGCGAGCGATCCTGAGCGGGCCCTCGCCGGCGTCGCGAGCGAGCTTTGGCGTCTGCGCGAGCGCTGCGCCGCAAGGACTTCTAGGCAAGAACCGGCGGACAAGCGCTTAGAGCAAGACCTGTGCGCCGTTCGCGCCCGTATCGAGGCCGACCCCGAAGCCCGGGCGACCTTTGCCGATTGCTTGACCGAAACGCGCGCCCTCGAGTTCGTGCTCGCGCTTTACGATCGCATCGAGCGCTGGAGCTTCGCCGCACGCCACGATGCGGGAATAAACGCAACGGTGGCGAATTGGGTGAGCTTCAAGCAAGCTCGAAAAACAGACTTCCAGCACCTGGTCCATGCCGAGCAGCTCCAACGCGACGGCTATCAGGTCCTCAGCGGACCGATGGCGCGACGCCGGCGGCGCGACGGCTTTGCTCTGACGGATCCCCGCCACGGCGAACGCCACGTGCTATATGAAATAGATCACTGTATTTATTGTCACGACCGCGATACCGATTCCTGTTCCAAGGGCATGCGCAACCGCAGAGACGGGAGCTACAAGGTCAACCCGCTCGGAGTGACGATCACCGGCTGCCCGCTGGAGGAGAAGATCTCCGAAATGCACGTGCTCAAGCGGCAAGGGGACAATATCGGAGCGCTCGCGCTCATCATGATCGACAACCCGATGTGCCCGGGCACGGGTCACAGGATCTGCAACGACTGCATGAAGGGATGCATCTACCAGAAGACCGAGCCCGTCAATATTCCACAGATCGAAACCAACGTCCTGACCGAGGTATTGTTCATGCCGTGGGGGTTCGAGATCTACGGGCTTTTCACGCGCTGGAATCCGCTCAATGTCAAACGCCCCGTGGCCCTGCCCTATAACGGTAAGAATGTGCTCATCGCCGGGCTCGGCCCCGCCGGCTACACCTTGGCCCATTACCTTCTCAACGAGGGGTTCGGCGTGGTCGGCATCGATGGTTTGAAGATCGAGCCTCTGCCGCGAGACCTGAGCGGCGATTGGGATCAACCACCGCGGCCGGTCCGGGATTTTGCCGAGCTTTACGAGGACTTGGATACCCGCGTCATGACGGGTTTCGGCGGCGTAGCGGAATACGGCATCACCGTGCGTTGGGACAAGAACTTTCTCAAGGTCATCTATCTCACGCTCGCCCGGCGGCGGACGTTTCGCTGCTACGGCGGCATCCGTTTCGGCGGCACGCTGACGATCAACGAGGCCTGGGATCTCGGGTTTCACCATATCGCCGTCGCGAGCGGCGCCGGCAAACCCACGATCATCAAGCTTGGGAATAACCTCATGCGCGGGATCCGCAAGGCCTCGGATTTTCTCATGGCGCTGCAACTGACCGGCGCCGCCAAACATTCCTCCCTCGCCAACCTACAGGTGCGGTTGCCCGCCGGGGTCATTGGCGGCGGACTCACGGCGATCGACACGGCGACCGAGCTGCTCGCTTATTATCCGGTGCAGGTCGAGAGGGTCCTACGCCGTTACGACGTGCTGGCGAGGCGTTATGAAGAGCAGTCCGTGCGTGCCCGTTACGACGAAGAGGAACTGCTGATCCTGGATGAATTGCTTGATCACGGACGCGCCATACGCGCCGAGCGCTCGCGCGCTCTTGCGGCCGGCGAAACCCCGAATTTCCTGCCGTTGCTCGAACAATGGGGCGGGGTGACATTATTCTACCGCAAAGGTCTGCGCGACGCTCCGGCGTACAGACAGAACCACGAGGAGATCGAGAAGGCGCTGGAAGAAGGCATTGCCCTCGCGGAAGGCATGAGTCCTAGCGAGGCCATTGGCGATCGCTTCGGCCATCTGCGGGCGGTGCGTTTCGAGCGTTTGACTCCAAAGGACGGTCGCTGGATCGCCGCGGACGATGCGGTTGAAGTGCCGCTGCGCAGCCTTTTCATCGCCGCCGGCACCTCGCCCAATACGATCTATGAGAGCGAACACCCCGGCAGCTTCGAGATGGACGCCAAGGCCCACTTCTATCAAAGATACGAGCCGAATGCGCGCGGGCTGGAAGCGATGCGCGATCTCACCGCACCGAAAGTTGGCAAGCGCGCGCCCTTCACCTCGTATCAGCGGCAAGGTAAGTTTATTACTTTCTATGGGGACAACCATCCGGTGTACGCGGGGAACGTTGTCAAGGCGATGGCCAGCGCCCGTGACGGCTACCCGTACATCGTGAGATTGTTCGAACGCGAGCTGTGCCAACTCGATCCGGCCGATCAGCGCCACCGCGATCAAGCGCTGCGGGCGTTTCACGCCACACTCGATGAGTCACTGCTCGCGACCGTGGTGGCGGTGCGGCGGCTCACGCCCACCATCATCGAGATCGTGGTCCATGCGCCGATGCAAGCGAGCAAGTTTCGTCCCGGTCAGTTTTATCGAGTTCAAAACCTCGAGACGCTCGCCCCGCGGGTGGAAGGCACTGTTTTGGCCGCGGAAGGCTTGGCGCTCACCGGCGCCTCGGTGGACAAGGAGAAGGGCTTGATAGCGCTGATCACGCTCGAGATGGGAAGCTCCTCCCGGCTCTGTCGGTTGTGGAAACCGGGGGATCCGGTCGTAGTGATGGGCGTGACCGGCGCGCCGACCGACATCCCCTCGGGTAAAACCGTCGTGCTCACGGGCGGCGGATTGGGCAATGCGGTGCTGTTCTCGATCGGTAAAGCCTTGCGCGCAGCCGGCAATCGAGTGATTTATTTCGCCGGTTACAAAAACCGCGATGATGTCTTCAAGGTCGAGGACATCGAGGCCGCGTCGGATGTTATCGTGTGGTCCGTGGATCCCGCGCCCACGGCGCGGCCGATCCCGATCACGCGGCCCCAAGACAAGAGTTTCATAGGTAACGTCCTCGAGGCCATGGTGGCCTATGCGAAGGGCAAGCTTGGAGATACGCCGGTCCATCTGGATGATGTCGACCATATCATCGCCATCGGTTCCGATCGCATGATGGCGGCCGTGAAAGAAGCCCGCAGTGGAATACTAAAACCCTACCTGAAACCCAAGCACGTCGCCATCGGCTCGATCAACTCTCCCATGCAGTGCATGATGAAGGGCGTATGCGCGCAATGCCTGTGCAAGCACATCGATCCCGGTACCGGCCAGGAATATTTTGTCTATTCGTGTTACAACCAGGACCAAGAGCTCGATCGCGTCGACTTTCCGCACCTGAATGCGCGGCTGCGCCAGAACTCCGTTCAGGAAAAGCTCTCCGCTCTGTGGTTGGACTACCTGTTGGAGAAACGCGGCACCCCCAGCGTCTGAATCGCATGCAGGGCCGCGTACTGGTCATCGCCGGGTCCGATTCGAGCGGTGGGGCCGGAATTCAGGCCGACATCAGGACCATCGCGGCCCTCGGCGGTCGCGCGGCCACTGCGATCACCGCGCTGACGGCGCAAAACACAAAGCGCGTCCATGCGATCGTCGGCATCGATCCCGCTTTCGTCGCCCGCCAGGCGGAGGCCGTGCTTCAAGACATCGGCGCCGACTGCATCAAGACCGGAATGCTCTACAGCGCGGAGATCATTGACGCCGTCTGCGATCTGATCGAAGCCCAAGCGCCCGACCTACCCTGGGTGGTCGATCCGGTGATGCTTGCGACCAGCGGCGCGACCCTTCTCGATCCTCCGGGGATCGGGCGCCTGGTGAGGCGCGTTTTCCCGCACGCTGCCGTTTTAACCCCCAATGTTCCCGAGGCCGAGCGGCTCACGGGCATGCGCATTACCACGGACGAGCACATGGTCGCCGCCGCCAAGCGCTTGCTCGGACAAGGTCCGAAGGCGATTCTATTGAAAGGCGGTCACAGATCTGGGGATACTATCAGCGATTTCCTAATCACCGACGCGGACCTCCAGATATTTCAACATCCTCGCATCGAAACGCCGCACTTGCGCGGCACGGGATGCACGCTGGGCTCCGCCATCGCCACCGGCTTGGCCCAAGGCATGACCATCGGCTCGGCGGTGGCGCGCGCGACGGAGTACGTGCTGTACCGGCTCAGGATCGGCAACTCCAAATGACGTCGAGCTTGCTCCTGGGGCAGAGCACGAGCCGGTACGGTAAATCCGGCTCCGGCTAAAGGTGCCTGGTGGAAGCGCATTGCACCCGGCGGCGCGCCATGGCGCTACAAAACCACCGGTTCCCAACCGAGCTCATCCACGATGCGGAACAGATCCGTATCGCTCACGATACCGATGGGCAAACCGCTCTGTTCTACGACCACACGGCGAATATGCGACTCCACCATCCTGGAGGCGCACTCTTGCAAGGACATGTCGACAGGCACGGTAACCAGAGGTTTGGTAGCGATCTCCTCCACCTTGACGCGCGCCGGGGAACGATTGGCGTGAATAATCCGGCCAATGATATCCCGCTGGGTCATGATTGCCCACAGGCCGTCACTGCCGGGTTCCACGACCACGCTGCTGATGCCGTGCTCGCGCATCAAGTGCATCACTTGATCGACAAATACCCCGGGCTTCACGGTTCTGATGTGATTCATGATGTCGGCCACCGTATGCGGCGTGCGTCCCGAGGCGCGCATTTCGACGAAGGGCTCCGCCATGCGCCGCGCCTCGCGCTCTTCTCTCTCGGATTGAACGGCCGCGTACCACTCCCTGCGCCGCGCCTCGATATCGACCTTCGCCGTGATCTCATCGATCAACGCATCCGCGAATCGGCTCGTGGATACTTCGGTCGCGCCGTCCATCAAGCGCGCGAAATCATAGGTCACGATCTTCCGCTGAATGACTTCGGGATAGGCGAAGGTAATGAGATCCGCTACCTCGTTCCAGCCGAGGTATTCGAACATCATGACGCCGCTGAACAGGAGCGAGCCGGGGTTGACCTTATCCTGGTTGGCGTATTTAGGCGCCGTGCCATGGGTGGCCTCGAACACCGCCACGAAGTCGGCCATGTTCGCGCCCGGGGCTATCCCCACCCCGCCCACCTCGGCGGCGATGGCGTCGGAGAGATAGTCGCCATTGAGGTTCGTGGTAGCAATCACGTCGAACTCGTTCGGCCGAAGCAACATCAGTTGAAACATGATATCCGCGATCCGGTCCTTGATGACCACCTTGTCCTTGGGTTGCTTACCGCCGTGGACGCTGTAAAGATTGGCCTCGGTGATGGTCCGATCGCCGAACTCCTCGCGCGCAACCTCATAGCCCCAGTTGCGGAACGCGCCTTCCGTATACTTCTGAATATTCCCTTTATGTACGAGCGTGACGCTCTCGCGGCCGTGATCCAGGGCATACTGGATCGCCTTGCGAACTAGGCGTTTGCTGCCAAAGGCACTGATCGGTTTGACGCCGATTCCGGAGTCATCGAAGAATTCGGCCCCCATCTCATCCTTCAGGAACCGCTCGACGCGTTTGGCCTCAAGGCTCCCGGCCTGATATTCGATCCCCGCGTAAACGTCTTCGGTATTTTCGCGAAAGATCACCACGTCCACGAATTCCGGCTGGCGCATAGGCGAAGGCACCCCCGGGTAATAGCGGACCGGGCGTACGCAAGCATAAAGGTCCAAGTCCTGGCGCAGAGCCACGTTCAGCGAGCGAAAACCGCCCCCCACGGGTGTGGTGAGCGGTCCTTTGATCGACACGATGATCTGCTGTAACGCCTCCTTCACCTCGTCGGGAAAGACATTGCCGTCGTATTTCTCGGCGGCCTTCTCGCCCATGTAGAGTTCCATCCAATGGACCTTGCGCTTGCCGCCGTAGGCCTGCTCGATCGCCGCATCCCAAACCCGCCGACAAGCCTGCATGATATCCGGACCGATACCGTCACCTTCGACGTAAGCGAGGATGGGATGATCGGGGACGACGAGCCGGCCGTTCTCGATGGATAGGCGTTGACCCTGCTGCGGAAACTCGACGTGTTGATAGGCCATTTGATCGACGCCCGAATAAGCTCGGGTGGTGCGCGGCGATTGCTTGCTCCGGACGGCCGCGCGATGCGGGACATTTTCCGCCATGACGCCGACAATGTCCACGCTGCGGCGCCATTGCCGCGCTCAACCGGTGGATAAATGCCTGCCGGTTTTCAAGGTCGGTGGCCCGGTCATGACAGGCGGCATGATGGATGTCATGAAAGACGGAATAAGCTGGGCTTCGAGTGCTTGTATGTCAGCCAAGGCTTCTCGTATTGGAGCCGTGCTATAGTTGTCGCCACCGTCGATTCTCGCAGCAAGATGTACGATCACGTCGCTTAATCTTTGTTGGTGATCCCCGCTTCGCGGTAACGCGTGTTGTAATCGGGCGAGCTCGTTGACAAACCGATAAACCGGGTGCGAAGGATCGCTCAAGAA
>JBIMKC010000076.1:9144-10696 GCA_043673925.1 Chromatiales bacterium | reverse complement strand
GCCTTTGAGGCGCTCACCCAATAAGCCCCCGGCTTTGCCGGGGGTGATTTAACTGCGGAAGGAGCTTAAAAACCGGGGGCTGTTATTCGAATACCTCCTTAACAGGCAGTTTCCAGCCAGGAACGACATCATTGGCGTCAATCGTATCCACCTCCGTCAAGATGGAGACCTCGGAAAGAGACCTGTATAGCGTTACGGCACATTTGTGCGGGTTGACGACGATGACTAACCGGGTCCCTGCCGTTAGCCAATCGAACACCTTATCCTCCACATCCGCATAGCTGTCGCTCGGGGAAATCACCTCTACGGCTAAATCGGGAGCACTAGGCCAGTAACCCTCGACCTCGCCGATGGCGGAAAGGCGCTCAGTGGACACAAAGGCGGCATCGGGAGCACGCACGGTATCGGGGTTCCGGGTCAGCTGAAAGCCAGTTTCGGCAGCGTAAACCCTACCGAGCTCGTTCGCCCTGACGTGTGTATCAAGCGGCGTCGCGATATTCATGATGATCCTGCCGTGCTTCTGACCCGCTGGCGCCATCTTTCTCAATTCTCCACCCAAGAGCTCGTAACGCTGACCGTCGTCCGGCATGCGCAATAATTCATGGGATGTCACGATCGAAGTTGCAGTACTCATAGGTGGATTATAGCACCGGTACTAGCGTGCGAGATGGTCTACTGCGGCCGTAAGGGAGTTCAGGGGCCAGGATCGAATATTGCTGGCGACGTCCAACGAAAAATAAGCGACCCTGGCCACCCTGGCCTTTTCGCATCCGCCGCCGTGCGTTGATCAGAGCGCCGGATTCCGGTATCGAAACAGAAAGCAATAAAAAGTGTTCCAGATGGCGGAACCCCGGACAAAGCCGATTTAGTTTGCAATGCGTCCGGTGTTACCGTACACTCAAAATGAGAGTGAGGATCAATGCGGGTAGGAAAGATTCGGCATAAGGGGTTGCGCCGCTTTTATGAGGAAGACGACCCGAGCGGATTGCCAGCCGCCTCTCTGCCGCGCATTCGGAATATATTGGCCGCTTTGGTCTTTACCGACGACATAGGGAGTTTGAAGGCGCTTCCCGGATGGCGATTGCACCAGTTGACCGGAGATCGAAAGGGCCAATGGAGCCTAAGCGTAACCGGAAACTGGCGCATGGTGTTCCGGGTTGAAGACGATGAAATTACCGATCTTGATTTTGAGGACTACCACTAGACGAGAGGAGGCTTGAAAATGGCTATGGGTATGAACCCCCCGCATCCGGGGGACTTCCTGCGGATGGAAGTTTTGGAACCGTTGCAGCTTGACGTGATGCGCACCGCTGAAATTCTCGGTGTCCGCCGGGCTACGGTGTCCGATCTTTTGAACGGCAAAGCGGGGCTGTCCCCGGAGATGGCGCTTCGTTGGGAAAAGGCGTTCGATGTCAGCATGGAAATGATGCTGCGGATGCAGGCGGCTTATGACGCTGCGCAGATGCGCAACCTTGCCGGAAGCGTCAAGGTCAAGCGCTACGAGCCTGCATAGTGCACCCGTCACGACAATATTTCTTTCACTAGCTCATCT